>JAAEOA010000286.1 GCA_024223715.1 bacterium | reverse complement strand
CGCCTGTGGCGGCGTAAAAAAATTCTCGCCGATAACAATACTCCCATTTGCCGCAAAATCTTTCACATCGTTATTCACCTCTGGGTCACCACTTTTGTATTTGGTAAAGGTCATCAGGTTTTGGCCTGTGAAATAAACGGTCATTTGGCGCAGGCCCAATTTGTCTATCCAAAGCAGAGGCAGTTGGTAACTCAGGCTCAGATTTTTCAACCGCAGGTAAGAAGCATTCTCGATGAAGCGGGAAGAATCGAACGACCCTTGCAGGAAGCGCAATTGTGGGATGTCCGTCTGGTCACCAGTCTGTTGCCATCGGTCGAGCATACGGATGTCCTGGTTGTCGAACCAGCCGAAACCGTCCATTTGAAAGCGACCGGCGCCGTTGTAACTATCATTGCCGTAAACGCCCTGGAACAGCACCCGCAGCTCTAATCCTTTCCATGAAAAAGTATTGCCGATGCCGTACATAAAATCAGGATTGGGGTCGCCGACGACCACCCGTTGCGCTTCGTTGATGTTGTTGGTGGTTCCCCGGTCTATTTGCCCATTTCCCAATTCAGTGTTCAGATAGAACAGGGCATCACCATTGTCCGGGTCAACGCCCGCAAATTCGGGAGCGAAGAACACCCCGATCGCCTGTCCTTCCATCACCCGGCTAATGCTGATGTTAAGGTTGTCGGCCTCAACGGCCTGTCCCTGGAGATCGGTGGCTGTATTAATATTTTTTGAAAAATTCAGGTCTGTTTTCCATTTCAAAGCACCGGTCAGGTTATTGGAGTGGAGCATCAGTTCAATTCCCTCATTATTCATTTTTCCCAAATTCTTCAGTTGCGTGGAAAAGCCCGTCGTGGAAGGGATATTGACTCGGAGCAGCAAGTCATCCGTATTTTTTACATAATAATCCACCTGGCCGGAAATGCGGTCGTTGAGCAGCCCAAAGTCCACCCCCACATCCACTTGCGTGGTCTTTTCCCATTTTAGGTCAGGATTTGGAATTTGCGTCTGTACAATGCCGGAAGCGCCCCCGTAGCGGCTGCCTTCAAAAAGACCAAGGGATGGAAAATGGGAGAGCGGTGTATTGCCAGTCAGCCCCCAACTGCCCCGCAGTTTCAAATAACTGATGAGCTTGTTTTTCTTGAAAAATG
>JAAEOA010000285.1 GCA_024223715.1 bacterium | reverse complement strand
GACCTGTTATCAGTGAGCCAGTACTTGGCGGGCTGCATCATCGATACTATCGCCAGGCTGCCTAGTTGTTCAAAACAGGTTTGAGAAACTGCGGCGGATCGGTTTATGTGATTTTCATTTTTGGCAGAAAACGGCTTATATTTTGTTGAATCAACCATGGAAACATTCACATTTACTAGCTTAAATTTCACATCCTATTTCTGAGAACGGATTGATTTTGTGCTTCAATCTCGTCGGATGGAATAAATGGTTGGGCAATTTTGGAGGAATCGGAAACCTGGTAAAATACTTAATTATCCAACTTTTTATTGTTCAACTTTTAATTATTTAGAGCCCCTTCGTTGATCCATTGGGCCACAAGGGATTGAACCGATTCTGGCAAAACACCAGATGGCGGCATAGGGGCAACCATGGCCCCAAAAAGTCTTTGATAAAGTACAGAAGTATCCGCATCGCCAACCACAACCCGAAGCCCGGTGCTGGCTGTAGCCTCCACACCCACCAGATTGTTAAAGCTCAAACCGTTGCGCAGGTCCAAACCGGCGTTACCCCCTGCACCATGGCAACCGATGCAATTCATATCAAAAACCGGTTGAATGTCCGTTGAAAAAGAAACCGGATCATTCCCCCCCGGTGGTTCTATCACCCCAACCGGGTCACCGTGATCGCTGCAACCGCCAACAAACACTACCAACAACAATACACACGGCCAGAAAATTGAATTGGAGTTACCTGGCAAATACTTTTTTCCTTTTTTAAACACTTTCCCTGCACGAATCATGAGCCCTGCCTTGCCAGTAAATTGACCAAAACCAACTGCTCATCAGCCAGCTTCATAACCAGAAATTTTGGACGTTTAATATCGTGGTCGCTCAATTTAACCTGAAACTCACCCTCGATGGTAACCGCGCCATCATCTGTCCTGGTCAATTTCAGGGTAACTTCATGAGCTTTCCTTACACCATGCAAATCAAGTTCACCACTCAAAACAATGCTCACCGATTCTCCTGTAACCAAGCTCGGCTTGCTTGAAGATTTTATACTTCCGGCCCTGAACCAGGATGATGGAAATTTCTCTGTTTCCAAATGGTTTTCGCGCATGTGTTTGTTGCGTTTCTTCTTGCCCGTGTCAAAACTGGCCAGATCAATTTCAACTTCCAGGGTTACCGGCCCAACAAGATTTGAAAGATCAGCCTCAAAGAATCCCGACAGTTTTTTGGTTTTGCCGTCAAATTTTTCCAAAGGCGCTTTGCTCTTGAAGATAATTTCTGATTCACCACCCACTGCAATATCGAAACGTGCAGCCATAACCGAACTGGAACAAACCAGCAGACAAACCAGAAGGCTCATTTGAAATATTATTTTTATCTTGAACATCTAATCCTCCGCATCAGTAAAAGAAGTGAACCATCATTTCGCCTTCGAAACGGTCATCTTCAACAACAGCATCGCCTTGATCATTGTCCCAGTAATTGGCCATCAGGCTCCACCCAAAATAGGGTCTAGGCATGGCCGAAATTCCTGTTCCATATTTCTGTCTGGATCCATTTTGCAATCCGCGGTCGGGATCTTGAAAATTATAGGTCAGGCGCAGGTCATAACCCTGACTCACCGTTAAAGCCACTTCCTGAGAAACCATATTTCCGAGTTGGTTGTTCTGTTTGGTTTCGTCAATTTGACCCAACCAGGTAACCGGCCCCAAGGCCAGGTACCAGAAAGCCCCCGCAGCCCGACGAGCATCTGTGCCCAGCTGTCGACGCAGCAACGAAGCCCCTGCACCCACGTTGAAATCACCCAGATAAAATTGATACAATGCCCGACCGCTGTAGTTGTCCCCGTTGTTTTGGCTGCCCCCAAGCAAAGCTGCGCTGGCAGTCAACCCACCTGGAGAAATTCCAACCTCAAATCCTTCACTGTACAAACCTGCCGGGCTGTCACTTCCAGTTGAATCGGTAAGGTAACGACGGTTAAACATGCCGTGATCAGAAAAACGCCAACCGTAATCAGGAATGAAGCGTCCTGCCTTGAAGTAGCTGTCCAAAACATCTGCCCGGCCGATGCCGAATATTTCCCCACTGCCATTAAGCCCCTGCTCCACATAAGCAGCGAACCGTGAACTCATCTCAACATTCACATAGAGATCACCCTGCATGGCGAATCCGGAACCGTTGCCTCCTTCCTGCTGGTACAGCAGTGATCGCAGGTCAACACCAAGGACAATATTGGGACTGATGCGAGGACTGAGGTAATCCATTTCCCCGGTACTCCAACCCTTGGCCGCTATTTCTTCGGGCACCAGAAACTGGCTGGCGTATTCGCTGCGCATGCCCCCACCGGAAGGGTTCACATGACACAGAATACAGCTTTGACCATATTGAGCAGTGTATCGTGGCAAGGCATTGGCGGTGTGGCTTTGAAGGATTGCAATGGCCAATACAGCCAGTATTGCAGTTTTTAAAACTGGACGAGGCATCTTGAGAACTCCAGATATCAATCAATTCGGTTTGTTTTGATCCTATTTAAGATTTATACAAAAAACAGATTCCCGCAAGTCATAAAACTGCTCACTCCTGTCCCTTTTGAAAAGTCCATAACCAAGTTCATTCCCTCCGATCAT
>JAAEOA010000284.1 GCA_024223715.1 bacterium | reverse complement strand
CTGGAATACTCTGGGCGACTGCCATGAGCCAGGCCATGGCTTCACTGGACAGTCTTCAAGTGGGCCAATCCTATGGATATTTACTACGTCAAACGGCATGTCCTGCTCTGGAAATAAGATTGAGCACTCCAAAAACCCCTGAATCTGAAATGGAAATGACGACCCCGGCCTGGGCTATGGCCGAAGCCCGGGGTATTCTGCTGTCTTGCGCCACTGCCCTTTCAGGCACTGAAGAAATGCCCCCATCGGCAGATCCGGTAAAAGTATTGGAACTGTTATTTTCCCCCACTGCGTTACCATCAGTAGACTGGGCCCGCTGGGATGGCAATTTCGACTGGCAGGACAACCCTTTCCAACCCGCCATTGATTCCCTAAATTCATGGCCAACCCCAGGCTGGCCCGCTGCAGACGGAACCCACACCCTGGAAATTCATTCAGGTGATCATTGGCAACTTTGGCACGTTGAAGTTCAGAACGATCAATTCGATTTCCATCTGATTCTGGAGAATATTTAGAGGAGCTTTTTGATTCATGGCATTGGTCAATGAGACACCACCGGAACCAGCGAGGCGCTTCACCACCAGGGCTCAGATTGCCGAACGCGCTTTAACTCGTAAGCGTTTGTTCTGGGCCTTGGCAATGTCACTGATGGCTCTGGTACTCTTCGTTATTTTGGGGCCCGATGCACAAACGGTAAAGGATAAATTCGAACATTACGGTGCCCCTTCAGAAATAACACTCATGCCCGAAATCAGCATTGAAGACGGCAAAGACCGAATGCAAAAATTACCCCAGACCCTGATGACTCCCCCTCCTCCATCGCGCATTGAAATTGAAAAAGAAGATGTGTCTGAAAATGGGACCGAAGAGGCTCCGGAAGAAACCGAAGAAGAGTTTATTGAGGTCCTCAACGATATTCCTCAGCCCAATCCGGATGCAGAAATCTCCACTGTTGAACGAGTGGAAATGAACACTCCGTTAAGTGGCAGCTCCAACCTCATTGTTCTGACCATGGTCCCATTGGAATATCCACTGGGAGCCAGCGAAGCAGAACGCCGAACCCCGATCATTTATGTAAGAGTGGAATTTTTTGTGGGCCCCGATGGGAAAGTTTCTGATGTTTTAGCCAACGCAACAAATGGCAGTAAAATATTTGAAAATGAAGTTCGCAACAAATTCATTCAGTGGGAATTCGCCTTCAAAAAAGACCCGGGAATTGGGCAGTGGGGCTTCACCACCCTGGAGTTCAAAAGCCCCTATTTCAACAATTAGCCAACTGGTCACTCAGGAAGGCCCTCTGTCTCAGGGACCAGATCCATATTCTGTAAATTTTCCAAACTATCAGGACTCATAACAGACAGTGAATCAACAACGGCACCATCGGTCAGTGCCCAGGATTCAGCAAAGATACCCGAAGGGAAGGGTCTCGGCCTTTCATTGCTGTACAGGCGCACCGTGGTTGCAAAACTATCCGGCCCTTCAGCCATTATGTCCCGATTGGCCAAACGCCTTTCCAGGGCCTCCTGGAGCTGGTCTCGGTTGGTCGCCCCACTCTGATGCAAGGTATCCAGAATCAGGCGCATGGCTTGATAGCTTTTCAGAGCCAAAGCTCTGGCTTCCTTGGGATAGTTTTTCCCATCCCAGCCAGCATTGAACTCTCCGGTCCATAAAGTTGGAAAAAGGGCCAGATCGCTGGGAAAGATGGCTCGTTCCAGAACGGTATTTGTTCGCGAGAACAACCGCTCGGAATTCCAATTGCTCAGACCCATGACCAAAGCCCCGGCTTTGTAAAAGTCCAACTGCGGGGCCAACATTATCATTTGATCAACAGTTGCGGGTGTGAAGATTACTTCCGGCCGTTGTTTTTTCATGGCAAGAATGGCTTTTCGGAAATCAGTATCGGCCAGATTGTATGGCTCTATTGAGACAACATTTCCACCAAACTTCTCAACTTCCTGCGCAAAAACCTGGGCCTTTCTTTGTCCTTCAGGAGTATTTTCATGCAGAATGGCAAAACGCTCCTTCAAGAGAATTGTCGTGGCCAGCTGCGCCAGTAACCGAACTTCATGCAACCCGGTCAGATTTGTTTGGAAAATACCATCGCCCAGTTCCCAAACCCGGTCATTGGTTGCGGTGGGCGAAACCAGGGGCACGCCATAAATATCGGCCACAATTGCTGTAGCAGCCGTGGGGTCACTCATCAATGATCCAAAAAGGCTTCCGCAACCATCTTCTGAAGAAAGACGACGGGCTGCCAGTGCTGCGGTCACAGGGTCGCCCGCAGTGTCCTCCACCTTGAGAATGAACTCACGGCCGGTTTCTTCATTTGCGGCATTCAATGCCAGAATGGCTCCATCGTAAAATGCATTTCCCAGCACAGCGAAGCGTCCGGTTAGCGGGCTGAGCACCCCAACCTGATCCATATTGATGTTGCCAATGGTGGGTCGGCGGGTCACGCCATCAGCGGCTAACCCTTTTCCAGAAAGCAAATCCATGGCCGCGAGGGTCCATTTTTCGTCCTGATCCACGAATCGCATTTCTGCAACGATTTCTTCAGCCTGCGGATACAGGCCATCGTCAAGAAATGAGGAAGTTTGCAGAAAGGCGAGGTAACTCCACAGGGGCTTGTCTTCCTGTTCAGCCTTCAATTGACCCAGTTCGCTGGCCGTTAGGCGTTGCAAAAGGGAATCACTGCGGGGAAGCCCATTGGCCAATGTCGAACGCATGGGATTGCGATTGTGATAACGCAGAAGGTAAACCACACCACTGAAAGTATCAGCTTGGGCCAGGGCAAGTTCAGATTCTTTTAACAAAGCTTGATCCACCAAAGGGCTTTGGGGATATCGGGCCAGCAATTCATTGCCCAGCCCCTGAGCCCTGGGGAGATCTTCCAGATGAGTGGCCGCGTCCATTGCCAGTACCAGAACCTCGTCATTCCGGTCAAACGCGGGGTAATAATCCAGCAATGTGCCTGCCAATTCCAGGCTTTTGCGATAGCGGTGCAGACTGATTTCACGGTGCAGGTCTGCATACAGGCCTTCGGCCTGCTCAAGTTTGCTACCACTCAATTCGAGGCCAGAATTGACATCCCCAGGTTTTGAAGACGCACAACCGGAGAAGGCAAACAGGGATGCTGCCAATAACAGCACCACACCACCCAAGGCTACGATTTTTCCCAAAGAAGAACGAGTCAAAATCACAGCCATAAAAAAACCTCTCCGGACTATTCTACGTTAAATTCACCAGTTCCAAGTATGCGACCGTCGCTGTCCAGAACCTTCACTTCCCAATGCCCGGTCCAGGAAGGCAAAAGCCTTTTGGAAGACCAGGTTCTCCAATGAGCAGAGGCTACATTAAGATCAACTCTGGCCACGGTTTTACCATCCCGATACCACACATGGGTAACGGAATTTGGAGCGGAAAGCCCTTTGACAAGGGTCAGACAGGTGATTCTTTCAATACCAGCGGCAAAAACATCGGTTTCACCCACCAGCGCTCTGGTTTCCCGATCAATATCTGTGCCAAAGGTCACTATTGCCGATGCAGAGACAACTTCAGCAGGGGCTTCAGAATCCTGAGCCATCGCCGATCCAACCATCAGCACAAAAATCAGGATAGCGGTCACTAATTTTTCTTTTCCATAGTTTCGCATGATTCTCTCCCTCGGTCAAAGGCCTATAAAATCAGCTACTTGCCACGCAATTGGTCAATAGACTCAGGGTTCATGGCCTCGGGTTTATACATGTTTTCCCGCAGGAAGGTGGCATCTTCCAACAATTCGCTATCCGGGTATTCATTAATGAGAATATCCAGATAACGACGGGCCAAACGACGATCCTGCCAGGTATCCAAACAAATCAGCCCACACATGAACAGGGCATCATCAGCCCGATCACTATCGGGAAAATCAGTATAAAGCATACGGTAATAATCGAGTTTTGTACCGGGATCCTGCACCTGGCTTGCTCGCTCAAGTATTGCCTCAGGATCCAGTCCCTGACCAGGAGTATAAGTCCCAAGTAACTCCACATTAGTGTTTTTTCGCTCCTCACGAAGGTAATTTTTCACCAGTGCATCGTTAAAACCGGGAAGCATTGTGTTTTTTGCTATTTCACGAGCCTCATTAAAAGTCATGGCCCTTGAAGGACGCCGCTTAATGATTTCCACCACATGCCAGCGGTCGCCCACTTCAACAGGACGATTAACCCCTAAAGGAAGGTCAAAAGTAGCGTTAATAAAAGCCTTGGAGTTCCTAATCTGAGGAATCACACCGGAACGGTTGTACCATCCGACACTTGCCTCATTTTCCATTGATTTTTTATTGATGGAGTAATCGACAGCCGTTTTCATGAAGATATTGTTTTCAGTACTGGTTTTGATCTTCTGGTAAGCCTCTTCTGCTTCCCGCAAAGTGAGGCATTCAATATGTCTGGCATTGACCATACCTTGTTGAACAAATTCTTTTCGGTTGTCCCTGAAGAAAGCCTGGATTTCATCTTCGGTAGGCTCCTTTCCTTCAAGAATACCAATATTTTTCATACCGCTAATCATGGTTTCGCGGTATTGGGTTATCAAAGTCTGGCCAACGTCGGACCTATTCTTCAAACCCATGTTTTCAGCACCTTGAACAAAAAGAACTTTGTCCACCATTTCCTTCAGAAGCAACTGTTTCCCGGCTTCACCTTTATAAATTTTTTGCAGACGTGGAACCAGTTCATTAAAATGCTGATCCAGCTGTTTTTGGGTGATTTCCTCGTCACCCACTCGAGCGATAACTTCAGAAATGTCCTGCCGGCCGTCACCAAAGATAGCCTTCTCACCGTTTTGCCCCCCCTTGCCAACACCATTGCAGGAAGCAAGAACAAGCCCCAAAACCAATACCAATGCCACAAATAGGGCTCGATGCAAAACCTTCATTATTATCTCCTTCTTCACGTCATTGACGTTCGATCTGTAAACTTCCCGGAATTTCACTCAGAGCAAGCCGTTGCGGCCCTCGTCTTCCAGGCGGTTGATTATTTCTTTGATGCGTTGAGCATCAGCTTTGCGAGCTACCAGTAAGGCATCCGGAGTATCGACAATAATTAAATCGTTAACTCCAAGTAAAGCCACCAGACGGTCTTTGCTGCGAACAATGTTACCACTGCTATCCAAACTCAGTAAATCGGCGATGCCTTTGTTATTTCCCGGCAACTCAGGGGCTAAATCGCCCCAAGCATCCCAGCTGCCCAAATCTGACCAGCGAAAGTCCGCTTCCAGAAGGGAAAAACCCGGGAGTTTTTCCATTACAGCCACATCGACAGATTCAGCCGGACAATGGGCATAGGACTCATGCAACGCCGCATCAAAGCCATCGGTTCCAAATTCATTTATGGAGTTCTGCATTACCTTGCAAATTTCAGGTACGTGAGTTTCTGCCATTTGCGAAAACCACTCCGAATTCCAAATAAACATGCCACTGTTCCAGAAGTAACCACCATGGCGGACATATTGTTCCGCCTTGACAGCATCGGGTTTTTCAACAAACCCCTTTCCAGCCAGAATATTGGAGTCATCGGAATTACTTTCGGTCAGGATGTAACCGTACCCCGTTTCCGGATGAGTGGGTCGTATTCCCAGGGTGACTACCGTTTCGGTGGAAGCCGCCAAATCAAAAGCTTTCTGCAACTGTTCACAAAAGATGTCTTCATCGGGAATGAAGTGATCTGCAGGCAGAAGGGCCACCGGAGCGCTTGCATCAATTTTCCGCGCCACTCCAAGGCCCAGAACAGCACACGGAGCAGTGTTGCGCCCAACGGGTTCACAAATAACATTTTCGGGGGGTAATTCGGGCAGTTCTGCACGGGTGGCTTCAGCCAAGGAACCGCTGGTAATAATCAGCACTCGCTCTGGCCCCACCAAACCCTGTATTCGCAGAAAGGTATCACGCAAAAGACTGGCCCCGGAACTGAGAGCCTGCAATTGCTTGGGCCGGTCCGTCCGGCTCAGGGGCCAGAAACGTGTTCCCCGGCCCCCAGCCATGATGACGCATATTCCCTGGTTGCTGGAACCGGGAAGCGTGGTTGAATCAGACGCCATGGATTAGCTTTCGCCTCCAAATTAGGGTTTGACGACCCAAACCTTGGCCGTCACTTCAACCTCATGATGCAGCTTAACCGGGACTGTGTAAACGCCCAATTTTTTAATCGCTTCATCGAGCTTAATCATGTCTTCTTCAAATTCCAGGTGCTCGTTTTCCAGAGCCTTGGCAATATCGCGGGAAGTAACCGAACCATAAAGCTGGTCTTCATCGCCAGCCTGCACGGAAATAGTGCAGCTCAGCTCACCCAGTTTTGCAGCCAGTTCTTCAGCACCGGCACGACGCAAGTCGTCCCGTTTGACTTCGTGCTTCATATGCTCGGCAACCATTTTCCTGTGCCCTTCGGTAGCCAGTACAGCCAGACCTTTGGGAATCAGGTAATTACGTGCATAACCCCGGGCAACGGAGACGGTTTCACCCATCTTGCCCAGATTGTCCACGTTTTCCATGAGGATCAAATCCATCATCAACCACCTTTTCAAAGATGCCGGGATGCTCCAGGTTCAACCGGAACTCTCCGACAATCAGCAGCGGGTTGTCATCAGGCCCGCCATTACAAATCACTTTTAAATCCATCAGCTTCCGGATGGATCCGAATCTGAGGACTCAGCTATTTCAAGCTTGCGAAAATCAGCCCATTGGTCTGCCAATCCCAGCAAAACCAAAGGCATGAAGAGCAAGCATGCCACCAACATAAACACCAAACGGGGCAACAGCGGAAATGCGGATTTCCCCATTTCCCATTGAACCGCCGCTCCTTGCAAGGCCAGCAAGCCGGCAACAACAAGGACCACATTCACCCCGGCTTCAGGCCAGATGGGAGGCTGGACAATCATTAGTCCCACCGAACCCGCCAAAACCCAAATGATGCCAAAAGGCAAACGCCAGTGGCCAAAACGATTCATAGGACGAAAGGAATGGCTGAGACCGACAATTCGGGTCATTACCCAAACAAGCCAGAATACCAATCCACTCATGATCCCCTGGCTGATAAAAACCGAGCCGGGAGTCATTTGATCCATGACGACAAGCATGTCATCAAAGACTTTTTCATCCATTTCCAACGAAGGAGGTTCATCTCCTTCTTTAGTGCCTTCCATCAGAAGTTCTCTCCGTGAGGAAAGCACTTCATCTTTGACTTCGGCAAATCGTTCTTCCAGAGGCATGGTGTGCAAATCCCGGAAAACTCCAGGCAAGGAAATCAGAACCATGATCAGAATGATCAGTTCCGGTTTCCACCGGCTCATCAGACCCCAGGCAACCACCATTCCGGTAACCACCTGTGTTGTCAAAAGCCAATTTGCCGATGCGGGCAGAACAATCCACCCGACAACCAGCCAGAGGATCCCCGCCGCCATTACATAAGTAACCGGACGGCTTTGTAATAGTGCCCAAGCCCAGAGAACCGGAACCACAAAAGGTATTCCCAGACTCACCAGGACCATAAGCCCCATCAGGGGACCAAGAAGTTCTTCATTCCCATCTACCGCTGTCACCAGTCCGCCCAGCAAAGCGGTCAAAAAAACCGTTATTGCCAGAGGTACCAGAGACAAACTGCTCCGGGCCACATTCTGGACCATGAAGACTCCATTGTTTTTACCCGTACATCTTGAATCAAGATCTACCGGTAGTATTCCTTCACAAAGGGCAACAGAGCCAGGTGACGAGCGCGCTTGATGGCAATAGCCAAAGGACGCTGAAACTTGGGGCTGGTACCAGTATTGCGACGAGGGGCGATTTTGCCACGCTCGGTCACAAACCGACGAAGGAATTCATCATCTTTGTAGTCAATGGCAATCATTCCGGTCTTGCTAAAGAAGCAAGCCTTCTGTTTCCCATGCCTTCTTTTTTTCTTTTTCTTCTTGATCCGAAGGTTCTTACGTGCCATCGGATTCTCCTTTACGAGTTGCGACAATCAGTTTCTGACCATCGACAGTAAGAGCGAAACTTCTTAAAACAACAGAAACTATTCCGTGGCTTCTGCAGCTTCAGATTGACCTTGGCGACGCTTGGCCATGGCCACGCGGTTCCGTTCTTCCCATTCCTCATCAACAACAACCAGGTGACGCAGCACCTTGTCATCCAAACGAAGGAATTTATCGAGTTCGGCCACGGCATCGCCATGGGATTTGAACCTCAAGAACATATAATTGCCCTTGTTTTCGTACTCGATCTCGTAAGCGAGGCGGCGAACGCCCCAGTGGTTTTCTTGAGTGATCTGACCATCGTGAGCAGATACAATGGTTTTAACACGCTCAACACGTGCAGCCATTTGCTCTTCAGGCTGGTCAGCCCGCAAGATAAAAATCAGTTCATACTTCTTCATCGGTAACACCTCCCCCCGGACAGAAGACCCGAGTCTCTATTCGCTGATGGCTGGCTGTTCTGATTCCTTCATTAAACCTCGGCAATGCCAATTCCTGACACCTAACCAAATGCTCTTCTGAAAAATCTAGCCGCCCGTCGCGTCAGCTCGGGTAGGGATGTGAGCACCAAGCCCGCAGGCGTGGCAATGTTTAGAAACATTCAGGGCATAGATCACCCTGCAGCCGCAGACTGCGGCAAGTGGGGCAATATATTGCCTCATTGATCAAATGGCAAGAAAAAGGTCTAATCGGAATTTCTCAAAGATTTGAGTCCGGAATGCGGCGCCTGTTGAAACGGCTGGCAGTTTGTTGAGTATCGCTTTTCAACCAGAACTCCACCGCATCAGCGGCATGGTGCACAACATCCTTAACAGCTGGCAGCTCATCAGGTTCAAATTCCGCAAGAACGTAGTCTGGCCAGAATTCCGGATCAACCGGGGCCTCAACCGGAGCTATTCCCAACCTCAATCGTGGAAATACATCCCCATCAAGACATTCGATAACTGATTGAACACCGTTTTGCCCCCCACTGCTGCCTTTGGCCCGCAAACGCACGGCCCCCAGAGGCAAGGCCAGATCATCGCAAATTATCAGAGGACGCAAACCATGTTCAGTTATAGCCATTTTATTAGCTGCAGGATCTTCGACTTTCACCAAATCAGCATCAGAATCAGACTCGGGTAAATCTTCTTTCACCGAAGGGGCAAGAACCACACTTCCGGTTAAAGTTTCATGGGACCGCTCTGCCCAAGCCAGCAAAGCCTCACCACTGAGGTTCATATAAGTAAGGGGTTTCATCAGAACAAGATTCGAAACAGAAAAGTCTTTTCCTGAGCACCAGTACTCTTCTTCTTCAACAAAAAAGTCCAAATTCTTTCGCCGAGCCAGTTCATCCAATACCAAAAATCCAATATTGTGTCGAGTGGCTTCATAGCGACGTCCGGGATTTCCCAATCCCACAACTAATTTGTTATTCTCCATAAATTTACCACCAGAATATTGAAAAAGATGACCTATTGGGAAAACGCCCCCGGAATACTCCAGGGGCGCTTCTTTTTCTATGCAACTTTGATTTCTCCCATGGGAGAGTTCAGGAAGAAACTAGTCTTCCTTTTTATCGTCGTCACCTTCAGAATCGCCTTCACCTTCGGCGCCTTCTTCACCTTCTGCACCTTCTTCACCTTCAAGTTCCTCTTCATCTTCATCTTCACCAAGATCCATTTCCTGGGGTACACTGATATTTACAACCAGAGCTTCAGGATCAGAAACCATTTCACCAACAGGCAGCTTGATATCACCAACGGTGACTTTATCAAACTCAGTCAGTTCCGAGATGTCAACTTCAAGGTATTCAGGCAATTGGCTTGGACGGCAGGAAATTTCCACAGCATCCATAACCAGAGCCACAACAGCACCAGCAGCGGTAATTGCAGGGCTATCGCCAACAATTTCCACCGAAACAGCAACTGTTACGTTCTGACCGCGGGGAACTTCCATCAAATCCACGTGCAGATATTCATCGGTACACGGATGACGCTGAACTTCACGCATCAGAGCGATGGAGTCGTCATCAGTGGGCTCGCCTTCAATAAGGGAGAAAATCGCAGCACGACCGCCAAGACTTTTCATGATTTTTGTAAATTCTCTGACATCGATTTCATAATTGGCAGCAGCGCGCTCTTTACCGTAAACAACGGCTGGAATGCGACCAGCGGCGCGGGTGCGACGGTTGGCGTTTTTTCCCTGTGTTGAGCGAGGGGAAATTTCGATTTTAACGAGACCCATGGCGTCTCCTCCATAATCCTTGGCCACCATTTTTTTGGCAGCAGAGAAAGGGCTCGACACCAGATGCGTCAAGATACCTTTTGGCCTTAGGCCTGAGTGGAAATGCTCATCCGAACATTATGATGGCGAGCTACCGCCAGCAGAAATGGACACTTCCGCAAAATGAGTGCTAAAAAATGCACTGAAAATGAGATCTGTCAAGTTTTCCGTTACAGAAACAGGGCGCTCACGGTTTTTTCCAGATGAATGCGCTCAATGGCATCGGCCAAAAGTGAGCTCATATCCAGGACTTTAATCTTGTCACACAAGTGATGGCGATCAAAAGGAATGGTATTTCCCACAACAATTTCCTTTATGGGAGAATTGTTCAACCGCTCAATGGCGGGCCCAGATAAAATGGGGTGAGTGCAACAGGCAGTCACCGAAACGGCGCCCTGGTGTTCAATGCAAACCCGGGCCGCATCCGTCAAAGTGCCTGCGGTATCAATCATGTCGTCAAAAATAACAACATCCTGACCTTCAATTTCACCAATAAAGTTCATGACCTCGGCCTGATTGGCTTTGGGCCGACGTTTGTCAATAATTGCCAGACTTGCTCCCAGCCGTTTGGCAAAAGAGCGAGCCATTTTGATGGATCCAACATCTGGAGCTACCACAGCCAAATTTTCCGTTGGTTTGTTTTCAAAATGGGACAGCAGAACAGGTGCGGAAT
This sequence comes from bacterium, assembly GCA_024223715.1. Lineage (GTDB taxonomy): Bacteria > Krumholzibacteriota > Krumholzibacteriia > LZORAL124-64-63 > LZORAL124-64-63 > LZORAL124-64-63. Next base: position 14,293 of record JAAEOA010000284.1, on the reverse strand, counting down.
AAATATGGTCGAGAGGTAAATCGAAGAATCCCTGAATCTGTGGAGCATGCAAGTCGATGGTCAAAACCCTGTCGGCACCGGCGGTGGTAATTAAATTTGCCATTAGTTTGGCGCCGATGGGAACCCGGGGCTGGTCCTTACGATCTTGACGAGCGTAGCCAAAATAGGGAATCACCGCTGTAACCCGTCGACAGGAAGCCCGCCTGACAGCATCAATCATGAGCAGAAGCTCCATGATATTCTCAGCAGGAGGCATGGTGGGTTGAACGATAAAAACATCCGTTCCGCGGATGTTTTCCATGATTTTAATGCTGATTTCCCCATCTGAAAATCTGGTGGCTTCCACTTCCAAAAGACTCAGATTCAGATTCTGGGCAATTTTTTCACCCATCTCCTTGTGCGCAGTTCCGGAGATAATGACCAGTTCGTTATACATGCAGCAGGGCCTCCACAAAAACAGGTAATTGCCAACAACAGGGCAATCAAAACCGATCAGAGGAGGAAAATCAAGTGTGGGAATAAAAACAGGGAGAGAAAGTTGGCAATGGTTGGGGCGGAAGGATTCGAACCCTCGAATGCATGGACCAAAACCATGTGTCTTAACCGCTTGACTACGCCCCAGCCATAATCCATCAAGAGGTCACAATAAATACCTCAAGTTGCAAAAGTCCAAAAAAGTTTTTTAAAATCCTTCTTCCATGGAAGCATTGCCGGAGTCATTATAGTCAGTATTCCTGCTTGGGTGCGGGATTTCACCATTTTCCACTCGTTGCATTTCTTGCCGATAAGCAGCAATAACCTGATTCTCCATCCACTCCCGGGTGGCAGCATTGATTGGGTGGGCAATGTCCTGAAATGTCCCGTCTTTGCGTTTGCGACTGGGCATGGCAATAAATAAACCGGAAGATCCTTCAATAATCTTCAGGCCTCGCACGACAAAAGCATTTTCGAGAGTGATGCTGGCAAAACCCTTGAGCTTGTTGTCATCACGCAGCGTGATTCTGATTTCAGAGATATCCAAGGTATTCCCTCTCAATGGCGAATGAAGTCGGATTTGTTAGTTGGGAGTTCATCCTTGAACGTCCACACCTTTGGGGTGAGGTCCCACAACCCGAACATAAAGTCCTGCATCCTTGAACTCGTCAACCAACTCTGTCAGGTCTTCCCCGTCGGGAAATACCCCCACAACGGCTGACCCACTCCCAGACATCATTGCTACGGGAGCCGCTTCTTTCATCTGCAGGACAATCCGCTGCAAAGCAGGTTGTTGGGGCAGAACAGCCGACTCAAGTCGGTTAAACCCAGGCCAGGTACTCTGAGGGAACCGAGCCAGTAGGGTCTTCATGACTTTGATGTTAGCCGCTGTGCTGTTCACTGTCAATCCCATTTTAAGATTTTGGTAAACCGACCCCGTCTTTAAACTCAAGCCAGGTTTGACGATAAGAAACTGACCGGTACGAATAAAGGGCATGGGAGTCAGGATCGCTCCAGTGCCCCGCCCCAGAGCAGTTCCTCCTCGAATAAAAAAGGGAACATCGGCACCAAGAGGGCGGCCCAGTTTCTCCAGCTGGGTATCATCTAATTTGGTATCAAACAGAATATTGCAAGCTTTTAGGACAGCGGCAGCATCGCTGGACCCGCCTCCGAGGCCAGCTTCAGATGGAATTTCCTTGGTCAAATGAATGGAAATAGCACCCGAGACCTTGGTTTCCCTGCAAAAATGTCTGGCGGCCATCCAGCAAAGATTTGTTTCATCAGCAGGAGCTTTCCCTTCCGGGGAAACGGTCAAAACGATATTTGGTTCTCCCCCGGGAAATTGCTCCAGAAGATCAACTGTAACCGTATCGAAAATGGAGACTGCCTGCAAAATGGTTTCAATTTCATGGTATCCATCGTGCCTTTGCCGGACAACTTCCAAATGCAAGTTGACTTTGGCTGGAGCCTGAAAAGTTAAAGACTTGTTCACCACTTTGCGGCCCCGGGTGTATCCCGATTCACTCATTTAAAGTCACTCCTTGCAATAATCTCGAAATAAACCAGCCCAGGAAGAATTCGTGGAAGAATCATCTGACCCGGAACTTCTGCCCGTCAGTCTATTCCACAATGCCCCTGGCAACCACCTTTTATGCGCTCCACCGGATGCAAAGGTGTCTTCCGGAATCTGGAAGTCAAGATCCAACAACTCGGGCTCGCCCAAAATATTAATCCGACCCAGGTCCGATGTGCCTGCCTGACGATTTTGACAGAGTTGAAGCCAGGGCGTTTGAGCCGGGCTCAAGCCCACCATTTTGGCAAGAACTGAATCAACCGCAATTGGGTCATTTCCTGCCACAAGTATATTTCTAATCAAAGGCACCTTGTCTGAACCGTTTCTTTGAATCGACATGACAGTCAGGTCGCAAACCACGTGAATTGATGAAAAAACTTCCTGAGCCAATTGAACCAATTCAGCTTTGACTTCAATGCCAGGCACTTTGTTGAGAGATTTTTTTTCCGGAGCCAATAGAGAACATAACCCCGAAACACCTGCCTCCAGCTGGCCTGAATTTTCCAATTCCAAAGTGGATAACAGAACCAAACGTTTGCCCTGAAAGTGGGGAGAAAATGAAAGACCACCAGCCAACGATTGTACAAGAGCCGGAACATTGGCTATCGGACGGTAAGGGGATGCTACCAGGTGTTGCTCGCTCATCAACGACAGATTGCTACGCTCGAGGACGGGTTTCCAGCTCTGAGCCGATTGAGGCAGTTTGACACTGACCCCGGATTTTTTTACGGCAACAAAAGATAACTCAGTCGGATCTTCCCACTTTGCTGTTAGGGAATGAACACATCCATCAAGCTGCCAGGGAGGACAGGTTTGCCCTACAGGCCCCTCTTTATTTCCCGCTTTCGCAGCAATAATGATCTCACTGGCAGGAAGGTCGGTGAAACCGGGTAACAAATCCAAAAGCCGTACATAATCTTCAATTACGGTTTCCGGACGGGATTGGAGCAAGGCAACAACGGGTCGCAAAGGACTCTCCCTTAATGAAAGTTTAAGTTCCGATAATTTTGATGGCCGTTACAATCCAGCCCACGACCAGAATTTGTAGCAGAACATCGTTGAGGAGTATGTCGTGAGGTTTACCACCTTTGGCCTCTTTGTAGACCAAAAACAAATAACGTCCCATTCCCAAAAGAACAAAAGGAATGGTGTAAATAAGGTGGTTGGTGCCAAACATCTCCACAGTGTCCGGCCAAACTGTGTAAAGACCATACATCATCATGGTCAAACCCAGGCTGACACCAATCATGGCATTCAACATGGGTTCTGAATACCCCTTAAGCACCGGTCTTGTTTCATTTTTTCCAGGGCCCATTTTCATGTATTCATCCCGGCGTTTGCAAAAACCCAAAAACAAACTCAGAAAAAAGGTACATAAAAGAAGCCAGGGTGAAATGCTTACCTCTGGACATGCCGGCAAAAGGACAAGAACCCCGCTGGTAGCCCGAATGACGAAGCTCATGCCAATACCTGTCACATCCAGCACGGGTACCGATTTCAGCCAACGTGTGTAAAGCCAGTTCCAGAGGAAAAACCCACAAACTCCAGCCAGAAACAGGGGCCCCAATGCCCAAGCTGAAGCAAGACAGAGAATCAATAAAGAAAAGCCCATTTTTACGGCGGCTGAAGTCGCAAGTCTCCCTGAGGCGATGGGACGATTGCGCTTAGTGGGATGCAGACGATCCAGGTCCCGGTCAGCAATATCATTAAAAACGTAAACTACGCCTGAACTAAAACAAAAAACCAGAGAGCCCAGAATGGCTCGTTTCACACAAGCAGTATTGCTTAATTCCCGGGCAAAAATGACCCCGGCAAACAAAAGCAGGTTTTTGGTCCATTGGCGTGGACGCAGATTTTCAAAAAAAGTCATCAACACACTCATCAGTAAGCATTCTCCCCACGCAAAACATGGTGAATCGTCATTAACAGGATTCGGATATCCAACCCCAGAGACCAATTTTCAACATAATGCAGATCGAACAAAGTCCGGTCTTCAATACTCGTATTGCCACGCAGACCGTGAACCTGCGCCCACCCAGTCAGGCCCGACTGCACCCGGTGACGTTCAAAATATCGAGGCATGGTGCGGCTGAATTCCTCAACAAAAACCCGCCGTTCGGGTCGGGGGCCCACCAGACTCATGTCTCCACGCAAGACATTCCACAGCTGAGGGAATTCATCCAGGCTGTAGCGCCTCAAAACCCCACCAATGGGGGTCACCCGAGGATCAGATTCAGTAGTCCATACAGGTCCGCTTTTTTGTTCCGCATCGGTTCTCATGGTACGAAATTTAATCATTTCGAATTCCACACCATCGCGCCCCATGCGTGTTTGTCGATAAAACACCGGTCCGCGGGAAGACAATTTCACCAAAACACCGAGCAAGGAAAGTACGGGCAACAAGAATAGAAGCCCCAACCCGCTGGCCAGGAAATCGAAACTGCGTTTGACTATGCGATCGGCTCCGCTGAGGGCCTCTTCACGAACTGAGATAAAAGGCAAACCGCCAATTTCCTTCAGGCGCATGCGACTTGTGTGCAGGGCCAGCAAATCAGGAACAAATTGTAAATCAACATTCAGGTTACCCAGCTCCGCAGCAACTTTTTGGACCAAAGGCAGTTGCTCGAAAGGTACAGTCAATACAACCAAGTCAATCTTATTTGCCAGAACTATTTCCCGTACCCGGGAAACATCACCCAACAAAGGAAGGTCGGGCAAGTCCACCGGAGCCAATCGGGAGACTTTATTTTTACCCGAGGCGTCGAGAACCGAAGATGGAGAAACAGGCTTAAGGCCTTCGGGGGAATCTTCAGGAGTGGAAACCCAACCCACAGGTTTTATGGCAATCCCCGGCAATTCATTCAGAAGATTCAACAGCCTTCTTCTCATGGGACTGGTTCCAACCAGAAGTGTCCTGACACCTGTTCCGCCCCGGTTAAGTACCGACTGCAAAAAAATCCGAGCCAGAATCCGACCCAGGGTTAGAAAGCCAAAAGATGACAGGAAAAAGAGCCCGAAAAAGGAGCGGCTGAAAGCCATCTCCTTAAAAAAGAAAGCCATGGCCAAGACCAGAAGGCTGGCCAGGACCACCCCTTTAAACAGTCCGTAAAGATCATCAACAAGTGTCTGGCCACCCCTTTGGGTATACATACCCGATGTATAAAAAATGCCGAAAAACACCAAAAGAATGAGAAGGCTAACCGGTAAATACAAACTCAGGGGAGGAATCCCCAAGGGAACCAACCAAATGCCACTGAAAAACCGAAACCAGTACGTCATCAGGAAGGCCGATTCGAGCATCAGCAAATCGGTTATTATCAGAATGATCGCATCGAAAGTGCGTTCCCTGCCCTTTCCCGATTCAGTCACCTTCCACCTCGTTGTTTTTTTCAGCCTGATGCTGTGTCCAGGCCGTGAGTAATTCCTGTTCCAACTCCTGGCGATACCGTTCCCGGCTAAAACCTTTCACATGAGCAACCATGCGGCCATAGTCCCAATTCTCATCCAGAACCGGCTGGTTCAAAGCTTCAGCAACAGCATCGGAAGTTTGTTCAGCGAAAAAGAGACCATTGAGTCCCTCAACAACGGTGTCAAGAACTCCGCCCTGACCAAAGGCTACAACAGGGCGACCCGATGCGGTGGCTTCCAAAGGTGTAATTCCAAAATCTTCCAAACCAGGGAAGACAAAAGAACGACAGTGAGCATAATAGGATGGCAAATCGGCATCGGAAACAGGACCGGCAAAACTAACCAAGCTCTCTTCAACCGGATTATCTGCTGAACTATCTGCTGACCTATCTGCTGACCTATCTGCTGAACCATCTGCTGAACCATGTGCTGGATTATCTGCCGGAAAATCTGCGGGAAAATCTGCCACCAGTTTTTTCAGCCTGTTCAATTCGGGGCCTTTTCCTACAACCACCAGTTTTTTGCGTGCCTTGAGAGCCCCCAGAACTGCAAGGTCAACCCTTTTATAGGCTACAAGCGCTGAAACAACAAGATCATATCCCAAGCTTTCCAGTCCCTTGGGCACAGGCAATTCCGTGGCAGAAGAGAAGCGTTTTGTATCCACTGGAGGATGCACCACGGTCACTTTTTCCGGGGCCAGGTCATACCAATCCAGAATTCTCTGACGAACCACTGTGGAATTAGCCAGGTAGCGATCAACTCTGCTGGATGTTGTTTTATCCCACTTCCGCAACCGGGCTGCCTGGCCAGAGATAATTTGTCGGACGGGGAACGGTTTGTCCCCAAAATAGTCATCAAACCGGTCCCAGACATACCTCATGGGAGTGTGGCAGTAGCAGACTGAAAGAGCACCTGGAGCGGGAATTGCACTTTTGGCCACGCAATGGCTACTCGAAAAAACCAGGTCATAGCCTGAGAAGTCAAAGCCTTCAATGGCTCGAGGAAAAAAAGGCAAAGCCCAGCGGTAGATTTTCTCAGCAAAAGGTAAATTCTGTACAAATGAAGTGTGCACGGTGCGGTTTTCCAGGATGGATGAAACACGGCCAGGCAAATGCAAAAGTGTGAACAAATCTGCTTGAGGAAAAATTTCCGCCATCACTTCAAGGCATTTTTCTCCACCGCGCATCCCGGTGAGCCAATCGTGCACCAAAGCCACTCGCAAACCAGATGGCAAACAGGATGTGGAAGCTGCGTCAGTCACCTTCAGATACCTGTTCTTCGAGGAGTTGGCACAAGAGATGCCCCATCATGATGTGTATTTCCTGTATTCTGGGAGTTTGATCACTGGGTGCAACCATTGCGGCTTCCACCATGTCCAGCAGCTGACCACCACCTTTTCCCAGGAAACCGAAACTCTTGATTCCTTTTTTATGGGCTTCTTTGACAGCCTCAACACAGTTGCTTGAATTTCCGGAAGTGGAAATGACAAGAAGGACATCGTTGGGGTTTCCCATCGCCTGAACCTGCCGGGAAAAGATATGATCGAAACCGTAATCATTACCCACAGCGGTCAGAATGGAAGAGTTTGTTGTCAGAGCAAGGGCAGCATAACCAGGACGATCAGCCAGAAAACGCCCCACCAGTTCTGCTGCAATGTGCTGGCTATCGGAGGCACTGCCCCCATTGCCACAAATCATCAGTTTGCCGCCGTTTTGCCAGGACTTCAAGACAGCTCCGACCATGGCACAGAGGGACTGCAGATGGGTCTCATCCATTTGAGCCAAAGTCGCAGACAAATCAGAAACAGTCTTCTGATAATGAGACCGGGCCATATCCGAGGGGTTCTTTCCCGAACTGTTTGCCATTTTTACTCCAAAGTCCAATGTTGGACCGATTAAGGATGCTCTGTTTTTCCCGATTCCAGCAATTCGATATATCTTTTCACCGCATCCTGCCAAGAAGGCCTACTTTCGCAGCCCAAAGCTTCAAGGTTGTGGCTTTGCAAAATCGAACATGCAGGCCGCAGAGCCGGAGTCGGAAATTCATTGGTGGTACAGGGAACCACCACAGACGGGTCCAGTCCCATCAAAGTGGCGACTTCTATCGCCAGTTCATGCCAGGTGCATGGACCGAAATTAGTTCCGTGGAAGATACCACGACTGCCGTCAGATACAAGAAATCCCAATACATCGGCCAAATCATCAGCAAAAGTTGGACAGCCCCATTGGTCATTGACGACTTTCAAGCAGGGTTTTTCGGACAACAACCGGCGCATGGTTTTGGGAAAATTACTGGGCCCATGGCCAAAGAGCCAACTGGTTCGGACAATTTGCCAAGGACTCTGCATGGCTTCAACGGCGTCTTCACCCCTGGCTTTGCTCAGGCCGTAGAAATTGATAGGATCACGGACGGCGTCTTCAGAATATCCAAGTGCTCCGCCCTGACCATTAAAAACATAGTCAGTACTGATATAACTGAGGCCCGCATTGTATTGGTTGCAGGCCGCGGCGACCAATTCAGTAGCCAGACCATTGATTTTCATGGCGGCTTCCCGATGACTCTCTGCGCCATCAACATCGGTCCAGGCAGCGCAATGAATGACCCAATCAGGTTGTATTCGTTGGAAGAGATCGGTAACCTGGGAAGGTTCAGTTAAATCGGCTTCAGCCAGATCAACTCCAATAACCGCTGCCCCATTCAAACCAGGGTAAATCGGCAATCGCCTCATAAGCGTTTGTCCCAGCATACCCCGGCAACCGGTTACAAGAATTTTCAAAATTCACCTTCCCCGTCGAAATGGGGTTCAGATTCAGGCTTGTTTTTCCGGACCGCTTTCCAAACAAGACCCGTCGGGAAACCGCGTCCCACAAGATAGCGGGCTACCTTCTCTTCAGCTTTGCGGTCCAGACGACCACCCATGCGACACCATTTCCATTCTGCCGCACGATGGGCCAGATTACTTTCAGTTTCATCATCAAGATTTTCTGCCACCACATCCCGGGCAATATTCGAAGGGACTTGTTTCTCCCAGAGTTTCTTTTCGAGATATCGGCGCCCCACTAATTTTCCCGCGAGAGTATCACGACAATAAGCGGCTGCATAGACTCGGTCGGAGTATAGACCCTGCTGCCCCATTTGTTCCAAAACAGCATCGATAGCAGGTTCTGAAAATTCTCTATCGATGAGTTTTTGACGAAGACGTGCCAGAGGCATCAGACGCCGGTCCAACATGGCAAAAACCCGACGGGCCACTTGCTTGCGTTCAGCAGCCAACCTGATTTCAGCCAAAAGGGGAGAGCTGATGCTCTCCCCAATTTCGGGTAAATTTGCCGGGACCGAACTGAGGGCCAGTTCAAGGACTTCCCCCTGGTCCAGAGTCAGAAAAATTGATTCATTTTCCTGACGACAGTCCAGCAGCCGACGCAATTCATCGGTCATTTTGCTATCCTACTCCTAAAAACCAACTAGCTTTTGGCCGGCGCCGCAGAGCCAGCTTGGGCTGCGGCCGCTTTACCTTTGGCAGTTACACCGGGTACTTTGTTGTCTTTGGCTGGGGTGCTTTGGTCTTGGGTGTTTTGGTCTTGGGTATCATTTTCTTTCTGGTATTCCGCCCCAATGCCATAGTGCTTAAAAACAAGATCTTTAATGGTTTCGTACAGGTCGGTGTTTTCCTTCAGGAAAATGCGGACATTTTCACGTCCCTGCCCCAACCGTTCTTCACCAAAACTATACCAGGCCCCGCTCTTCTGAATGATGTCTCCAGCTACGCCAAGATCAATCAGATCGCCTTCTTTGCTAATGCCTTCACCATAAAGGATATCAAATTCAGCTTTTTTGAACGGTGGAGCCACTTTGTTTTTGACCACTTTGACCCGAACCTGGTTACCAACAACTTCTTCACCGCGAGTGATCGCACCAATGCGGCGAATGTCCATGCGAACCGAGCTGTAGAATTTCAGGGCATTACCACCGGAAGTCGTTTCAGGATTGCCAAACATAACCCCGATTTTCATACGAATTTGGTTTGTGAAAATTACCAGGGTATTTGTCTTGGCAATGGCACCGGTCAGTTTGCGAAGGGCCTGACTCATAAGGCGAGCCTGCAACCCCACATGGGTGTCTCCCATTTCGCCTTCAATTTCCGCACGAGGAACCAACGCGGCCACCGAATCAATGACCAGCATATCCACAGCTCCACTTCGAACCAGCATTTCCGTTATTTCAAGTGCCTGTTCACCCGTATCTGGCTGGCTTACCAGCAGGTTGTCAATGTCCACACCCAATTTGCGGGCATAAATGGGGTCCATTGCGTGCTCTGCATCAATAAAAGCGGCAGTTCCACCGTGTTTCTGACAATTGGCAATTGTTGACAAGGCCACAGTGGTTTTACCGCTGCCTTCCGGTCCATAAATCTCCACAACCCGGCCCCGGGGAAGCCCTCCCAGACCCAAGGCAATGTCCAAAGACAGGCTGCCGGTACTGACAGCATCGATCTCATCGTAGATCTTGTTTTCGCCCAAAACCATGATGGAGCCCTTGCCAAACTGCTTTTCAATTTGCGCCCGGGTTAACTCCAGGGCTTTTGCTTTTTCGTCGACTTTGCTTTTGGCCATTCCTGTCATCTCCTGTGGATCCGTCCGTGGGGTTGCTCCCTCACTGAACTTTGGTGTCCTTGGGTTCTTTTTCAAACCCATCTATGTTTCGATTATCTTATAACGATCCGTTTATGCCCACCTGAGCAGGCAGCTGTTTGGTGTATCTGAGGCCAAGATAGCACAGGTAACAGAGCCAGCGCAACTCTTTTTATTCGCCTTTTTTTCGCAGCCACTTTGGGGATCGTATTCTGAACCTTTGCAACCCTGGGACCTTTGGCTTCCCCAGTGGATTAGAAAAACATCAACTCAACTCAAAATCTTCACAACCTATTACAATAAAAGCAATTAAAAGCCCAGCAAATAGAAGATTTCAATTTCACAATACACAGAAACAAAAATAATCTGAACATTTTAACGACTTCATTGTCGCCCTTGGTTGATGAAATATGCTAAATCATCAACCCTTGTTTACGTTTTTTATGAATTGAATCAGCGACTGAGCAGACACCAGGTATCATCGTCATTCCACGGCGACTGCATCGGCCCGAATTCCAAACTCCTGCGCAGGGAATCCACAGCTACAGCTACAGTCAGCAAACGATTGCGTTCCCTGTCTGCGGGAAAACGGTATAGCCCGGCAAAAGTTCTTTCTGGCGTGGCCACAGCCACCCAAGTGGTGCCCACGGGTTTTTCATCCGTCCCGCCCCCAGGCCCACTAATTCCACTGACGGCGATGCTGTAATCGGTACCCAGTCTTTTTTTTGCTCCCTCGGCCATGGCCACCACTACGGACTGGCTCACGGCGCCATGGTTATCCAGAGTTTCCAGGGGAACGTCCAGCAAATTGTGCTTCACCGGGTCGGCGTAAGCCAGAATTCCACCTCGGAAAAAACCGGACGAACCAGCCAAATCAGTCATTCGGGCACCAATCATTCCCGCCGTGCAGCTTTCGGCAACTGATAAAGTTAAGTTCTTCTTAAGCATTAGGGATTGCACAACTTCAGGTAAGGAATGCATTTTCCGGCTGTATACCAACGAGCCCAATTGCCCGGTGACTTCATTTTCGAGATCAGACAATTGGGAAAGGATTTCAGTTTGATTGATATCGGCAGCCGCTCGGACATCGACACCCCAAGGGGTCAACCACCATGACCACTGAAAGCCGGGAAATTTCCCCACCACATCTTCCAGTTTGCGAACCAGTGACAATTCTGCAATCTGCCCCGTTCGCCACAATAAAGTTTGGCGTTCTGCAGGTAAAAAACCCTGTTCATTTAACCACGCCACAGCCAGCGGCAAAAGCCCCTGAAGCTCTTCAGGAACGCCGGGCAATAGAACCAGTATTCGGCCCTTTAATTCCCCGGTCAAACCTGGAGCTGATCCGACAGGATTAGTCATTGCCTGCATTCGGTCGGGAACCTGACACTGCCGCTGCACTCCAACACCTGCTTTGCGGCCCAAACGAGCCCATCGCTTTTCCAGTTGTTTCCGCACAGTGGCATCTTCAGGTAGATCAACCCCAGCCCATTCCGCGACCACATCTCGGGATATGTCATCTGGAGTCGATCCCAGACCACCGGTCATAAAAACAATATCACCAACGGTTGTTCGGTCCAGAGCCTGCATTATGGCTTGTTGTGTATCGGGAACAACCTGAATGCCACCCACTTGAACGGAGTGCTGCCCCAGAGCCCGCTGAATTCGTCCACTATTAGTATCGGCGGTTCTGCCTTCAAGCAGTTCATCCCCCACGGCAATCATTCTGACTGTTCTTTTTGCAGATGTTTTACTCACAGAATGACATTCCAGCCCAGGAAATAGACTGTCAGTTGCGTCGCAATGGCAGCCAAAACTCCGGCCCCGATATCATCCATCATGATCCCAAGTCCACCGCCGAGTTTTTCCAGCTTCCGCACCCCAAATGGCTTCAGTATGTCGAACAGGCGGAACCAGAAAAAACCAGCCAGCCAACCTTGCCAGACAGTGCTCAGGGCAAGATAGGTAACCAGCATTCCAGCCACTTCATCGATGACGACCAATGAGGGGTCTTCACCATGGATTTCTTCCAGTTTGGTCGCAATGGGAATACCGATTGCCGTTACACCGATAAGCAGGAGAAGCTGAACCACCAGGGGAATGGGTCCCAGAAAAGTCCAGGCCAGGAACCATAAAACCATAACCCCAAAGCTGGCCACGGTGGCTGGGGCAATGGGTGCAAACCCTGTCCAGAAAAAAGTACCCAATGCATAAAGAAGTGGTCGGGGCATGAAGTGCCTTTCAGATGAATGATTGCAGATTTATCCGAGTTGCCAATATACGTCATGGAAGAAGCTTCGGGAAGAACTGGATCTCAATTTCCAGTAGCCATTTCCAGCCGCTTCGAGATTCATGTTGAAACCAGGAAAATTGGCAGCCATTGCAGCCTGAAGCCAACACCGATAATCGACACTTCAAAAAGACTGTCTTGCCCACAAAAAGTAATCATTTGCCCACAGAACTGGATTTTACTCCCCACTTGTTTTAAGATCCAAATATGAATAACCTGAAAACTAAACTCACCGAAGATGCCGGCATTAGTGTTCCGGTCATCTGTGGACCCATGTTTCCCTGCAGCAACCCGGAATTGGTCGCTGCCGTCAGTGACGCCGGTGCCTTGGGCATGATCCAGCCCATGTCCCTGACGTCCATTCACGGGTATGACTTCCGGGATGGACTTCAGCACATAAAATCGCTCACAGACAAACCCGTGGGCATGAATATTCTTCTCGAACACGCCTTCAAAAAATATCAGATTCGTATGGATTCGTGGATCGACATCGCCCTGGAAGAAGGTGTGCGCTTTTTTCTAACTGCTCTGGGTCATCCCGGTGAAATCACCAAACGCATTCACGATGCCGGTGGCATTGTTTATCACGATGTTGTTAACCGGCATTTTGCCCTCAAGGCTGCCGAGGCAGAAGTTGATGGACTGGTATGTGTGAATAAAAATGCCGGGGGCCATGCCGGTGACATCAGCCCTGAAGACCTCTTTGCCGATCTTGAATATCTGGGTTTGCCCGTAGTTTGCGCCGGTGGTATTTCCCGCCCCGAAGAAGCCCGGGCCATGATTGACCTTGGCTACGCCGGCGTGCAAATGGGAACTCGTTTTATTGCCACCCGGGAGTGCACCGTACACGCCGATTATCAACAGGCTATCATTGATGCCGTCGCCAATGACATTGTCCTGACAGAGAAGATCAGTGGTGTACCGGTTGCTGTCATCAATAATGAAGCAGTGCAACGTATGGGCACCCATGCGAGCGGTCTTTCCAAAAAATTGCTGCGTCACCCCAAAACCAAAAAATGGATGCGAATGTTCTACATGATTAAAAGCATGAGGCGCTTACCGCAGGCCTCTTACAAAGGCAGCAACTACCAGAATTTTTATCAGGCCGGGCGCAGTGTGGGTGGTATAGACAAGGTTCTCTCTGCAGCCGATGTTGTTCAATTATTTGCTGACGAATTAACTAAAAAGACATCAGAATGAAAGGCACCTTTGCCCACGAAGGGTTTTCCAAAGGTGAAGAAATTGCTCATGCCATAACACATGGCATTGGTGCCCTGGCAGCCATCGCCGCTCTCGTATTATTGGAGGTCAAAGCCGCCCCCACGGGAAATGCACGCCTCATTGTCGGGGTCAGTGTTTTTGGCGTCTCAATGGTTATTCTCTATACCGCATCCACTCTTTATCACGCCACCACCAACCCCAAAGCCAAACAGATTTTTGAACTGATGGACCACGGAGCCATTTACCTTTTAATTGCCGGATCCTTCACTCCTTTTGGCCTGGCTGTTTTACAAGGCGGATGGAGTTGGTCATCTTTTGGAACTGTATGGGGACTGGCCATTTTGGGTATTGTTTACGAAGTAGTTCTGCGTCGCCCCTGGCGCTGGCTATCGTTGGCGTTTTACATTGGACTGGGGTGGCTGATGATCGTTCCGATCAAACCCATTAGTGAAGCATTGCCGTCGCAGGCCCTATGGCTTCTGGGAGCTGGGGGTTTGGCCTACACCGGAGGGGCTGTTTTTTACGCTTGGCGGGGGTTTCGTTATCATCATGCATTGTGGCACCTATTTGTTCTGGCAGGCACATGCCTTCACTTCTGGTGTGTATACAATTTCGTAATTGTAGTATAGTTTTTATTATTCCGCAGAGAATGTGAAAGGCCCTGATTCTGCATATCTGAAGCATGTGCACTTTTAT
>JAAEOA010000283.1 GCA_024223715.1 bacterium | reverse complement strand
GATCGGCGAGAAAGTATGCAAAGTCTGATAACGGGTTTGTTGTTGGCCCTGGTTGTCATCTATGCCATGCTGGCCGTTCCCTTCAACAGTTTTATCCAGCCCTTGATCATTATGATGTCCATTCCCTTCGGGATTGTGGGTGCGGTGACAGGCCATCTGATTATGGGATACAGCCTGAGCGTTATGAGCATGTTCGGTGTCGTGGCCTTATCCGGGGTCGTGATCAATGACTCCCTGGTGCTCATCGATTTCGCCAATCGCCAGCAGAGATCTGAAATGAATGTCCATGATTCCATTTACAGCGCCGGACTTCAACGCTTCCGGCCGGTCCTGCTGACTACCCTGACCACCTTTGGCGGTCTGGCGCCCATGATTTTCGAAACATCCAGACAAGCCAGGTTTCTGATTCCAATGGCTGTTTCCTTGGGATTCGGAATTGTGTTTGCAACCCTGATCACCCTGGTGTTGGTACCCTCTCTTTACATGATCGTGGAAGATCTGAAGCATTTGATCGGTACCCGGGAAATGGTTCATTTGGATATCCCAACGCAAACTGAATAAATGAGCTAAAATTTGAAATGAACTAAAATG
>JAAEOA010000282.1 GCA_024223715.1 bacterium | reverse complement strand
CCACGGTGCCCTCGGCACCCCCCTGGGCTGGAAAGAAACAGTGGCGACTCTGGACTCCGGCCATTTTCAGCCGTGGTTTTATTATTACCCTTCCGGCCTGCCCCTGAATAAAATCGGCAACGCCCTCAACATTATGGTGATGGATCTGCACCGCACATATGGTTTTAAAAAACTATATGTGGTGGCCCAGAGCATGGGCGGTCTGGTTGCCCGTTCGTTCATTCTCCTGAATACCTATGAAGAGAACCAAAATTTTATCAAACGATTCATATCCATATCCACCCCCTGGAATGGTCACCACATGACCGAAAAGGGAGTAGAGCACGCACCCACAGCCGTGCCCAGTTGGCACGACATGGTGCCCGGCAGTGATTTCATTCAGTCGCTGTTTCAGAGGAAACTGCCGCCTTTTCTGGAGTATTATCTGTTCTTCAGCTACAAGGGTGATTGTAGCCTCTTTCTGGAAAACAACGACGGCACCGTGGAACTGGCAAGTGAATTGGATTTGCGGGCTCAAGCCGAAGCTGACAAAATGTTCGGGTACAACGAGGATCAT
>JAAEOA010000281.1 GCA_024223715.1 bacterium | reverse complement strand
ACTACACCAATTTTTCCAAATAAGTAAGGGTTGTATGAGTCGCTGTAGCTGAAGACGGATTCATCATTCAGAAAGAACTCTATTTGCGGACCCATGACAGTAACACTCAAGTGGTGCCAAGTATCATTGGAATTATCGATATCGGTGGTGAAAATATGATTTTGTTGCCCATTGTTCCATTTGGTAAGGACCACATCGTTCCAAGGAGCTGAGCGTAGGTTGATGACATAACAATCACCATTTTCCTGAACCCGGAAGGCAAATAATTGATTAACGCTCAGCCGGGATTTCAGATCCAATGTGTAAGAGTAATCACTCCAGAAAATAGACCCGGCAAAATTCCAGCAAAACACTTCATACCCTGCGTCTTCTGAAACATACCGCCCTGTTGGAGATATCTCCCAATTGTCACATTGGTTTTCAAAATCATCGGCAATGCCATCGTCAAAATTTTCTTCGAGTAAAATATTTTGCCCAATAGCAAACCCAGCCGAAAACAGACACAAAACTACAATTAAAAAAACACGCATATCATTCCTCCAAATACCCCCCCCGTTCAGGCTCCGAATTGAGACTGGACAATCAATATTTTAGCATAAACTACCGTCGATTACCCCTCTGAGTTTTCTTTTCAAACTCAGCAATCAAATCTTTTCCACTGTCCAAGCTCACAACGCGGAAATCTTCCACGTGAAGGGTCGGATCGTCCATGACGTTCAATTCGATATCGAAAGAACGACACAATTCCCGGAATTGCTCAGGGCGTTCTTCCAACATGTACAAAGCCAGAACAGGATTGGCCTGAATTTGCAGGCGTGTTTCCTTGGTCACAATGGCGATGCGGTGAATAAGACGCTCAATTTTGCTGCTCATTGTTTCCATGGACAGAACCTTACCCACGCCGGTGCAGTAAGGACAATCGTTGGAGAGCTGGCTTTCAAGGCTGGGACGCACACGCTGGCGGCTCATTTCAATCAAACCGAGACCACTGACCTGGAAAACCTTGTGCCGGGCACGGTCGCGCTTGAGGTGATTGCGCATTTCGTTGAAGAGACGTTTGCGGTTGCCTTCGTTTTCCATATCGATAAAATCGATGACAATGATTCCGCCCATATCCCGCAGGCGCAACTGTCGGGCCACTTCTTTGGCAGCCAGCAGGTTGGTTTGGAAAATGGTGTCTTCCTGGTTGCGTCGTCCGGTAAAACGCCCCGTATTCACATCGATGGAGACCAGGGCTTCAGTCTGTTCAACGATCAGATAGCCGCCTTTTTTCATCCAAACCCGTTTGTCCAGGGTTTTGCGGATTTCAGCCTCAATTTCGAACTGATCAAATATGGGCAGATCGCCCTTATATCGCTGAATGCGGTTGCGCAATTCAGGAGCAAAAGTTTTGACGTATTCAGCCAGGCGGTTGTAATCTTTTTCATCATCGATCACCAGACGGCTGGTTTCTTCTTTGAAAATATCACGAATGAGACCCACAACCATGCCCACATCTTCATGAATGAGAGCCGGAGCTGTAGCCGTACGGTTGTTCGCATCGATGGCGGCAAACAGATCGCTGAGGTATTTAACATCTGCTTCAATTGCCTTGTCGCTGCCACTGGTAGCAGCAGTCCGAATGATAAAAGCACCCTGTTGAGGCCGGCTGTCCTGAAGAATTTTCTTCAGCCTTCCCCGCTCTTTTCGGTCATCAATTTTTCGGGAAACACCAATGTGGCGGCCTTTGGGCATCATAACCAGATAACGGCCAGGCAGGCTAATGTCTGCAGTCAGTCGGGGGCCTTTGGTACTGATGGGCTCTTTGGTTACCTGAACAATGATATCATCACCGGTTTTTAGGACCCGCCCAATATCGGGAATTCGCCGGTGCCGACTGCGGCCCCGACCACCGTTTTCTTCTTCATCGTCGTCGTCGTGATCCAGGTCCGATGCGTGCAGAAAGCCTGCCCGTTCGAGTCCGATATCTATAAATGCGGCCTGAAGGCCAGGTTTTACTGAGGTGACTTTTCCCTTATAAACATTTCCAACAATACGTTTGCTGTCAGTTCTTTCAACCAGGAGCTCCACTACTTCGCCATCTTCCATCATGGCAACGCGCACCTCGTGGAGCGAGCTATTTATTATAATTTCCTTTTTCATGCGTCCGGTCGCGCTCTTCTAGCCGTTAAAATGTTTTTCAAGCCAGAAGTGGCGACTGGTCTCACCTACTTCCTGAAGGGGCGTAAATAGACGCCCATGATGGTTGCGGCCGAAATAGCCTGTTCTGGTCACGAGACAGTGCCTGGATTCAGGCAGGTCCTCGCCCAGCAGGGCGGCCAAAAAATCATGTACGGGCATTGTGGCTCCGGTATTGCTGCGTTCGAGAGAGAATCGCAACACACACGAACCATCTTTTGCCGGCTTTGGGTCCAGGGCCAGGCCACCCGATGGCACCATGGCGCGGACATCAACTTCAATATCCCCCTTGGGACGATGGCGGGTAACCATGATGCTTTTGCTGCCGATAAATTCGTCAATGGCAGCAGCGATGGTATCTCGCGCAGGTCCCCCAAAATCGGGGCCGGGCACTTCCACCCGGTAATCAAATCTTTTCACAATGGCGTCAATGGATCGGGGCGCTTGCCCGCCAATGACTCTTTCATCAATAATTTCCAGGCCTTCGGGCAAAGCCTGGCTGAAGATTTCAGCCAACCCGGGAACCTGACATTCCATGGCAATATCGAAATTTTCACGCATACCTACAACGCCCACCGGTAAAGGGGGCCCAAATTTAAGCAATGGATGTGGATGATAGCCCCTGCTGTAGGCTACAGGCAAGCCGGATCGACGCAGAGCCAACTGCAACTGACGCTGAAAATCGAGATGTCCAAGGAAGACCATATCACCGCTTTTGCGGTATTCGAGACGGTACCAGCATTTTGCGGCTGCCTGCTGGCGCCAAATAGTCCAATTTTTTACTTCTTTACCTGGATTATTCGGATCTTCGTTACGGGGGTCGAACAGGTTGCCGGAGGGTTCAATTGATGAATCCCCTGCGGCCGCAAGTTCTTGATTTTCAACATTTGATGACCCCTGAGGTCCATTTTTCTCAATGGCCTCCAACTGGGAAAACACATGTTGGATATCGCCTTCACAGGCATCACAATTATAACAGGCACCTTCCAGGCGACAGTCGTGCAGAGTTTTGACTCGCTGAGCACGCTTCCAATCTTTTTGGAGAAAGTCTTTACTGACACCGCCATCGATCAAATCCCAAGGCAGAGCCGATTCCGGGTCTTTGGGTGCGAGGTAGTCATCAAAATCGATTCCAAAATCGTCAAGAGCTTTCAACCACCGGGAAAAATCGAAGTATTCGCTCCAACCGTCGAAACGAGCGCCCTGACGCCAGGCCTCGGCAACAACAGGAGCCAGGCGAGCATCTCCCAGGCCAAGCATTCCTTCCAGGAAACTGGTCTCCCCCGCACGCAGACTTACCTTCACCCGCATGCGACGAAGGCGGTGGCCGAGGTAATTGTTTCGCCGGTCAATTTCATCTCGGGAAATTTGACCCGACCATTGAAAAGGTGTGTGCGATTTAGGAGAAAACGGGCTTACAGAGACGTGAATCTGAGAGCCACCCCTTGGAGCAACTCCCACCACTTTGCCCACCAGGGCAATCAGTTCATCCAGATCCTCGTTCGTTTCTGTTGGCAGCCCCATCATGAAATAGAGTTTCACGCCTTTAACACCGGAAGCAAAAGCCTGACGAGCAGTATTAATAATGTCATCTTCGGTGATGTTTTTATTGATCACATCACGAAGGCGCTGACTGCCGGCTTCCGGGGCAAAAGTAAAATTCGCTGGTCGTTCGTTGCTGATGCGTTCATACAATTCCGGACCAACGGAATCTACCCGCAAACTGGGAAGAACTAAATTAGTTCGCTGGTCCTTGAGTTTTTCCTGAATACCGGCCACGGTATCATTGAGACCGGAATAATCTGAAGTGGAAAGACTCAGCAAACTCACTTCTGAATATCCCGATTCAGCAATGCCTTCAACGGCTGCTTCCACAAGGTCAGAGGCGTCGCGCTCACGTACAGGACGGGTGATCATTCCCGCTTGGCAGAATCGACAACCACGCACACAGCCACGCATGACTTCCAAAGCCAGACGGTCATGAACCGGTTCTACAATTGGAACCAACTGTTTTGGAGGCGGGAACAAACCCAAATCCTGGACCACCCGCAACGGAGTTTTCCCGGTAACCCCGGGATGCCAGGCTCCGGGAAGGGCCCGCAGCTTTATGACCAACTCAGATCGGCTGCCCCCGGCGGCTTTGTTTTCGGCTGTCAAACGGGCCACGTCGAGAATGGCCTCTTCCCCATCTCCAATAAAAACAACATCGAGAAAAGGTCCCATTACAGTGGGATTCAATGTGCAGGAACCGCCCCCAATAAAAATGGGATCATCTTCGGTGCGGTCTTCGGCAAAAATGGGACTGCCAGCAAGATCAATCATCGTCAGCATATTGGAATAGGCTAATTCGTACCCAATACTGAAACCGACCACGTCGAAACGACCTGCAGAACGGCGACTTTCCAAACCAAAAAGAGGAAGTCCTTCCTGACGCATGGCTTTTTCACAGTCAGGCCAGGGAGTATAGGCTAAATCACAGAAAGTATTGGGCCGGTCCATTAGCAGGTGATAGAGAATACGCAAACCCTGATGGGACATACCAACTTCATAGGCATCGGGAAAGGCCAGCAGAATGTTTGCTTTGTCATCTGCGAATCCCTCGCGGCGTGTACCCAGTTCTCCGCCAATATAACGAGCAGGAGCCGTAACAATGGGCAAAATTCGGCGGGTCAGTGTGGTGCCCAGCAGGTCCGGATCATTGAATTTTTCCTGGGATCGGTAAACCGGCCCCGAGTTGTTTTCTGACAAATTTTTCTCGTCTTCAGCAGCCATTTTAATCTGATGGCAGCGGTTTGACCTGGATGTTTACCCCGGCCGATTGTTGTGGAAATTCAGTTTGATCAAGTGCGGCAAAAGAAACCGGATAATTACCAGTGAAACAGGCATCACAATAGCGATCTCCGTCGCCGGCTGCTTCCAGCAAACCATCTCGCGAAAGATAATGCAAACTGTCCACGCGTAAGTAAGTCGTTATTTCCTCAACCGTATGGCTTGAGGCTATCAGTTCGTTGCGCACAGGTGTATCGATACCATAGAAACAAGGGTGCGTTACCGGAGGCGAGGCGATGCGCAGGTGAACTTCTTTTGCCCCGGCTGCTTTCATCAGTTTGACCAGTTTACGCATGGTAGTACCCCGAACCACGGAATCATCAATCATGACCACACGCTTGCCTTCAACCACTTCCTTGACCGGGTTAAATTTAATGCGAACCGACATATCCCGCACTTTTTGGGCAGGAGAAATGAAAGTTCGACCCACATAGTGGTTGCGAATGAGAGCCAATTCAAAGGGCAAGCCAGTGGCCTTGGCATAACCTAAAGCAGCAGTGTTGCTGCTATCGGGAACTGCGCAAACCAAGTCGGCCTCCGCAGGTGCTTCCCTGCCCAGAATTTCACCACTGCGGCGGCGCACTGTTTCCACACTGGATCCAAAAACCTGGCTATCGGGACGAGAGAAATACACGTGTTCAAAGATGCAGCAATTTTCCTTTTCCTGAACACCCAGCCGACGGCTGGAAAGCTCTCCATCTCCCAGAACAATCATTTCACCCGGTTCAACATCTCGAAGATATTGGGCCCCGATAATATCAAAAGCGCAACTTTCACTGGCCACAACATAACTGTCTTTATAACGGCCAATGCAAAGGGGACGGAACCCATGAGGGTCGCGTACGGCAATGAGGCGGTCACGGGTCATTACCAGCAGACTGTAGGCACCTTTAATTCGGGGAAGCAATTCCAAAAGAGCATCTTCACAGGCAATCGCCCGGCTGCGGGCCAACATATGCAGAATGACTTCACTGTCGCTGGTGGTGGAAAAGATGGAACCACTGGCTTCCATTTCCACACGTAATTCAGGCGCATTTACTAAATTTCCATTATGGGCAAGACTGATCGCCCCCCGGTGTGAGGCCACCTGCAAAGGCTGGGCATTCAAAATGTGACTGCTGCCACTGGTGCTGTAACGAACATGGCCAATGGCGTAATCGCCTTGCAGTTTTTTGGTATTTTCTTCGTCGAAGATATCTGCCACCAAGCCCATTTTTTTATAGGTCCGCAGGCGGTGACCATCCGATGAGGTGATACCAGCACTTTCCTGTCCCCGGTGCTGCAATGCGTGAAGAGCCAGACTGGCCAATTCGGCGGCCCCGGGAATGGAGGCCAGCCCCACCACTCCACATTCTTCTCTCCAGTGTCTCGTGAAACTCATCGGTTCTCCGTTCCGGCCATTAGCCAGGCTTCCATGTGCGGGTTGATCAACAAACCTTGTTTTCGTCCCCGGGCCACAGCCAGATTCTCGCCGACTTCGGCTGCAGTCGCTGCATCCCCTTCCAGCAGCAGACGCCAGACCACCCCAGAAAGAACCGGGCCACTCTGTCCCAGGGGAAATGAAATCACATCGCAGGCACTCAAGCCTTCGGCAATTTCTCCGCCCAACAATA
Source organism: bacterium (assembly GCA_024223715.1). Taxonomy (GTDB): domain Bacteria; phylum Krumholzibacteriota; class Krumholzibacteriia; order LZORAL124-64-63; family LZORAL124-64-63; genus LZORAL124-64-63. The sequence continues at coordinate 6,488 of JAAEOA010000281.1, read as the reverse complement.
CATTGTACAGGGATTGACTGTTTCCGGCATGATCTTCCAGGCTGGTCCCTTCAAGGTCGCCCAGCCAGTTTTTCTGGACCGAACGGCCACGGCAATCGTGGCAGTCAAACCAATTGCCCGGGGCCTCACTCTGAACAAAATGGCCAAAGTGGTGTTTGTTCGGGTTGAAAAAGCGCCCTGTGTTCAGAATTTTCCCCATTCCACCGGGAACACTTTCATCCCAAAAGGTGTGCATTTCACAGCGAAGAAGATTCACCAAACGGTCGCCCCCATCGAGACGATCTTTCATAACCAGCAAGGCACTTGCGGCGTGCAAATCAACGCCTTTGTGGCTGGTCAACAATGTTGTCTGCCTGCTCATGATTTCCTTTCGAGTCAATTTTTATCAGCACATTTCAACAAGACGACGCAACAGGAACGCCCCGGGGCCGGCAGCTTCCAGGGATTGAGAATCGCCAACGGCCGCAGCCCGGGCCACACCCCACACACTTGGCTGATCTTCAGGAACATGACGCAGTTGAGCGGCCCGCTCAGGATGGGGCATCATGGCCAGAACGTTGCCTCGGGTATTGGTCAGACCGGCAACATCGAGCAAGGATCCATTGGGATTAAACTCTTTCCGTCCACCCAGCTGACTGTATTGCAAAGCCACCAAGCCCTGCTGGGCCAGTTTTTCAAAAAATCCGGGATCTTCGTGAGTAAAGCGACCTTCCGCGTGGGCAATGGGCAAAGGAATGGTTCCACTTATTCCCTCAACAAAAGAAGTTTTGGCAGAGGTGTGCGCCTGAACCCCAACCCATTGGGAATGATAACCACTTCGACCGGCGAAACGGTTGGCAGCCAAAGCCACTTCAACGGCTCCGGGTTCCAGGCCGGGAACCAGACCGGACTCAACCAGAACCTGACATCCATTGCAAATGCCCAGAATGGGTTTGCCTTCTTCGGAGGCTTCAAGCAAGACGCGCAACAAAGGATCTTTGGCTGCGACGGCACCAGCACGAACCCGGTCCTGATAGGAAAACCCACCAGGAATAAGGTAACCATCGAAGGCCCGCAGTTGTCGGGCACTGCGAGTCCAGCGGAAGATTTCCGCATGACCTCCATTAGCCTGAATCAAACGAGCGGATTCCGTTTCACAATTCACCCCGGGAAGTTGCAATACCGCAAGACGTGGCTTGCTATCCAAATTCACCATGACCTGTGGAATCTCCAGTTCAGGAAGATCCAAGTGTGAATTATCAGCAATGGGTGGAACCATGGCTGCAGCTTTTTTGCCACCCATGATATTAGGTAAAGCCGTTTGCCAGGCTTGGGTCATTTCCGATACATTCATCGAGACAAGGGTTTGTCCCTCGTGGTCGGAAATTTTTATTCGATCATGGTCTGTGACTTCGCCCAAAGGCCACCAATCGGCCCCGGATTTATCGAGAATAGCCGTGGCTTCAGCCACATCGTCACAACCCACGGAAAGTACAAAACCACCACTTTCACTGAACAGAAATTCCCTGAAAGTGCGATCTGTTTGAGGCAATTGAATTCTGGCTCCGCGAACGGCAGCACCTTCAAGCCCCATGGCCATTTCACTAAGGCATACAGCCAAACCACCATCGCTGATATCGTGAGCTGCGGTAATAAGACCCGCATTTACCAAATCAATGACACAACGAATTTCGCACCGAGCGGCATCAAAATCCAAATCAGGAACGGCAGGACGACCAGCTTTAAATCCAGCATCCAGATAAATGGATCCGGCCATTTCAGCGGTTCGTTGCCCCATAAGAAACAGACGGTCTCCATTGGCGGCAAAACGCTGGCTGCGGCACTTTGTGTAGTCATCAACAATGGCCACACAACCAACAATGGGCGACGGGGCCACACTGCGGCCGGTGCTGCTCTGGTTATAAAAACTGACGTTGCCACTGATGACAGGCAGGGGTGCACCCGGTTCTGCATAGCAGCCAACTGCGCGGCAGGCATCTCCCACACCACGAACCGATTCAGTGAATTCCCAGAACGATTCAGGCAGTTCCGGGTTGCCAAAGTTCAGGCAATCGGTAACGGCACTGGGACGGCCACCAACGCAGGCTACGTTTCGGCAGGCTTCGAGAACGGCGCTGGCACCGGCAGTCCAAGGGTCGGCAAGGCCCAGAAGAGGGTTGCCGTCGGCGGTCAGAGCAACGGCCCTGGTGCTGCCAGCCACAGGAGCAATAACTCCGGCATCAGCTTCGCCCGGTCGCATAATGGTTCCAGCCTGAACTTCGCTGTCGTAATGACGGTAAATGTACTCGCGGCTGGCAATGTTTGGATGTTTCATCAGAGCCATCCACTCATGAGAAAGATCTTCCAAAGCAGCCTCGGTCAGACGTTCATCTTTTGCCACAACCGGTCGATCAGGTGCCTTGGCCTGACGGTCATAACTGATGCCTTCGGTAATGGTTTCAATGGGAGCATCGGCCAGAATTTTATCGCCATAACGCAGGATGTAACGACGCTCTTTGGTCACAGTACCAATTTTGCAGGCACTGGCACCTTCGTACAGAGATGGCAGAGCAAAATCTTCATTATAAATCTTCAGAACTTTTTGGGTAAGACGGCTTGGCACAGCCAGACCATAACGCTCCTGGGTTTCACTGCAAGCACATACCCGGGCAGGCAGGTCGGCAATCTGATGGACCAGTGCCACATCAACATCGCAACCAAATCCGCCGGCATCGACCAACTCACTGGTGACACAACTGACTCCACCTGCACCCAGGTCTTTGAAGCCGATGGTCACGCCTTCCTGCCGGGCCATTTCCAGAACTGCTTTATTGGATACAGAAAGAATGCGCTTCAGGAATGGATCGGGAGTCTGCACACTGCCTTTATTTTCCATGGCCTGTTCCGCATCCAAGGTTGCCGAGGCAAATGCGGCCCCACCCATGCCTGACCAGTCGGTAGGCTTGCCCACCAGGATCAAATCATAAGGTTCGTTATTGGCCTCTTTGGGCACGGCACTGTGAGTAATGTGGTCATGTTCCACCAACCCGACGGCCACAACATTGACCAGACAGTTTTCATTGAAACTGGGGTGAAAATACACATCTCCGCCAACATTGGGCACACCAATGGCGTTTCCATATTGCCAAATGCCATCAACAACCTGCCGAGCAATGTCCACCCGATGGGCGGCTTCACTGTCGTCGGTGCTTTCTTTTTCAGGCCAACCAAAACGCAAAGGATCCAAGGTGGCAATGACTTCGCCACCCATGCAATAAACGTCCCGCACAATGCCGCCAATACCTGTGGCGGCCCCTTCAACAGGCATGACCTGACTGGGGTGGTTGTGACTTTCATGAGCAAAAATGATCCCGTATTTTTTGCCGTTTATTTCCCCGAAATCGACAATACCAGCATCTTCAACCGGGCCAACAACTACATTTTCTCCAGTCGTGGGCAAATTGGCTTTCAGGTGAGGGCGGCTGCTCTTATAAGAACAGTGCTCACTCCACATGGTATCGAAAAGGGTCATTTCCGTAAGGGTGGGATCGCGACCAAGCAAGTCTGCTACTTTGCGGGCTTCGCTTGGAGCGAGGGTCAAACCATGTTCGCGCAAGTAGCCGCGCAGGCTGTCATCGTCATAATCGCCAACGGCAATGGGCGTGAAGCTTTCATCCTGATAAGCCAAAAAAGTAACTCCCGGTTTTCCTGTCGGCACTCATGCCTTCAGGATTGGAAAAAAGATGCCCGCCAATTAAGGCGGGCAGTTTGTTACCAGTTTTTCAGTTTCAAGGTGCGCTCAAAGATGAGCGGCACGTTTCTTAACTGATGGTCCAGATCGAAGCACCGATCCAGGACCTCATCACTCAGACGCGAGGTTATTTCCTTATCCTGTCCCAGGCTCTCGCGCAGAGCCACATCTTCATCCCAAACCCTCATGGCACAGCGTTGCACCCAAGCGTAGGCATCTTCCCGAACTACGTTCTCTTCAGTAAGAGCCAGCAATACGGCCTGACTGTAGAACATGCCCCGTACTTTTTCCATATTGGCCAGCATATTTTCAGGATATACCACCAGACCGGTGATGAGCCATTTCATTTTACTCAACATGTGGTGCAAGGTATGGCAGGCATCGGGAAAAATGATGCGTTCCACACTGGAATGTGAAATATCCCGCTCGTGCCAGAGAGCCACATTTTCCAAACCGGTGTGAGCATAGCCACGCAACAGACGAGCCATGCCGGTAAGTTTTTCACTGACGATAGGATTCTTTTTGTGAGGCATGGCACTGCTGCCTTTTTGCCCCTTTCCAAAACTCTCTTCCACCTCATGAACATCGGTCCGTTGCAGGTTGCGAATTTCCACGGCCATTTGTTCAATTGTGGCACCCAAAGTGGCAACAACCTGCAACCAGTTGGCATGGCGATCGCGCTGAACAATTTGAGTGCTGGCCGGATCGACCTGCAGGCCAAGACGCTTCATGGTTTCTTCTTCTACAGCTGGGTCAAGGTGAGCAATAGTTCCCACGGCACCGGAAATTTGACCATAGCCTATTTCATCCTGGGCTGCATCAAGACGACGCAGGCCACGCTCCAAAGCACTCCAGTAAACCATGAGCTTGAGACCAAAAGTCGTGGGCTCGGCATGAATACCGTGACTGCGACCAATCATGACGGTTTTTTCGTGTTCTTTGGCTTTGGCTTCAACAGCATCCAGCAACTCAATAAGAACTTCGCGCAGAATATCGCCGGCTTCTTTTATTTGCAAAGCCAGGGCGGTATCCAGAAGATCACTGCTGGTCATTCCCTGGTGAACAAAACGACTGGAAGGGCCAATGTACTCAGCCATATTGGTCAAAAAAGCAATCACATCGTGTTGAACAGTGCGTTCAATTTCCAGTACCCGCTCCGTTTCAAAGGCACCCTTGGCCCGAATTTCGGCAGCGGCCTCTTTGGGGATTTCGCCCCGATCGGCCCGCACTTCGCAGACAACAGTTTCCACTTCCTGCCAAAGTTTGAATCGGTTTTCATCGGACCAGATGTCGGTCATTTGAGCACTGGCGTAACGATCAATCATGAAAACTCCAGGCCGGAAATTACTTACCCGGCAAAAAGAAAGACGAACACAACCGGAATTCTGTGCCTTTGGAACTCAAAACTGATTCAAAGGCCCGGATTCCCGTTGATATGCTACAAATTTGATGTGTCCGTCAGAATTTACCCTCGAACATGCCGAGGGTCAAGGAATCGCTTGCATTTGGCGTGGAAAATCCATATTTCCAGTGAAAAGCCCATTATTTCCGCGAAATGTGGTAAAATTAGAGAACTGTTGGTGTCTCTTTTTGAAATGAGTCTCTCATGATCACCGTCTCAAAATGTAACCATAGGCCGGGCTGGCTATTTTTCGCTTGTTTTTCAGTGTTTTCCTTGTTGCTGGCCCCCGGCTCAGCGTTATCCACGCCACCAGCTATGAAAATCAACCAACCCCACATTACCGACGCTGAAGAATTATGTATCGCCATTAACCCAACCAACCCTGATGTTCTGGCCGTGGGTGCTAACATCAGTCATTTTTTTCGATCCACCGATGGCGGCGAAGTCTGGTCTCATGCTTATCTGTCATCAACCCTGGGAGTTGCGGGTGATCCTTGCCTTGTTTTTGATTCCAGTGGTAACCTTTACAACTCCCACCTTTCCCTGCCCCAAGGCGGATCCTGGCTGGATCGCATTGTGGTCCAGAAATCTACCGATTCAGGAATGACCTGGAGCAACGGTGTTGGCGTCGGACACAATCCACCCAAAGATCAGGACAAATCCTGGTTGGCTGCCGATTCCACAAATTCACCCTGGCGTGACAACCTCTATCTTGCCTGGACCGAATTTGATGTGTACGGCAGCGGATCTTCAACCGACAGCACGCGCATTCTTTTTTCCCGGTCAACCAATCAAAGTACCAGTTGGTCCCCGCCCATTCGCATCAGCGACCAAGGTGGAAATTGCATTGACGATGACGAAACCGTTGAGGGAGCCACCCCCACCGTGGGCCCAGCCGGTCAAGTATACCTGGCCTGGTCTGCTCACGAATCCATTTACTTTGATCGTTCCTTCGACGGTGGCCAAAGCTTTGGCCAAGACTCCATAATTTCCTCCCAACCCGGCGGCTGGGCCTTCAATGTGCCGGGGGTTTATCGATGCAACGGCATGCCTATTACTGTTTGTGATACCAGCCACTCCAGTTTTCGCGGTCGAATATATGTTGTCTTTTCGGACCAGAGAAACGGAAACGATAATACCGATGTTTTCCTGGTTTTCAGTGATGATGAAGGCACCACCTGGAGCTCACCCACTCGAGTCAATGACGACCAGGGTAATAGCCACCAGTTCTTCCCCTGGCTTAGCGTAGATCCGATTACGGGTACTGTGTCAGTTGTTTTCTACGACCGCCGCGACACTCAGGGGAATGCCACAGACGTCACGGTTGCTGTTTCCAACGATGGCGGAATCAGTTTT
>JAAEOA010000280.1 GCA_024223715.1 bacterium | reverse complement strand
TTGCGTGGCGATTTGAATGCGGCCCTGTTTTCTTTTGAAAAATGTCTCACCATGGCCCAGGAGGCTGATGACCCTGATCGAGTGGCAACCACACGATTTTTCCTGGGTCAGTTCTAGCTGGCAATTTCAAATTTTTCTGAAGCGCAGAAAATGTTTCAGCCCGATCCGAATAATCCTGGTTTTGGCGAGAATTTCCGTATTGAACTTGCCTCACAAATTAATTTGGCCCGCACTTGGAACCAAATGGGTGATCCACACCAGGCTCTGATCAGTTGCACTGCAGCCACAGAGGCTGGCCAGGGCCGAATTCCCTTCGATCTTTCTATTGAGTTAGAAACCCAACGGGGATGCAACCAGGTTGCAGTCGGCCAGGTTAAACAGGGGGAGGCTTCCTTTATAAAAGCCCTGACCCTTTTACATGAAACCGGTTCGTTGGCTCCTATTGGGCAGGGACGAATTTTTTCCAAAGATGCTCGTCATGAATTGCTCGAGGAGATGATTGGGTTGTATGCCGATCACCCCCAATTGCTTCCCGCTGGAAGCCTTGGGTTACGAACCATTCTTCTGGCCGAGCAAGGGCGCTGGAGTGCTGATCACAAAACCCGGATTGAGGACCTGGACTCTCTGGAACCATTAATTGAAAAGGTAAAAGGGCCGCTCCTGGTTTTCTTCCTGGGTAAAGATCGATCTTTCTCATGGCTGGTTAACGATGGCCAAATCAAATTGCACGAAATTGCTGGTCGAGATGAAATCATTAAAAACATGCGCATCTTTCTAGCCGGAGCCACACATGCAGAGGAGCCAATCAACACCCTTGCCTCTCAGTGGCTCTCAGTCAATCTTCTGGGCTCCGCCATGAGAGCCTGGCCCAATGGCGAAACCTTGAATATTGTGCCCGATGGTGTCCTGTTTTCAACTCCCTGGGCAGCGTTACCATTGCCCGACCAAACCGAATCTACCCTTGTTCTTGACTACGGTTCAATTATTCAAAACCCCTCAGTAAGAACCTTCGTAGGGCACAGTCAATCCCGGAGGGATTCCCCCAAGCCAGGTAGTGGCGCGCTGGTCTCCATAGGTGTTGACGGTATTTCCGTTGGGAACGATTTGGACAATAACTTACCTCCGCTGCCGGATCTTCGACACGCCGAAACCGAAGCCAGGGCCATTGCCGATCTTTGGCCTGAACCCAACACTGCTTTGCTGCTGGGTAAAAATGCAACCTGGGAGAAAATCAACGGGCTGGACCTGTCAGGTTTTCAGGCTATTCATCTGGCTACTCACTCGGTGATTAAACAAGGCCTGCCAGGTCGGTCAACCCTTCGCCTGGCTGATGGAAAAAATGGAGAACCCCTGACTGTTCACCACATTACAGATTTGGATTTGCAAGCCGACCTGGTATTTCTTTCCAGTTGTTCATCAGCCCGGATGTTGTCCGGAACCGGAGGAATAGTAAATTTTGCCCGAGCATTTCTGACTTCAGGGGCTGGCGCTGTAATTGGTCCAACCATCAGGATAAACGACGAAGCCGCTCATCAATTGGCTACCAGGTTCTATAAAAATTGGCTGGCTGGAGAAAATAAAGCAGATGCCTTACGCGGAGCGCAGATTTCTCTGCGCTCCGATGCAAGGTGGTCTCACCCCTATTATTGGGGTTTTTATAGGATCATTGGTGACGGTCGATAGAAGACCGATCGGTCATCCTCTCCATCACAGGATCATTCCTCTCCATCACCATCATCAACAAGCCAGCCGCCACTGCCGCCGCCGC
>JAAEOA010000279.1 GCA_024223715.1 bacterium | reverse complement strand
ACGGGTTTAAGATTTCCAAACAAACAATTGAAGCTCACGGACTCTGCGCTGATTGCCAGGAAAGCGAGTCATTGGAGATGGGAGAAGAACACCATGAATGCTGAGTTTGTTAACCCGTTTATTGCGGGATTACTCAATGTTCTTGAGACAATGGCGCAAACCACGCTGTCTCCGGGCAAGCCAAAGCGAAAAAATTCCGACGTTGCGTCAGGTGACGTATCTGGCTTAATTGGTATGGTCGGACCCGACATCAAAGGTTCAATGTCAATTACCTTCGAAGAAAAGCTGATCCTGAACATCATGTTAAAGATGGTTGGCGAGGCGCCGGAGACAATTGACGCAGAAGTGGCTGATCTCGTGGGCGAAGTTACCAACATGATTTGTGGCAACGCAAAACGGGATTTAGCCGAGAAAGGATTCGAATTTGGAATGGCAACCCCCGTGGTTGTCTCCGGAAAGCAACACTCTATCAGCCATCAGGTTGATGGCCCGAAGATTATTCTGCCTTTTAACCACGAACTTGGAAAAGCGTATTTGGAAATCTGCTTTGATAAATAATTCCTGGT
>JAAEOA010000278.1 GCA_024223715.1 bacterium | reverse complement strand
TTTCCATTCTGTTTGATGTTCTTCATGAGAAATTCGGGTTAGTTATCGTCTGTTTTGTTTTGGGCAATGGATAAGGACTCTTGTGGAACAACTGGTTCACTTTGACAATCATATTGGGGAAAAACTCACAGGGACGCTTCATCTGCCTGAGAGGCCAACCCGTTATGGCGTGATTTTTGGACATTGCTTCACCTGTACCCGGCACACAAACATACTACGCCATATTTGTAGTGAACTGGCCGGGGAAAACTTCATGGCATTGCGGTTTGACTTTTCCGGCAATGGCCAGAGCGAAGGCAAATTTGCTGAATCGACTTACTCAAAACAGGTCACCGAAATAGAGACAGCCGCCGCCTTTATATCAAAGCAAGGCGCCACGTGGATCGGCCTTGCCGGGCATAGTATGGGCGCTGTAATTGTCCTGCTTACAGCAGACAGGATGAGCACCATTAAGGCAGTGTGCACCCTGGCAGGGCGTTTTTCGGAGTTAAACGCAACCCATTTTCTCAGCCGAAATCAGCGCAAGGAACTCCTGAACTCCGGCAGAATCTTTTTCAGCAGCCGGGGGCGCTCTTTGGAACTTTCAAGAGATTTTTTTGCTGGCGCTGAGCAGTATAATCTCCCTGACATAATTTCATCTTTTCAGGCACCTTTGCTGATTGTCCACGGAGATCAGGACGAAATTATCCCGGTAGATGAGGCTTCTCAGGCACATGATTTGAATCCCGAAGGAACGAGACTGGCCGTGATTCCTGGCGCTGATCATATGTTCAGCCTCAAGGAGCACCGCCGGCAGATTTCCCAATTGGTAGTTGAATGGTTCAAAAAGCAGGCATCAGAGCATGGATTTACCCGAAACATTAAATAAATATTTTATCGACTCTCAATATAAGCGGTGGAAAGCTGATCCAAACGCGGTTTCCAGGGACTGGCGTTTTTTCTTTGAAGGCTTTGAAGTTGCCGGCGCCAGAGAACCGGAAGCTTTAGAGGTGTACGACGAAGATCAGGTCCTTCGACAATCACGAGTAGAGACGCTAATCCATCGGTATCGAGATGTTGGTCATTTGCTGGCCTGTCTCGACCCACTGGTGGCGTGTCCAACAGA
>JAAEOA010000277.1 GCA_024223715.1 bacterium | reverse complement strand
CATCAATACCCGTTTCCCTGATAGCACGGGGATAGGACTGATGTGCGTCACTGTAAACCACAGCTGACGTTTGACCTTGCAGTGTAACATCAAGCAAATGAGCCATGTCTTTTCGTACTGACTGAGGATCTGGTTTGCCCAAGAGACCTTCAAGTTCCTGGCGCTTCGCCTGCTGGTTCGCTGTCATGGTTCCGGATCTGCGAACTTCACTGTCGGTAAAATACAGGAAGAAATCTGTGTCTTTCTCTACAGCATTGTGGTGGTGAAATGGGTAGTATTGACTGTTCTCAAATGATACGAAGCCATCGACAACGATAGATTGCGGTGCTTTTGCATTGATCATGTTTCTGGAATGAAAGAGAAGACAATGTCTTGCCATACGGGAGATAATTCTGTCCACAGTTGCTGGATTTACGTTTAAGTCTCTGGCGATCTGTCTGTTGGCCATGCAGCCGACAGTTTTCATGAACACTTTGCTTATTAGATTAGGTTTTTTTAACCAATAGGAAACACTGAAAGTTTGAGTGCTGAAGGATCTTTTGCATGATCTGCAAAGGAACCTCTGTATCCTTCTGTTGTCACTCTTTCTGAGGTAGGTTCCATCTTCCTTGAAGGGGAATCCATCGGGTAATGGGTTCTGGAATTGACCGTTAGGATTTGGGCAGTGTGGTGGTTGCCAGCCTTTGGGTATTTTTTGTAGGTATTGCATACATTGGCAATTGCAATACGGAGGCCAGCGACAATCTTAAGGGCACAACTTACGAGCTGGGGGGATTTGTTACGACAGACAAGTTAAAAGATGAGGGCAGGAAAGAGGGGGCGAAAGAATAAGTTGAAGTGTGGGCGCTAAACAACCCCCTTTGCCGGTGAGGGCAAAGGGGGTTGGGTTGAACACAATTTCAGAGGTAAAACTTATATGGAGAAATGGATGAAAGTTCGGAATTCCCACTCGGTTCCATCCCCATTACGTTCCACGTCCTCCATAAAAGAATCCCAACTTGGCGAATTCTCCCAATCGTCCGGTAAATGGTACCGGTTGGAGTTCTTGTCAAGGGTGCGGTAAAGGCCACGGAAACCAATGCGGGTCTCCGGCTCACCAAACCACTGAGGTGAACCCAGGGACCAGGACACTTCACCCATCAGCTGCAACGGGAAAGTGAGGTTCCAGTCGCGATGGTAGTCGTAAATGCCCCAGTCGTTAAACTTGATCATACCGGTCAGGGCCACGGACTTGTGTATCAGGCGTGCATCGGCACCGTAGCGGTGGATGAGACGGTTGACCTGGGAATTTACCTTCCGGTCTTCGATCTCAAGTTCTGAGGCCTCCTGGCCATAGTTAACCCAGCCATTGGGCTCGATCATGCCACCATAGATGTTGGCTACGATGCGAGTCTGTTGTCCCAGCTTTCCGGTAACCCGGGAGTAGATTTCCCATTCGGTGTGGCCAGGAGCCGCGCCACCGAAAGCATAACGGGTGATTCCATCGGTGTGATAGAAAACGTAGGCATCCCGGGTGGTTGGCATATCCTTGAAGACGAATCCCAGGTTGAAGGCGAAACGGGCGCCCTCATGCCGGTTGTTATCCCATGCGTAGAACCAGGTGGCAGGGTGGGGGTCGTAGGTCAGCAGCAATTCTGCAGCCTTCATTTCCCTGTTGCCAAGAACTGCGAAGGGGTCGGTGGTCTTTCCGGTGCTCGGGTCATAAAGAAGGTTCCGTGGCGATCCCGGATCCGGAGAGTCGCCTGGGATTGGTCCGACGATAGGTTTCTGCCACAGGAAGTTGGGGCCGATCTGCCAGTTACCTTGGTTGAAAGTGAAGCCGGAGATGACATTCTTCTGGTTGCCGGACCCCGAATCCTTCAGCTTCCAGTCGGTGAAGGTAATGACTTCGGTGGGGCCGGCGTCGGCCACCAGACCCATGTAGGCTCCTTGTGCGTACCAGCGGAAGGAACCTCTCTCGGTGGAGATTTTGCCTTTGAAACCAAAGGCATCCTCGTCCTTGATGGTGTCTTCCCTAATCACGATCTCGGAACCGGTCTCATCATCATAAAGCATGAATTCGTCGCCAACGTTCTTGCTACCGGACCAGAGAGCTCCGCCTTCGATATTCCATTTTCCCTTGCTGGTCGAAGCTTGCAGCGAGACCTTGCGGGTTTCGGAAGTGGGCTGGACGCTGGAAGTGACGGATCCCTTACCAGCAGCAATATCCTCATGGACGATACCGGTCACGGCGAATCGCCCAACATTGCGCTGATACTTCAGGAAGACCGCTGGGTTGGCACCCCACCAGAGCTGGGGACCGAAGGCTGCTTTCAGGCCGGTGAGGGATTTCTTACCGGAGACTTCAACTCCGGAGGGAGCGATGCCTCCGAAAATGTCTATATTCTCACCGTAGAAGGCGTTACGGTACAATCCGAAGAAGTCGCCCTCGTGACCCCAGTGCAGGTGGCCGGTACGGTAGAAGCCCTGCATCTCAAACCACTTTTCGTCCCAGCTGAACGATGCCTGATAGACTTTGAGCCGATCGAAACCCTCGTAGGTGTAGGGTTCTCCGTCGGCTGTAATTTCGCGTTTGCGGCCACGGTTTTCGTAGAAGATTTCGTCGATGGGGTTGTCGGCGACGTTACCCAGGATGTTCAAGTCCAGATTGACCAGTACGTTTTCGCTGGGTTTGGCCTCGAACCCGACATAGTAGGATTCCATGTTGTCGAATCCCATGAAGGAAGGGTAGCCTTCGGTATCTTCAGAAGATTCACCGGTGGTGTTAATCGTACCGCCAGTACTGAAGGTTTCCAATTCCATTCGCATACTGGATACGCGAAGTTTGGACTGAGCGCCTGCCAGCAGGGCCGCGCGGTCGCCTTTGGCCTCGAGTTTGGCCTGGCCCGGGGTCACGCCTGCAAAGTGGTTCCTGATCTTGTCAATGTCAGTGTCAGCCGCGTAGGGGTCCAGCGTGAAGGCCCTGGCCAGGGCATAGTAGGCAGCGCGGGGGTACAATTCATAGAACCCGCCGGAGTTATTGGTGCCTTTGGCACAGATGCCCCACCATTCCTCGTTCATATTGTTCTCGCCTTGCACGTAGTCATCGGGATAGGCACCGTTGGGCCACGAGGCGTTGGTATCATGAATATTCAGGCGCTGGTCCTGACGGAACTTCCACCAACCGTCTGACCATTGGAAGATCATACCACCGATGTGGTTGCCTTCCTGGCCTTTGCCGTAGGAGCGCTCATAAATTTCCTGCCACTGACCAATCAGGAATTTGGCCTGCATGCCCTGGTCTTCGGTCATGGTTTTGGCGTTGAAGGCGTCGGACCCGAACTCGGTGTAGCACAGGGGGATGTTCATTGCATCCTTGACGCGCTGGTTCATGTCGCCCACGGAGATACCCCGGTACTGATTCGTACCGAAGATGTCGAGGCCTTGGCATTCCTCAGCAATAATATCGAGGTATTGGATATCACCGTTGGCCATGCTGACGGGCCGCTTGGTGTCAATTTCCTTGATTCCATCAATAATCTCGCCCATCAGCGAGTAGAGGAAACGGGCACGGTGGGAGTTCTGATCACCCTTGGGAAGAGCTTCGATTTCGAACGAGCTCCACCAGATGCCATAATTGTTCTCGTTACCCAGCAACCACATCAGAACACCGGGAGTGTCCTTGAATTGTTCGACGGTAGCAAAAATATCCCTTTTGACTGCTTCGCGCAGTTTGGGGTTCGAATAGTCGGTTTCCGGGTTCCAGACACCATCGATGGTGTAACCCCAGCGAGCTACAGGGTCATTGAGTATGGTGTAGATACCGTAATTCTTCCAGATGTACTCAACCCAGCGGGGAGGGATACCGACATACTGGCGGATGCTGTTGACGCCCATGTTCTGCAACAGCGACATCTCACCAGCCAGGACGGTCTCGATGAAATCGTCGGGCTTGCCCCAGAAGTCGTAGGAGTAGTTTTCGCCGATGGGCATGTAACCCCAGTTCATACCGAAGACCATGAAGTCCCGGCCTTCAACCTGGAGTTTCATGCCGTTGGCATCTTTCACCACTGTGACCTGTTCGACGGCGCTCTCTGGAGCAGCCGAGGCCGGGGCGGAAATTCCTGCCACTGTGAAAAGCAGGATGGCAATGGCACTAAATACTTTCAGCGCCACTTGATGGCTTTGGCTCTTTCGACTAGGAAACACGAGGCCCTCCTTTTGGGGTAGTATCGGTCTCTGGCAGGACAGAATACCAAACCAGCCATTAGTGGGCAAGTTGGCAATCTTTGTTCGGCTCCCGAACATAGTGCATTATTCGATGACCCGTGTCAAGCCAACATTCACCTAAATTCTGGCAATTATAACGGCGGATACCAAAAACAAACAAATATTGTGGGGCCTAAAGAAAAAATTGGTGAATTAGTAAAAAAATCTTTGTTCGGAGTCCGAATTTAGTGTATAATGTTTTTTGTCCTGAAGGATAACCCGGCTTTTCCGGTCCTCGACCCTCTGTGGCGGAGGGTTTCTAACCGGCAACTGCTTCCCGCTAATTCCTTACTTGACACCCGGCGAGAGGCCAGGGACTTCCCAGGGACAAAAACGGATGCCGCTTTTACTTGCTATTCCGTTGCTGACACGCTTGGAAAACGAAGCGCCCAAGAATAACCTTGGGCAAAATGCCCAGACGGGAAACCGTCCCTTAACTGTCAGCCTGCAAAGTTCTGATTGCCTAACCCAAAAGGCAAAGTGATCAGAACCATGCAGGCTAGAGAGGTTTCTATCATGAATTTTCAATCAAAAGCCATGATCGCAATTGTCGCGTTGATTTGCTTGGTACCCGTAGCGGCTTTCGCAACGATTTCGGATTTCAGCCAGAACTTTGAAGGTCTGAACGCTGCCGACATGGCCGCACTGGGGGACGACGGCTGGGTTGTTTATGGCACCGTCTTCGATGGCGACTCCGGCAACTGGCTTTATGGCTACGGTACAAACCCAGCCCCAAACAACCCCGCAGCTCCTGCCTTCAGTAACATCGTCGTTGGTGAAGGTGGCGTCGAGCAGGGTTCCCAGCAGCTTTCCGTCTTCAGCGATTATGAAAACGGTGACCACGCGGCTGGCCATCTTATTGTTTCCAGCTTCTTCAAAGAGTTCAACGTGACTGCCGCTGACGTTGGCAAGGTTTGTACTTTCTCATTCCAGGCCAAGATGGGTACCCTTGTTGCGCCTTCCACAGCCATGGCCTGGATTAAAACATTGGATCCCAGTGCAGGCTATTCCACATCAGCCGAAGACAGTAAGGACATGACAGCTACTCCTGCCGATTGGGATGGATCTTCTTTGACTCTGACCATCGACGCAAGTCAGATTGGCCATATCTTCCAAGTCGGTTTCTCCAACGATTGTGCCTTGTATGCCGGCTCAAGCATCATTTATGACAACCTGGTTCTGACCACTGACGGTGGCAGCGGCCCTAATGGAATGGTTGCTTACAGCCAGGACTTCGAGGCCCTGAATGCGGCCGATGTTGACGCTCTGGGTGATGATGACTGGTTGATCTTTGCTAACGTCTTTGACGCAGTTACCGGCGAATTTGCGTACGGCTATGGCCCGTTCTCCGCTCCCAATAACCCTTCCGCTCCGGCATTCTGCACCATCGTCACAGGCGAAGGTGGCGATGAACAAGGTGTCCAGCAGATATCCGTGTTCAGCGATTATGAGAACGCCGATGCCCAAACCAACGGTGATCTTATCGAAGCCAATGTCTTCCAGGAACAAATCATTGGCCCCGACGATATCGGCAAGACCTGGGTTTTCGAGTTTCAGGCCAAAATGCCGGCTAACGGTGGAGTTATTCCGCCAGCAACGGCTTTGGCATTCGTCAAGACCATCGATCCCAACAGCAACTTCGACATGACCAACTTTGTCAGTGTCGACATGTCCAACATCAACAGCGAATGGAGCGGATACTCTCTGAGCCTGGCTATCGATGCCGGTCTTGTTGGCCAGTTCTTCCAGTTCGGTTTTTCGAGTTCTGCTACGGGCTACCATCCTTCGGCAATTATTTACGACAACGTGATTCTCAGCGAGGACGATGTTACCGCAGTGCCCAACAATACAGCGTTGCTTGGTGCTGAATTGGGCCAGAATTACCCGAACCCCTTCAATCCAATGACTCGTATCGACTTCTCCCTGGATAAACCGGGATTCGTCAGTCTTGCGGTTTATGATATTGCCGGTCGCCTGGTGACCAACCTTGTGAGCGAGAATATGTCTGCCGGCGATCACTTCGTGACCTGGAATGGTACCAATAGAAATGGTTCTTCCGCTTCTTCCGGTCAGTATGTCTACGTTATGAAGACTGCTAATGGCATGGTTGCACGAAACATGGTCCTGCTGAAGTGATACGGAACGGCTGGTTAAGCCTTCGTGTTGGCCCCGGACGTAATTGTCCGGGGCCATTTTTGTAGGGAAGATACCCCAACGATGGTCGATCTGACTGAACCCATTGCCCTTTTGCTGCAGGACGTATGGTTGATGGCCAAGGGCAGTGTTTAAAAGAACCAGGGATTGGCGGGTTTTGAAGGAGGAAAGTAGGAAATTCAGGAAGGGCTTTAGCATTATGGGACGTATCGTCCAAATAGGCAAAGTTGTTAGTTCTCAAGCCTTACGGAATATCCGGTAGGTACAGGACGGAATTAACTGTATGCACACCCCCAAAAACACCTAAAAACTCTTTTAAATCCCTAAAGTCTACTTTATTGGTTGTCGATAAACTTCTTTAGCTAAGTTAATGGTGAGTTATTTAATGCTAATAAAATTATGAGCCTCGCTACTTTTCCGACGGCTGTAGTGTAAAACGGGATTGAAGTCGGTTAAATCAAACAGGTCCTCACCCGAAGGAGCCACCGTGTCCATTCAAAGAAACAACAGCCTACGCTCAAAATTGATTCTCCTGCTCGCCATCCCTTTGGCGGGATTGCTATTTTTCGGAGTTCAAGGGATTCTTGAGAGAAACACCGTGAACCAGGAAATGGCGAAACTCAAGGAACTTTCAAATTTGACTGTGAGCATCAGTACTCTGATTCATGAAACCCAAAAAGAACGTGGAATGACCGCAGGATTCCTTGGCAGCAAAGGGTCAAAATTTGGTCGTGAGCTAAATGCCCAACTTGGGCAAACGGATATTAAATTGGGTGAACTGACTGCTTTCGTCCAAAATTTCGATTCGGATAGATTTGGGCCTGTTTTCAGTTCGGATTTAAATCAGGTTATGGGGAAATTAAAACAACTTCCACAAATCCGAAAATCAGTATCCTCCCAAAATATCGCGCCCTCCAAAGCGATTGCCTTTTACACCGAATTAAACGCATCTTTCCTGGATTTGGCAGGGCAAATGGTGCTCTTCAGTGATAATGGGTTGGTCTCCAATGAAATTGCGGCCTACGTAAATTTTTTAAAATCAAAAGAAAGGGCGGGCATTGAACGAGCCATCATGACCAATACCTTTAGCCAGGGTAAGTTTAACCCGGGCATGTATAAAAAATTCATCTCTCTGGTCACGAAGCAGGAAACATATCTGGATGTCTTTCAGACTCTGGCTTCTGACAAAGCCAAAGGACATGCCGACAACATCATCAAAGGAAAAGTTCTCGATGACGTAATTGCCATGCGCAAGATTGCGGATTCCAAGAGTATTGAAGGCGAATTCGGAGTCAATCCTGACATTTGGTTTGCCAGAAAAACTGCTGAAATCAATTTACTCAGAGAAGTGGAAATAAATTTGTCCTCTGATCTGTTTGAGCTTACTGATAAAGTGCAGAAGGCCGCCCAGAGATCGTTCATCTCTTTTGGAGTTCTGGCTTTGTTCCTAACCTTGAGCACGGTTATTTTTGGATACTTCACTTTCCACTCTATTGTGAAATCCATAAACCGAGCAGTATTGGGTTTAAATTCAGCCTCATCACAAGTTTCTACGGCCGCCACCCAGGTCTCCAAATCAAGTCAAAATCTGGCACTTGGAGCCAGTCAACAAGCGGCTCGATTGGAAGAAATTTCAGCCTCCCTTGAAGAAACTTCCAACATGACCAAGCAGAACTCAAAAAATACCAGCCAGGCCAACACCAGTTCAGTTGGCATTCTCAAGTCAGCTGAAAAAGGTAGTGAGGCCATGTTGCGTATGGTCAGTGCAATTGAAAAGATTAAAGCCTCTTCAGATGAAACAGCAAAAATTCTCAAAACAATTGATGAAATTGCCTTTCAAACCAATCTATTGGCCTTGAATGCTGCAGTGGAGGCCGCCCGTGCCGGAGATGCGGGTAAGGGTTTTGCAGTAGTGGCTGAAGAGGTGCGAAATCTTGCCCAGCGAAGCGCCAACGCAGCCAAAACTACCGCCCACTTGATTGAAGACTCCAAACAGAATTCAGATCATGGTGTGACGGTAACTGTGGAAGTTCGTGAAATCCTGGAGACTATTGTCGATGGAGTCAAATCCATGACTCAACTGATGAGTGAAGTGTCCAATGCCACCGGAGAACAAACCACAGGTATCGATATGGTTAATCAAGCCATTTCAGAATTGGATCAATTGACTCAGAGCAATGCTTCGGGTGCAGAACAGTCTGCTTCGGCAAGCGAGGAGTTATCAACTCAATCCACTGATTTGCAGGAAATGGTGGATGATTTAGCAGATCTGATTAACGGCCAAGAGAAGAATGCCATGCCCAAAAAAGAAAATATTCTCCAGTAGGTGACTAAAATAAATCACCTGACTATTTTCAGACCTCCCTTGGTGTATTACAACCAAGGGAGGTTTTTTTCAGATTTCAATTGATTACTCCATCTCGGATATACATACATCGGAATTTAATCGTGTTCATCATGGAGCTGCCTGTGGTGGTGGAGAAGATACAAAAATGGGGGAGCCAATGGAACCTCCAGCAGTGCTACCAGCCAGATCTCCGTCCCAGGCGGAGATGGATTTTTCCAGGTCGCCCAAGTTGACCAGGGAACGATTGGCCAGACATGGATCAAGCGGCCGAGGCAACGGGCGAAACGTAGACCCAGGTCAGGTTTGTTCACAATTTGAAGAATGGGGAAGCCGACCACTCAATTCGTCTTCCCTGGCTGCAAACATTATGCGGCCTACGGTAAAATCAACAACCACATGCAGCAAAATAGCCACAAAAATAGACCCACTGAAAACCGTCAACAATGCCATAATCAACCCCACCAATGCAGTTTTACCAATACCTGCCATGCCTTGATAAGCGTGCCCGAGGCCAAAGATTATCGAGGTCAGGACCACCGCCATCCAGGTGCCTGTCAGAGGTGCAATGGTCGCCATAAGCAAACCACGGTAGAGAATTTCTTCGCACACACCTGCGGTAATTGACAATGCGGAAAACAGGCGAAACTCGTTTTCAGTTTGAGGGCCCAAATCTCTCAGTTCCCCAATTTCACTTCGGGCTTTCTCCAACTTTTCTGAATCACCAACAGTAGAGACCATTTGCCAGATCTGTAAAATAACAGCCACCATTCCCAGACAAATGGCTAACCATTGCCATCCTGAAGCAACTGGCAAAAGGCCCAGGGGAGCCAGGCCACGACCAGCCTGGATCCACCAGCCTCCAAGTCCCAACATCAGTCCCCATTGCCATACCAGGGTCCATTTGTAGGCTTTTGTTCGGGCATTCGCCTTACCTGCGGCCACCGAAGCCTTAAGGCGCTGAAAATCCCAGATTCCAATCAACGGCAGAATAACTGCCAGGACTAATAGGACAACGAGAGAATAGAGGTCAAAAGGGGTGCTGTTCATTTCATTCACCTTTGGTTGGGAAGTTCTGTCCACGCCCCTTGAGTGGTAACAAGGCCAGGGTCAGGGAAATGTGTTGGTCTTTCGAAGTTGGTAAGGGCATTTGGGAGACTTCTTTGCTCACTAAATCTTCGATGGCCTTAATATGCTTGTTGATTTGGGCCAGGGTTTTGGGAGTGGTGAGCATGTGCATACGGGTGGCAAACACATTACGCTGTGGCCCTTTAAGCACGCTCTTATCGCTGATCAGGGCAGCAGCCAGATCTCTCTCCACCATTCTAAAGGCAGCAGCAATGGTTTTGACAGCGTGATTAACGGCCTCTTCTCCACCAGAGGAAGCATCCAACTCAATGCGTTTGGCAACCGGTAGAAAGAGCGCCTCGTGACGTTTGCCTTTGGGACGGGTTCCTGTCCGCTTTAGCAGACCAGCTTTTTCAAGCAGACCAACATGATGGTAAAGCGACCCTGCCGACCGACCCATGAGGCGAGCCATGTCTGCAATGGCCAATGGATCAGGACTTGTGAACAGGCCCATGATTTCCAGTCTCAAGGGCGAAGCCAGTGCAGTCCTTTTTTCGGAACCACTGACTAATACGGAATTTTGTTTTGTTTTTTTCATGTCATTAAGTATAAACTACTGTTAAATTTTTGCAATATTTTTAAATAAAAAAAATTCAAACTTTTAAATATAAATCAAGGAACAACTTAGCTATTTAATCAATTTTTCGATTCAACAAAGCTGATGGTGGTGGGTCGTGAAGTTCTTTGTTCAGACGCGTGAATGATGTCTGGCCTCGTTTTCAGTTTCGCCAATGGGTTTGGTCGGTGCCACGGGTCAGATGGCACATGAAAACCAAATCAGATTTGGTGCGGTTGCATTTGTCCATCGCTTCGGTGGATATCTAAATTTCCATATCCAATACTCCGTTCTGATAACAGATACTAACATTGAGGCGCTCCGGCCTTTGCTGGCTCCGGGAGCCAACGATGGAGAACGTGAAAGTGAAAACCCTTTTCAACCTAGCGGTAAAAAGATTTAATAGATCCCCAACTTTGCTTTTCTGTTTCCACCTGTCCACAGTTGGTATCATCCACCTCTAAAGAACCATCAAACTGCCACTGTTCTGGTGTAAATTCGCAACAATTAAAATAGGCTTCTCCGTTGATGCCAACCAATCCGTCAGCAGGACCTGATTCTGACAAATTTCCTGAGACCATCGAATCGACGGCCCGGAAACTTCCCAGGATAACCGAAACTCCACCGGCCGAAAGTATGGCTTCGTTGTCAAAAATCATGCACTCTTCAAATAAGGGATGACTGTCACTAGAGATTTCCACTCCACCGCCCCTTTGGGCAAAATTGCCGCTGATCTGGCACCGTCTTACGGTGAGAGCAGAATTGGAGAAAATGGCAATTCCACCCCCGGAATAGCCAAAGTAATGGGAAGTGGCCCAGCCTCCAGTGATGGTTATTCCTTCGAGAAGAGTGGTTTCATCCACGCCATGAGCAATAAAAATCCCTCCTGGCGTTGCCGTGGGCTGCCGTCCCTGAACAACCGCACATTCGGGCGTGCCTGATTCACTTCTGATAGTAACTCCGGATTTTAAATAAATCCCTTCTTCGAAATATTCCCCGCATGTCAGTTCAATCACATCGCCATAAACCGACGAATCGATAGCAGCCGAAATGGTGGGAGCGTCTCCGGTGCCGTCGGGTTGAAGAAACCAGGTTCGAGCCTCTGCCTGGCCGACGAAGCCACATAAGCAAAGAAAGGTCCACAAGAGCTTCTTCATATATTCCACTTTCATCTCATTTAGTAACACCTGTACATACTAAAAAGTCTGCTACCTTGTCTCCATTACAGTTGCGCTAGAATAGTATACCATATCTGGGCATCCACATTCAAATCACCGCGAAATTCTCTGATTAACCTTGGTCGCTGATTATCCGCTCCATTGAAGCAATTGGAATTCCAACCGACATGTATTGGATACCACCAAGTGCTGGGGTCAAGATGTTTGGCGCCATTGCAGAATCCTGTGCCGACATCCCCCAATAGCGAATCAATAAACAGCGTTGCCGGGCCGAATTTACCCTGAACTAAACCGCCTTTTATCAATTCGAATTTAAATAATAGAGCCCGTCTTTATTTACTGCACTCTTAAGCTCGATGATTGCTTCGTCGATGCCCAACGACGCACAACCAGCCGTTAAGAAGATCCCGACAAGTAGCAAGCCAAAAATAAAAGCTAATGAATTTCTCATGCTTTCTCCCTGAAAAAACCAATGAGGTAATCCATCTGTTGAACCACCCCAAAACGACTGTTCGGCTGTTCTCCTCAAAATTCCAGCGGCAAGAGTCTTGAAACAGGGAATAAAATTTTACAATATTTTTTCCCCTCTTCTTATCCAACTCATTTCTCATAACTCAAAACCATCTTCTTGTATTTTTCGGCAAAATTACTACAATTATTGTAACTACAATTATAGCAACATAGTTGCGGCTTCTCAGGAAGGTACTGCCATGAGGTATAAACTAAGCAGAATAATACCGGCTCTATTAATTCCAATTACGGTAATCTTTTTAATAAATGGAAAAAAGGATAGTAATATGAGTAATACTATCGACCACTCTCAAATTGGCGGTCCTGTTACGATTACCGGCCTGTTAGGTAAACCAATAGGACAGCTGATCACAGCGACCGGTACCGTAGTGGATCCTGATACACGGCGCATGAGAAGTGATTCTGATAAACAGCTGCTGCAAATCGAGTATGTAAACAACCAGCCATTGCCCCAGCCGGTCATTATCCCGGTCAGGGTATTTGCCTGGGAATCCACGGAAATCCCTCCTATTGGCACTGAATTTAGTTGTTTCGGCTATGAAACAGGAGGCATGGAGGGGGTCCCGGAAGAGGCATTTGACTATATTTCACCCGTTGCAACCACGCAGTATCATTTTTATACCCACTTCCAGGTTTGTAAAATTGCACAGTAGTTTTTAGAAATACTGATAATAATAATCTAAGAAGTGTTTTGTATACTGGGGGAAGTCCAATAATGCCTATTCTTGATTCGGGAATAGGAACTATATTCTGAGAAAAAAGGGGCTGGCTGGATTCCTGTTCCAGCCAACCCCAAAGAACTTATTTCAACATCATCATCCGCTTGGTTTGCACCACATCACCGGCTTCAAACCGGTACAGATACACACCCGAAGCAACAGGCTGGCCGGCATCGTTTTGTCCGTTCCAGACAAGCTCATGCCGTCCTGCTCCTCGTTGTTCATCCAACAGAGTGGAAACCAGGCGACCAGCAGTATCAAAGATATTCAGCCGCACACGCGCAGGAGTCGCCAACTCAAACGCCAACTTTGTCGACGGGTTGAATGGGTTGGGCCAGTTGGGATGCAGAGCGAATTTACCCACAAGCGTGGTGACCATCGTCTCGAACAGCACATTTGGTCCCGTTTCCGAGTCAAGGACCACCCGGTAGATATATTCCTGCCCGGCTTCGGCCGTGAGATCACGGAAGATAAACTCCATTCCGTTCTCGTGAAGGACGGCGTCATCCAAAGTCACAAAGTGTCCGTTCTCCATCTGACGTTGCAGGGAGAACTGGAAAGCGGGAGAGATCTCGCTGAGACGCCAGCTTAACTCCACGCCGCCGTCCACCCAGCCCGACTCGTGGAACTGGAGAAAGTTCGCCACGGTGCCATCATCATTACAGCGATTCCAACGATTGTTCTGAAAGTTGACCTTCTGGCTAATGAACTGGGCACAACCTTGAGCATTATTGATATTGATATTGGTTTTGACGTCACCGCCGCCTTCTCCAACAGCATTCAGGTCCCACAGGCCGATGCCATTGAGAATAACGTTCGAGCCACCGTTGA
The DNA here is from genome assembly GCA_024223715.1 of bacterium. GTDB lineage: Bacteria > Krumholzibacteriota > Krumholzibacteriia > LZORAL124-64-63 > LZORAL124-64-63 > LZORAL124-64-63. The sequence continues at coordinate 33,844 of JAAEOA010000277.1, read as the reverse complement.
ATACAGTATCACCACTATCGCCTTCGTAGCCAGAATAGAAGATGGCCCTAATGTCACCACAGCAGCCGTTGTTGACTAAAATGCTGACATTGTTCATGATCATGTTGCTGCCTTCGCGCAACCTGAATATGGGGAGGACATCATCATTGACAATAATCGCCCAATCTAAGTTAGTCAGATTAAAATCGCCAAACTCATCGTTCGGATTGATATCGATAATAACAATGCCATCGCCATTGGTATCATCAGAACTGCCAAAGGTTGTTATGAGCCCGTTGCCCGACGTGCCCTGAATGAAACCATTATTTGCCTCGTTATTTTGGTAAGCATTTAGGTTGGTGATTGTTTTATCAGCCGAAAGACCTTGAATGAAGCTTTTCCAATTGCCGAGTTCACTCAGCAAAGAGGAGAAGTTATTGTTGCCGGTGGCTCCATTATTAAGGGCGAGTGCGGATGCCTCGCCTGGGCTGGTTTCTCCAACATTGAGGTATTTACTGTTGGAGGAACCCTGCAATGGGTTACTTACAACACCCTGAATACCTGTCTCTGCAAAAACCAGAGAGTTGGAGAGGTCGGCTCGGCCTCCATTGGATGTCAAGGCCACTTCTCCGGACCAATCAATACTTTCTATGGGACTTACCAAGCCCTCGCCGGAAACGGAGACGACATTCGGGTCGGCGTTAGTATCCCAACGAGGATTACTCCCGCCAGTACTGCGCTCCTCGAATACATCAAAGAGATTAGGGAAGGATCCATTGGTTGGGAAACCCTGATCGGAGGGCGTGGAGAGGACCTTTCGGTCTGCTCCGATCTCCGAATTGGACATTTGGAAAGCTCTGCCGTTATCAGCATCGTCACCCATTGAGATAACCAGATACTTGCTAATTTCGGTAATTGACGGACTTGCTTCTGCTGAGGCAACCCCAACTCCAACGATTAGTAAGGCCAGAGCTATTATTTTCATGAGCGATTTAGACAATGTTCTCTCCTTTTTTGATCTGCCAGAATATGGCTAGACAACGGATTAACCCACCATTGCCATGCTAGTACCCAGATTTTAGCACACTTTGTCGGAATAACAAGCATTATTTGATAAAATGTAATTTTTTAAAAAAAGCCGCAAATTAATAGGAATTCAAATCAGGGAATACTAAAATCAAATGCCTATTTTCCCAAAATCCCCTTAAGAATTTCCTGTTTTCCTGGTTCAAAACCCGGTAATCCCTGGTTCTTGAAAACACTGCTCCCCGGATTCACGACTAGTTATTAAAGCTTGGGTATAATATTTTTTGAATCGAAAGATCATGGGCCTGATACTCATCATTTCGAGACAGTTGGTCCAATTATTAAAGCACTAACACCTTCAATTTTTTACTATCGGTTTAACAGATCAGAAGATTTTCCTGCTATTTGGTATAACCATTCCAACGATCAGCGTCCGCGATGGCTCAAAAATGAAAAACAATTCCTGGACCCTGGCCCCGGAGGCCAAACCAGATGTTTATCTGGTCGATTTGATGGGCGGCAAATCTCACACCGTTACTTTCCTTACCGATGTTGATTCAAAAAGCTTTGAAGTCGAGATAGGTAAAAGTTATGACTTCAACATCGTGTGGGACGATCAGATTTGCTTTACGCGCCTAACGGGACAGGCCTTCGTGCCCGCGGCCGTTTTTGATTCCTACTTCGAGGCCAAAAATCGTGGTAAAATCCTGGTCGAAATTCCCGAAGTCTATGAACTGGTCAACGTAGCTATCGCCCTGACATCTTTCGGTCAGGAAAACCGAAACTTCATTTACCACGATTCACCTTATTACACCAAGGTGTTGGACCACTTTGCAGCCCATCTCGACCATCCATTTGTAACTACTCTGGACTCTTTGCTGGCGGGAAACAGTGGCCGCTACCCCCGATTAAAAATGAATGGCAACGCTTTTGTTTTTGATGAAAATGACAAGATCATATCGAGCCCGATTACGACCGCACTGGATTCAGTCAAGATCGATCCAACCGATTGCGTCCTTATTTACAACTTATGCAATCATTTTCCGATGCTGTCGATTTTCGATCCTTCTATCGTGAAAACGCCCAAATTTACGCCAACTACATTTCCTATTATACCGATACCGCCGATGTTCCCGAGATGAAACGTTGGCTGGACGAACGTTTTCCAGACTCCAGCGATTACGACCTCTACCGAGTTGTTTTTTCACCGCTTGTTTCTTACAACCAATCGTCAACCTGGTTTGCAGACAACAATTAGCTCAATTTTTCCAATCTCATCAAAGAATTCGCGATTCAACGGCCGAGAATCTAAAATCATTCAACTAATTTATTGTTGTGGTTATAAAAAGAAAATTTTCAAAATGATATTTCCAACATGGAACCCTTTTCTCGATTCTATTTGTGAAAAAAGTTTTGAGAATTGAAACAAAAGCATTAATCTCAGTATATGGAATCATCAATTCGCCACCCTTGGATCCTTGGAAGCCATGGCAGAACCAACATACAACCAAGAAATAAAACGAATCATCAACCTGATGCATGAATATCGCCGGGGAGCCGATTCGGTTGGGGATGAGTTGTATTCAGTTCTGGAACCTGAAATGCGGAAAACCATTATCGGTTTTCTGGGCAGCCAGGATGCCGACATCGATGACTTGATGCAGGACTCTTTCCTGGCCTTGTCCCAATATCTTAAAAACGGCGGCCAGATCCCGGACAATCCCATTTCTTTTGCCACGACCATTATTCGTAACCGATGCCGGAATTTGTATCGCTGGCGTAAAGTTCGTCCTCATGAGAATCTGGACGATATGCAGCATTGGTATGCTTCGGACAGCCGTAGTCCGTTGGATTTACTGGTCAAGGATGAAACCCTGAACTTGATTCAAGAAGGTCTGGACAGTTTGGGGGCTGCCTGCTCTGAATTGCTGCGGGCCATTTACCTGGAACACCGCACAATGGATCAGATGAAGGACCAATTGGAATTGACATCGGTTCAGGCTGTGTATTACCGTCGAAACCAGTGTTTGGGGTCTTTAAAAAAGTTTTTTAATAATCTTGGCCCCAGTTGTCCAGATCTTGTTAAGACAAGTTCGCACCGAATTTCTGAGAATAAAGGTACTAAAGATGCCAAATAATCCTGAAGGCACATTCCTGAATGACTCGTGGGAATGCATCGATCCAAAGGTCGGACAAAATGTCTGGCAACTGGAGCGGCCTGATCTTGCAGAAAATCAACGAGTTCCGTTGCTAGCTCATCTCGACTTGTGCGATGCTTGCCGGCTGGATCAGGTTGTGGAAAAAACTGTCAGTTCAGGGCTTGCAGGCGGTCGTTTGAATTTGCCGGGTTCTTCGGTTGTGGATCGACGACATCGCTCCTGGTGGCAACACCCGGTTAAGACCTCGGCGGCGGGCATGTCCCTGATTGCGGCCAGCCTGGCCTTGTTGTTTGTGCTGCCTCCAGCTGCCGATGGAGATGGCATTGTTCCTCGTAATGCAGATTCAAAATCTACTTTTCAACGACCGGTGGAAGGCGAAATCGTTTTGTCCAGCGGATCAAAACTCTCCTGGACTCCCATTCGGGAAGCGGGCCAGTATCAGATTCAGGTTTCGGACAGCGATGGATCGTTCACCTGGTCTGGTACCACGAACAAGACTGAAATTGAATTGCCCGATTTGAGTGTCCAGAGTGAAGGACAACAGTATCGGGCTATTTTACAAACCATACCAGCGGATCTTGTCAGTCCAGGCAGCATCAGTGTTTCTTTTGGTACCGGAAACTATTCGGATGTTATGAAAGATCGTCTGCAGAAGGCTCCGCTGTGGTTGTCGTTACTTGGGTTGTTTGGTTTTTCTCTTTTGGCTTTGGGGTTCCAGGCTGGTAGAAAAAATCAATTGATGAAATAAATTTCTCTTTATTTTGTGTACAAAAAAACCCCGGACAGCTAATCCTGTCCGGGGTTTTTGTTTCAGAATTTTTCTGGAATTATTTGATCATCATCAGTTTTTCCGAAATCACTTCATCCTTATGCCGCAACCGGTAGAAGTAAACTCCAGAGGCTACCGCACTGCCGTTCATATTGTTCCCGTTCCAAAGAACCTGGCCTGGTCCAGCAGGTCGTTCTTCGTCAACAAGGGTGTTGACCAACTGGCCGCGCAGGTTGAATATTTCCAGACTCAAATGACCTTTGAAAGGCAAATGAAAGCTGATGGTTGTGGCCGGGTTGAATGGATTGGGATAAGCCCTGGCTGACAGCTTCAAATGCTCAGGGACGGGGCTCAAGTCCACAAATGGTAAACCGTCACCAACATAGGGGGCGGCCAGGTGCCTTAAAATCTCCGCCCTCAGGGATATGCCATTGTTGGTCCACTGTGCGGTCGGCATTATTCTCTGAAAGTCATAAGGCATGCTGAAGGTGAGGGTCTGGTTGGGTCCAGTGTGCATGGAAACAGCCGAGTAAGGGAAATATCCGCCATGGCCATTGTTATCGGCAAACTCCCCAATTCGGGTGGCTCCAGAGACTGTTTGCACCGCGTCCATAATGCCGGGGCTTGGGCAAAAACCATGAAGGCGCCAGGAATCGATATTGCCGAAGTAGTTCGGTTGCGTGGAATCGATCAGGACCTCAGGGTAACGAATGTTGTCGATGAGCGGACGCAGGTCGCTGGAAACAAATTCCACACCAAGGTAGTCAGTAAGAAGAGCCGTGCCTTCAGCAGTGGAGTTCAATGAAGTGAGGACCTGGTCGCCACTGATGAAGAGTCCACGGTTGTTGTTCTGTTGCAACCATTGGGTCAGAACGTCGAGACTCTCTGTGTAGGATGAGCCCAAAATGCGACTCTGGGTATTGCCACTGAAGTAGAAAATGGCATCGTAGCCAGACAATATTTCAGCCGTCGCGTCTGCTGAAAGAGTGCGTTTGCTGTTTTGGTATGGGCGTCGGTATAAATCGAATCCACGGTGCAGGTTCCAGGACTGGGCCTGGTTTAAATCGTGGCGCAGGGTTTGAACAACATCGATTTGACCGGAATCTTCCCACACCAGAATTTTGGGGTGATTAAAGTTTTCCGATAAACTGGGCAAGGCCCGCACAATGAAATTTTCGTTGTAGGTTTCAAGGCCTGGCTGTTGGGAGTTGGCTCCCCAGGGATTTTCGGAAAAACCAGTTGTATCGGCGGGAACGATTGACGTTTCCAGGCCACCATTGGCTGTGCTTTGGGTGGCAGAGAAATAATAGTGAATGATATCTCCGGGAAAGAAGAATCCGGTATCGGGTAGATCCAAATTGAAATAGCCTTGACTGGAAACAGCCACTCCTTCAACGGAGCCGACATTGGGTAAACCTGAATTCCGCACCGAATCAAAAACCGGATTGGGTATAAGCCGGTAGTGAATTCTGGGTGTATTCAAAGTGACGCCGTCACCGCGAATGAAGGCTGATATCTCGAGGGCATCACGAGGTTCAAAAATGGGGTTGCCACTTGTTTTTTCCCGATGAGAATCGAAGCGCACACTGTTGTTTGCCAGATTTTCCGAATCCAGTTCTCCGGAGGCGGGAAAAGAATCACCGGCCAGGTCGCGGGAATAAACTTCAATCCTGGGGCCCTCAGTATGGATGGCAGTCACTCTGACGTTGTCAAAGTAAGGAGCGGGAGTGCCGTTTTCTCCTGGCCAGAACCATCCCACAATTTGGACCATTTCCAGACGCACCTGAACAAAAGTGGCTGAGTCTTCAAGGTATGGGCTCAGGTCATGAAGGGGCCGGCGGTAGCCTGGTCCACCATAATAAACAAAATTGGCATTTTGCCAGGAGCCCTGTGAAATATCATCGGGGTTGTTGCTTGCCGTGGACCGAACAGCCCAGTTAAAGAAGATGGAGGGGGAGTCGAAGTCCAGAGTTTCATGAGCATAAACATCGAATTCCAAAACGCCTCCAACAGCATTTTCCGGCCAGGGCATTATGGGCGATTCAACAGCATTATGCAAACCGTCGCCTGTTCCCTGAATAGGCAGCAGGCCACCCATGGGGTTGACAATGAATCCGCCGGGGCCGTAACACCAGTCGATGCATTGAGAGCCACCCGTGCCGGGAACGACAATTCCGTCATCGATGAAACAAACCTGAGGAGAAAAATTGTCCTGGCATTCGTCAATTTCAACCAGATGGGTTCTGATTTGGCTGAAATCGCCACGCCCCGAAGGGTCGCAAGCAATCCAGTTGCCAAGCTGACCAGACTGGAAGTCGTCAAAAGTACTTATGTTTCCGTTGTCAACCTGAACTGATACATCATCAATCTGGCAAGCTCCGGCACTGCTGAATAAGCAGTCTTCGTCGGACCAGGCTCCGTCGGAAGTGACCTGGAAACGCAACTCAATTTCGTTGCCTTCGATTCCTGAGTATTCTCCAGCCGGAATGGTGATTTCCCAGCTGAGGTGTTGGTTGCTCATGAGGCCATCATATTCAGAAATGACCTGGAAATCGTTTTCAGGGTCTGGTCCAAGGAGCAGCAATTTCAAATAATCGTAACCGGGCTCCAAATCGAGGTTCAGCCATGCATCAAGGGTGACAACGCTTGGCTGGTTTGGGATTTCAATTTCAACAGTCCAGGCCAGAGCATCGTCATAATTGTTGCCGTAACCGCCTTCGGGATCAGTTTCTGAGCAGGCGGGAAAGTCGAGGGAGCCACACCAGGCAGCCAGATTTCCCGGTCCGTGACCCGCAAGATTGGCAGCGTGGTAAGAGTCAACATGCCAATGGTTTCCGCCTTCTGGCAAAGTCAGGTCGCGGTGAGTCCATTCGTTCCAGTTGGGTGCACCGGTTGGGGTTTGGAATTGGCCATTGAAGGAGGTGTTACTGCCCCAGGGGCCCATAATAACTGTGGAGTCAATTTGGGTTTTTGCCGGGTTAATTCCTTTACTGGCAACGGGATTGTCTATTTCATTGGTTTGGAAAAGGGTGGGTGTTCTGGCTGGTGCAGAGACCGAAAAGAGGACCATAAGAATGGCGACTAAAATCAGGCTATGACGTGAAATCATGAATTTTCCCCCGTGATTGGTAATCGAGATTCGCTTATGTGCAAGCCTTACCAACAGGACACATCTGATTGTGAGTATTCAAAAATTAATTTAAAAGGTCTCAAAACGCCGGGCCTCCATGTTGGTTGCATTAGTAGTTCTGTCCGATTAAACTCCGGGCAAAAGGTACATTGACAAACTATCTGAGAGTGAGACCCCCCAGTGAAAACAATGACCGGTCTGGATCGCCTGGTTGCTGATAATTTCCAGTCCCTGAAAAACCAAAAAGTTGGCCTTCTGGTGCATCCTGCTTCGGTGGATTCCCGTTTGCGTCATGCCCGGGATGTTTTCCTGGAAGCAGAGGTGAACGTTTGCACACTGTTTGGTCCTCAACATGGTCTGATGGGCCAGACACAGGATAACATGATTGAGTGGGAAGGTGGGCAGGAAACAGGAACCGGCATCCCTATCCATTCCCTTTATGGCGAACATCGCAAACCCACAGCCGAAATGCTGGCCGGTCTGGATGTTCTGGTGGTGGACCTGCAGGATGTGGGGGCCCGTTACTATACATTTATCTGGACGATGCTCCTGTGCATGGAAGCCTGTGCCGAGGCCGGTGTCGCGGTTATGGTTCTGGATCGGCCCAACCCTCTGGGTGGCGTCATGACAGAAGGCAATGTTCTGGATCTGGAATACAAATCTTTTGTGGGATTGGCACCCATACCTATGCGTCACAGTTTGACCATTGGCGAGATGGCATTGTTTTTCCGGCACTGGGCTGAACTGGAGGTGGAGTTGGAAGTGGTGACCTGCAAAAATTTGCATCGTCGCAGCAGCTTCGCCACCAACGGTTTGCCTTGGGTTTTTCCTTCTCCAAATATGCCAACCCTGGACACAGCTTTTGTTTATCCAGGTGGTTGTCTGCTTGAGGGAACACAATTATCTGAAGGCCGGGGCACGACCCGACCGTTCGAAATTTTTGGTGCTCCGTATGTTGATGGCCGGGCATTAGCCGATCACCTTACATCGTTAAAATTGCCTGGGGCCACTTATCGTCCTTTGGAATTTGAACCCACTTTTCACAAATTTGCAGGGCAGGTTTGTGGGGGCATTCAGGTTCATGTGCAGGATCGATTGAAATTTGAATCGGTGCTTGTTTATACGGCGGCCATTTCCTTCATCCGGCAAATGTGGCCCGATGAGTTTGCCTGGAAAGAACCTCCTTATGAGTACGAAACCGTCAAATTGCCCATCGATATTCTGGCCGGTGGCCAGTCTTGGCGTCAGGATGTTGAAGCGGGGCGTGACCCTTGGGCCATGAAAAAAGAATGGGACAGCAAGCTGCTTCCGTTCGGAATTTTGACTGAAGGGTTCCGGCAATATGGCGGTTGATACAAAAGTTCGCGGTTTCATTTTGGCGGCCGGCTTTGGCACTCGCCTGGCCCCGGTCACTGATCATGTTTGCAAGCCTTTGCTGCCCTTGAAAGGCGCAACGTTGCTGGATCATGCCATCTCGGCTTTTGATAAAGCGGAGATTTCAGATATTGCAGTGAACGGTCATCATTTGGGAAATCAGATTGTCGAACACATTGCCGCCCGAAAAGACTCTTCCCGGTTTGAAGTCTTTAATGAAGAAGAAATTCTGGGTACCGGCGGAGGTTTGTATGGGGCCCGGGAATTTCTTTCAAAATCCGATTTGTTTGTGGTTTTTAACGGCGATGTTTTGTGTGATGTGAATTTGGCCGATCTGTTGGACGCTCATAAACAACACGGCGGTCTGGCTACGCTGTTGTTGGTTGATCATCCGGATGTCAATACGGTGCACCTTGGGCCTCATCAGGAAATCGTTCATATTGAAGGTGCTGGCCCCCTTTCGGATAACAGAATTCCAGACGAGTGCCGGGCCTTGACCTACTGTGGAATAGGTGTTTTTTCTTCGCAACTATTGGAGCGAATGGAGCCGGGTTTTTCTTCATTGATCACACCTCTTGTGGAAGCTCTGAAAGTAAATCCGCACAGTGTTCATGGTTATGCTCCGGATAATCTGCGATGGGATGATCTTGGCACTTTGACCCGGTTTCTTTCAGTTACCCAGGAGGCCGAACAAAAGCCAGAGAACTTTGCCTGGCTGGAGGCTGCAAACAAAGGCCCTTTGCAAGTGGAGCGCATTACCGGCCATGGTTCCGACCGTTGTTTTTGGCGAATAAAGGCTGTAGCCTGGTCGGCCGTGGCTATGCGAAGCCATCCTGAAGATGAGGAATTTGAACGCCAGTTGGCCATCACGTCTTTCTTGCGAAATCACGGGTTGGGGGCGGCAGAAATTCTCTCTGAAGATACTATTGGCAAGACTCTTTTGATGGAAGACCTGGGCTCGGAAAGCCTCTTTGCGTTGGCCCAACATTCTCCACCGGAAAAAGTGACGATGCTTTACCATCAGGTTGTCGACCACCTGCTGCGTTTGCAGGCCTTCACTGAAACGGCCAAAAAAGAGTGTCCGCTGGCGGTGGATCGGTGCTTGGATAGGGATACTCTATTGTGGGAAACTCGATACTTTCAGGAGCACTTTCTGGTGGGCTATTGTGGAATTCAGCCGGAACTGCTGACGGGCTTGAGTTCGGTATTCACAGCCCTCGCAAATATGGTCAGCAACCAGCCACTGGTACTGTTGCACCGCGATTTCCAGTCGCAGAATATTCACTTTAAAAAATCTCGGGTCCGTCTGGTTGATGTTCAGGGAATGCGGCTTGGGCCGTTGGGATACGATATAATGTCTCTGGTAATGGATCCGTATGTTGGTTTGTCGGAAAATGTCCGTCTTTCGCTCTTGGGGCAGTTCTCCATAGGATGTTCTGTCTCTGAAAAGGAAGCCCGCACCATGGCCTTGACCGCCGGCCTGCAAAGGCTAATGCAGGCTCTGGGTGCTTATGGTTTTCTAGGTATAGTGAAAGGAAAAAAACATTTTCTGGGGCACATTCCCGCAGCCCTTACCAATCTAAACTCTGTTTTGGAAGAATTAGCCAAACAAAACGGGGCAGGACCCGGTTCTTTGGGTGCTGGTTTTGTGGAATTAAAGCGGGTGCTGGAGCCAATTAATGACAATTTACCGGGAGTTGAAAACTCCAGCACATAGTCCAACGCCACGGTGGCGGTTAAGGTAGTGGCAAAAATTACCAGCGGCCTTTACCGGTAATACGCCTTCAAATTACTCCAGGAAACATTATCCAAAGGCACGGGCCCGCAATTCCCACCATCCATAAGATCAATTTGCGACAAGTTATAATAATTCCCACCAGGCATAGTGCAGTAGGTTCGCTCGCCGTAAAGGTTGACTACCTGACCGAGCAAGTTGGTCCAGGATTCACCCGAAAGATCCTGCAAAATATTCTGATCCAGCTGATCAAAAAATTCTTCGGTCCAACAATCGTCAGGACAGGGTTCAATGTGGAAGAAATAGTCATCACCGTTGGAACCGGATAATTCAAGGGTTCCGCGCAGGAAAGGAACGCCTTCGTCACTGGTCAAAGCATAACCACGACTATCGGAACACGAAGGGTGAATGGAAAACCTGGAGCCATCAGGACGAATGGCGTAGGGTTGGTAGCGGTAAATGACACCCTCGTGGGGTGGCGTTATTTCAGCTGTGGCCTCGTAGACAGGCAAGGGTTCTCCGGACTCCCAATGGGGTTCAAATGGAAGTGGTTCATCGGGGGAAAAGAAACTGGATTCACAAATTCCAATGGCTTCGCATTTGAAAACCAGGCCGGAAATTTCTCCATCGAATTCTTCGAAATAACTACCTGAAAGGGTAACTGTATGCAACCCATTCTCCACTTCAACATGGGCCGCACCGTCCAGGGCTGAGGAATATCCAGCAACAGCAGTTATTAGGCAAAGCATCGAATAAAAAATAAAGTTCCGCAGGAAATAACCTCCATTAAAAAATAAAATTGAAACCCCATAAGTAATCGTACCACACAACAGAGCATTACTGTGGAGAAATCTGATTTACGAGTTATTAGTCTGTCCCAAACCAGTTTTCCATGGCGTTGGCCCGTCTGTCCCGCTAAATTGGTGGTCGCCAACAATTTTGCACAGGAAGGCTCCGTCAGTTCCGTGATTCAAGTACTCTCAAAAAATCGTTCTATTACCCAATTGATGCTTCCTTTTGTGTTGTTGCTTTTGCTGCTTTCCAACATTTCCATTGCTCTTAGCCAGTTGAGCCTGGGAGTGGCTTTGTTATTGCTTCTTGTGGGGCGCGCCACCGGAAGGTTAATCCTGGGTCGCACCGGATTGGAAAAATCGGCACTGGCGGTGGTTCTATGGGCTTTACTGATGATTCCCTTTTCCTCTGACCCTGGTCAATCGGCACATTATTTCGAACGGTTTTTTCTTTTTTCCACCCTCTGGGTTGTCGCCACTGTCAGCGACCGGGAACAGTGGCGAAAGTACCTGTTAATTGCCGTTGTCGTTGGGTCTGTGAGCATCAGTACTTATGGTTTGATTCATATATATATGGAAACCGGGGCTCTGTTTCAAACAAGGCTGGGGGCAATGTCCAACCCAATGACCAGCGGGTGTCTTCTGATGATGTCACTTCTGGTGATTGGTGGTTTTATTTTTACTCCGGGATTGCGGCCTCGAGTGCGGGCTTTGTTGTTGATTTCTGCTCTGCCAGTGACTCTGGCCCTGGTGCAAACCCTGACACGAAGTGCCTGGTTGGGGATGCTGGCTGGCGGCATCACTATTCTGGCTCTGGTACGACCTAAATTGACAGGCATTTTTCTGGCTGTGATCGTGGCTGGATTTTTTGTTATTTCACAAGTCTCTGAGAAGTATATGTCCGAAGGTGTTGCTGAACGGTTCTCAATCTCAGAAGTGCTCTCCAGTCGCAGCAGTACCGAACGCCAGGAAATGTGGCTCGGGGGTTGGCAAATGGTTAAATCGAATCCTTTGACCGGGGTTGGAGACCGAGATCTGACTTCCCTGGCTCCTGAATACTACGGTGGCCCGGAAACAGATTATTACGGGCATTTACACAGCAATCCGGTCATGCTGGCTGTTATTTGGGGTATTCCCGGTCTTTTGCTTGTGGCTTTCTTCCAGGGGCAGCAGCTGGTTCTTATGTGGCGACGCTGGCGAAACCCCAAACAGGCTCCCGAGCTTTGGCAACGTGGCTGGGTCCTTGCCGGAATGGGTGTGTGGATGGGATTTTTTGTGGCCGGTTTGACCGAATGGTATTTTGGTGATGCAGAGAGCATATTGTTATATCTGGGAATAATGGGCGCTGCCTTGGCAACTAATGGAGAAGTCGATGCCGACAAAAGAGTTTAAATTCGAACGATCCAGCGGCGTATTACTGCACCCCACCTGTTTACCTGGCGCCGATGGCATTGGTGACCTGGGGCAAGGGGCTTTTCGCTTTGTGGATTGGTTGAACCAGCATGGCCAGAGCTTGTGGCAGGTTTTGCCCTTGGGGCCGACCAGTTTTGGCGACAGTCCTTATCAAACTCTCAGTGCTTTTGCCGGGAATCCTTTGCTCATCAGTTTGGAAAAATTGGTTGATGATGGCTGGTTGAGCGTTGATTTTTTGGCAGATCGTCCAGATTTTGATGATGACCGTGTGGAGTTTGGACCGGTCATTGAGTGGAAATTTGCAGCTCTGAAAAAAGCCTGGCTGGTATTTCAGGAAACGGCTGCCGCTTCAGACCGGGCTCGTCTTGAAGACTACCGTCAGCAAAACAGTGAATGGCTGGAAGATTTTGCTCTCTTCATGGCTCTGAAAAATGATTTCGATGGAAAACCCTGGAATCAATGGGACTCTTCTTTGGTAATTCGGGAGTCTCTGGCTTTGGACGAGGCCCGACTCAGGCTGAGCAATCCCATTGCATCTTTCGTTTTTGTGCAGTGGCTTTTTCATGAACAATGGCAACAGTTGCGCTCCTATGCCGCCGCCAAAGCGGTGCGTCTGGTTGGGGACCTTCCCATTTTTGTGGCTTACGACAGTAGCGACGTTTGGGCTAATCCGCAGTATTTTCAATTGGCCGACGATGGTCGTCCCACTCATGTTGCCGGTGTACCACCAGATTATTTCAGCAAAACCGGTCAACTATGGGGCAATCCCCTTTATGACTGGTCGGCCTTGGAACAAGACAGCTACCGTTGGTGGATTGCCCGTCTCCGAGGTTGTCTTGAGCAGTGCGATGTGGTTCGCATCGATCATTTTCGCGGATTTGCAGGCTACTGGGAAATTCCTGCCGATGAAAAAACAGCTGTAAATGGGGTTTGGAAACAAGGGCCTGGGGCTTCCTTTTTTGAGGCCCTGCAGGAAGCCTTTGGCAAGAACTTGCCGGTTATTGCCGAAGATCTAGGCGTGATTACTTCCGATGTGGTAAAGCTGCGTGACCAATTTAATCTGCCAGGAATGAAGGTTCTGCAGTTTGCTTTCAGTGGTCCGGAAAATGTTTTTCTTCCTCATGAGTATCAGCCCAATTGTGTGGTCTACAGCGGCACCCACGACAACGACCCGACCATGGGTTGGTGGAATCACTTAACCGATGCCACCTGCCGGGATTTAGTAGCACGCTATAACGGACATCCAGTTGAAGAGCCTAACTGGACCTTACTGCGCATGGGAATGCTCAGTTGTGCCCATACCTTTATTGCCACCATGCAGGATGTGCTTGGTTTGGGCCGGGAAGCCCGCATGAATTTACCCGGTGAAGGAAAAGGAAACTGGAACTGGCGCATGCCTGCCGATGCGTTTATTCATCCGGCAGGAGAACGTCTGGCTCAATTGACCTGGCTGGCCCGACGCAAGCCGGATCAGAAATTATCTGCCCCCAGCGAACCCGAGTTCACCCTCACAACACCGAAAGAAACCTCTTGAATCCTCTGCGAAAAGTGACCGGCGATTTCCGGCGCCTACTGTTCGCCACCATGTTTTTTGGTGCCACCAGCGGAATTTTCCTTTCCACTCTAAACAACTACCTCTCCGGAGTTCACGGATTTGATGCCGGTAATCGTGGTTGGCTGGAATTCCCTCGTGAATTGCCGGGCTTTTTCATTTTTATTGTTGTTGGGCTGCTTTTAACCCGTTTCAGGGAAAGTCGCATTGCCGCTCTGGCCATGGTGGCCACCGCAGCCGGGGCTTTGGGATTGGGATTTCTGTCTCCCGGGACCATTCTCCTAGTTGTCTGGATTGTGATCTGGTCCCTGGGCGATCACATAATTTTTGCTGTTGAAGGCCCAATTGGTTTGAAGCTGGCCAAACGCGGGGCCGAAGGAAGGCGCCTGGGACAATTGGGCGGCGCGCGCAATATGGGCGTCATTTTAGGAGTCTCGGCTGTCTGGCTACTGGCCCGTTACATGGGTGATCGATACGATTTGTTTTATGCAGTGGCAGCCATTTGCGCCACAACTGCCGGTCTTTTGTATTGGAAACTCTCTCTCGGGAAACAGGATCCTCCTTCCCGAAGGTTGGTTTACCGCAAGGAATATCATGTTTTTTATGCCATTAGCGCGTTGTTTGGAATTCGCAAACAGATTTTTTTGGTATTTGGATCCTGGGTCTTGGTCGATCTTCACGGGGTACCGGTTTCAACCATTGCTCTGCTATATTTTCTGGCTTCTTTGCTGGGTGTGATTCTGCGTCCGCTGTTGGGCGATGTTATTGACTGGCTGGGAGAAAAGCGGGTTTTGGCTACAGATGAAGTCATGCTCATTGTGGTGTGCATGGTTTATGCTTTTGCCTCCCGGATTTTACCCAAACCCTATGATTTATACCTGTTGTACGGAGCTTATATTTTGGACCACATTCTTTTCGCTCTGCGTGTGGCCCGCACAACTTATTTGAAAAAAATTGCCGTCGATCCGGCCGATATCACACCGACGATTAGTCTGGGCATCACCATTGACCACGTTGTGGCCATGACATTGCCGGTTTTGTCCGGTTTTATTTGGGAACGATACGGGCATGAATATGTATTCCTGTTGGCATCTGCGGTGGCGGTGGTTGGTTTCTTTGTTTGTTTGAAGATTGAGGTTCCACCCACTTCTGCCGATAGATAATTACGCAGAGAACTGGCGCTTTTGCGCTTCGAGGTACATTTTATAGAGGTAATGCTCTATTTCGACCTGACCTGAGGAACGCGCCGATGACTCGATTGCTGAGAATATTGCTGAACAAGTCGTTAAGAAACAACTTGTTAATCATGTTGGCCCTGTTCCTGTTGCCGGGTATTTTCGGCTGTGGAAATTCCACAAAAAGCATCCTTCCTCCAGTCCCGGAAAACCCTTTTGAGATGGCCAAAGTGGGCACCGATACGACCTTGGAAGTAATGACCTGGAACATTGAGCATTTCGCCAAAAGCGGCAACGTGACCTCCGACTTGGTGACGCAGGCTATTTCCGGCCTTGATGTTGACATCATTGGATTGCAGGAAATTGAGAGCCGGGTCTATTTTGAGCAGGTTGTTGAAGGACTTGACGGTTGGGACGGCTACAAAAGCAGCAGTGCGGGGTATGGGATTAACCTTGCTTTTATTTATCGCCAAAGCGATCGGCTTCAGGTGGATTCCATTCAGGAAATTCTGACTGGCTACAACGGCCCATTTCCCCGCAACCCTCTGCTTTTGCTGGGCAGCTTTGATGGCCTGCCCATTGCGGTGATTAACAATCATTTAAAATGCTGTGGCGATGGTGAAATTGACGAAAATGACTCCTGGGACGAAGAAACCCGCCGGCGAGACGCCTGCCTTTTGCTTGAAGAATATGCCCTGGAAAACTTAAGTGACTACCGTGTGTTCATCATTGGCGATTTTAACGATTCACTGACTGATTCTTCATCTGACAATGTATTTACTAATTTTATTATGGACCCGGCTCAGTGGCGAGCTGCCGACATGGTAATTGCTGAGGACAGTTCCCTGGGATGGTCTTTTCCAGGTTGGCCCAGTCATCTCGATCATATCATCATTAACGAACCGCTGTTTGAGGCGGCGGATCGTCCCGATGCAGAAGTCAGAGTTATGACTCTTCAGGCTTATTTAGCTGGTGGCTGGAGTCAGTACGACAGCGATATGAGTGATCATTTGCCAGTGGTTTTGAAGGTCAAACCGTAGTCACCGGAATGACCTCCAAAAATACTATCTAGCCAAGTATTTCATCGAATTTATCGGCATTAAAACCCACCAGAAGTGTCTTTCCCCGTTGAATGGTAGGGGCGCGAAGATTGCCGGTCGTGCCCAGCATGACCTTCAGCATTTCTTCTTCAGAAGGTTTGTCCTTCATTTTGAATTCGACAATTTTTTTACCCTTCATGACCACAATTTTAGATGAAGCGGCAATGAGTTCCCGGGCTTTGTCGGCACCCAGTTTAGCACTGGCATTGGTTTCGGATTTGAAGGTAAATTCATGATTCGCAAGATACTCCTGCGAGCGTTTGCAGCTGGTTCAGCCGTTGCGGTAGTAGTACCAGTCGGCGCGTTTGGCCATGACCGGCTCCTTTCAGATTTTGGTTACCGGATTAAGTTGTACTCATCTTAACTGAGTTGAGAGATTTGGCAAGTGCTCCCCGGGGAGGGATTAGTTTTTCCAGCGGAGTTACAAAGTGACCCCAATGAGTCCAGCAAAACGCCCGGCCCGGGGACCTTGCCGACGCCAGCTCCAAAAATTATCACCCTGGCACATGGTGCAAATGCAAGTGCATTCAATTCTTTTTTCGGAAACACCGGATTGCAAAAGTTGCCACACATTGGCTGACCACAAATCGAAAATCCAGCGGTCTTGATGGACCTTAAAAAACTTGGCGGCAATAGGCCCAAGTTCTTTTAAGGCTTGATCCCGTACCTCTTGGCCAACTTCATAACAGCAGGGCCCGGCCGATGGGGCGATGGCTGCCTGAAAGCTTTCGGTCTGACAGGAGAAACTGTCGGTGAGTTTGGCAATCAAAAGTTGGGTGATGTTTTGAACCGTGGATCGCCAGGACGCATGGGCAAAACCCACCGCAGGTTTGCCCGCAGTGTCGTGACCAGAAACCAGAACAATGGGACAGTCGGCACTGCGACCCGCAAGCAAGAGGCCTGGAGTATTGGAAATTAAAGCGTCGGCCTGGCCTGCTAACCCGGGGGCTGAAACTTTCAGGATAGTCTTTCCGTGAACCTGATGGGCCCAGGCGGTACCCGACATTTTCAAAACGCGGGCACATTCAGCAGCAGCTTGAGCCGTGGCTGCATCGGTTCCCACTTGTCCAAAAGCTGGGCCCTGACGGGTGCTAACGGCATGAGTAATGCCATCAACCTCTGCGAGGTTATTAAAGTAGATGAACGGCGCTGAACTGCTGTTGTTCACAATCTCCAAAAATTACTCCCAGGGAACAGCGAGACTTAAGGACTTCAATTTGGCAGTCAATTCATCGCGCTCACGGTTGCGCAGCAGGCCACCTTTTTTGGATGGTTTAAGCCAGCCGGCCTCCGTGGCAATAGCGTTGGCCTGGTCCAGATTTTGCGCTCCCACCGCAGCCATGATTTCATGTTCAATGCGAGAATAATGCACAGCCCCGAGACGGTAGTCCTGAAAAGCTTCCCAGGTTTTGGGTACCCAACGTGAGACAATTTCTTCGCCAATAATAGTGGCGTAGTCGCGGATTTCCTTTTGAGCGTGGGGGTCCATGCGCAAAGCCAGGAAGTGCAGCAAGTTGTGCAGGTCCATTTTCCAATAGGCTTCGGTGTACGTGCACAGTGGCAAATCTTTACGGGCCTGTTCGCGGGCCACGCCATTTTCCAGGCGCTGGTCGTAAACTTCACGGGCTGTGTTGTGGAAGTCAGTTTCGGCCTGGGTCAGTTCTGCGCCAGCATTTGAATCGAGCCAGCCACTGCTACCCTGTTTGTTGTCGGTGGCTTGGATTCGCCACTGGTCGGGTTGAGTTGTTTGGCTTGAACTTATTGCAATGGAATACCTTGTGCTCGTTTCATTGACTGAGGCAGTCCGGTGCCGAATCCACTGCCGCCAGGCATCCATGGGAACCCGAATGTGAAGTTTCAGGCTGCACATTTCAAACGGGGTCGTGTGCCGATGACGCAAGAGGTAGCGAATGAGGCCCCGGTCGTCGCTGGTCTTTTTGGTGCCGTCGCCATAAGAAACCCGAGCGGCTTGCACAATGGCCGGGTCGTCGCCCATGTAGTCGACAACTCTGATCAGGCCATCGTCCAGGACTTTAAAAGGCACACCCAGAATGTCATCAAGAGCGGGTACCGAAGGGCGGTTTAGTTTTTCTGCACGCTGGTCCATTGTTTCTCCTGCTTATTCGAATGATTTGCTAATGGCGGCATCGACAAGATTATTGTCGGCGTGTTGTGCCACGGTAATTTTCAATTTTGGTTCCAGTTCCATGGCTTTGTTGATGGCGAACTCGGCACCTTCGTTGCGGGCCCAGGCCCGGCGTGCGACACCGTTGTTCACATCCCAGTGCAGCATGGATCGCAGACGGCGGGCGCAATCGTCGCCACCGTCGAGCAGCATGCCAAAGCCACCATTGACCACTTCGCCCCAACCCACGCCGCCGCCGTTATGCAGGCTGACCCAGGTGGCACCGCGGAAGCTGTCGCCAATGCAATTTTGCACGGCCATGTCGGCGGTGAACATGCTGCCGTCGTAAATGTTGCTGGTCTCGCGGTAAGGACTGTCGGTTCCGGATACATCGTGATGATCGCGGCCCAGAACTACAGGCGCGGAAATCTCGCCACGTTTGATGGCTTCATTGAAGGCAGCGGCGATAGCCCGGCGGCCTTCAGCATCACTGTACAATATTCTGGCCTGACTGCCGACAACCATTTTGTTGGCTCCGGCCTGGCGGATCCAGCGCAGGTTGTCCAGATACTGCTGGCGGGTTTGTTCCGGGGCCACGGCAGCCAGTTTTTCCATCACATCGCCCGCGATTCGGTCGGTGGTTTCCAGGTCTTTGGCCAAGCCACTGGTACAAACCCAACGGAAGGGACCAAATCCGAAGTCGAAACACATGGGGCCCATGATGTCTTCCACATAGCTGGGGTAAATGAACCGACCGTCGGGTTTGGCGATGTCGGCTCCGGCGCGGCTGCATTCCAAAAGGAAGGCGTTGCCGTAATCCCAGAATTTGGTTCCGCGCGCTACCAAAGCGTTGACCGCTTCAATGTGACGCAACAACGTAGCCTGAACTTTTACCTTAAAAGCTGCAGGATCGGCAGCCATCATCTGGTTGCTTTCATCGTAGCTCATGTCGGCGGGATAGTAGCCGCCGGTGTAGGGGATGTGCAGGCTGGTCTGGTCGCTGGCCAGTTCCACGGCAATATCGCTATCAACAAGAGCCTCCCACAGATCGACAATATTTCCCTGATAGGCCAAGGCAACGGCCTCTTTGCTGGCTTTGGCAACCCGGACCCGTTCCAGCAATTCGGGCAGATCGGTGAACACTTCATCGACCCAACCTTGTTCGTGGCGTTTTTTAACGGCGTCGGGATTGATTTCAGCGAGCAGACCCACACAACCGGCAATGACCGCAGCTTTGCCTTGTGCACCACTCATGCCACCGAGACCACTGGACAAATAAAGAGCTCCGGCAAGAGGGTTTTCACCCTCCAGATAAAGCCGTCCTGCTCCCAGAATGCTGATGGTGGTTCCGTGCACAATCCCCTGTGGGCCAATGTACATAAAGCTGCCGGCTGTCATTTGACCGTAGCTGGTCACACCGAGGGCGCTCATGCGGGTGTAGTCGTCGCCACTGCTGTAGTTGGGGATGACCATGCCATTGGTGACCACCACCCGGGGAGCGTCTTTATGACTGGGGAAGAGGCCCATGGGATGGCCGGAATAAAGAGCCAGGGTTTGATCTTCGGTCATTTCCGAGAGGTATTTCATTGTAAGCAGGTATTGGGCCCAGTTTTGGAAGACGGTGCCGTTGCCTCCATAAGTAACCAGTTCGTATGGATGCTGGGCCACAACCGGGTCGAGGTTGTTTTGAATCATCAGCATGATGCCGGCTGCCTGGGCGCATTGAGCGGGATACTCTTCAATGGGCCGGGCGTGCATTTCGTAGATTGGGCGGAAGCGCAACATGTAAATGCGCCCGTAAGTGGCCAGTTCCTGAGCAAATTCCGGGGCCAGTTCGGTGTGCATTTCCGGGGGGAAATAGCGCAAAGCATTGGCCAGGGCCAGACGTTTTTCGTCATCGGAAAGCAGCATGGGGCGTTCGGGAGCGCGGCTAATGGCCGGGTTGTCCACCGGTTGGGCGGGAATGGTGGCGGGAATGCCCTGGCGAATTTGCTGCTGGAAGGAATTCAGGTCGGAAATGTTAGTATTCTGGGCGCTCACGGCGCTACCTCCTACAAGGGTGATTGTTTGGGGGCAAGATAACATCTGCTGGGCTTTGGCGAAAGATGTGGTTGTGCCGCGAAGAATGTAGCCAAAGAAATTCTGGCGACCTCGTACTAAATTCTGATTAAATTGAATGCGCGTCAGGGGGACATTTATAGGATTAGCATGCCCAATACACCTTTAATCGTGGGCTTAACAACATTCTGAGTGCAATTGGCAATTCCACCCACTCCAAACTTGCCACACCCCCTATTGAACGGGTATATTCGTCAGGTGCAAAAAAGCTCCCCGGCTTATTGATACCATCAGAAAGGAAAGATCATGGCAAACATTGTCGACAACATGATCCGTGCTGCTAAACTCGAGCCCGGTTTTTACAACGAAATTGCCCAGAATGAAGACTCGATGGGCGCAGCTGTTACGGTCGTGGTTATTGTCAGTGCTGCCGCTGGAATTGGTGCCGCCCTGGCTGGACCTGCTGGTCTTATTGGAGGGGCCGTGATGGCTCTTCTGGGATGGGTGCTTCAAGCTGCCCTGGCTTACGTGGTGGGTACCAAACTCATTCCTGATCCCGATACCCGTTGTGATTTAACGGCTGTTCTGCGAGTCACCGGATTTGCCACCGCACCTGGTGTGTTGGCAGTTGTGGGTATTGTGCCTGGTTTTGGCTGGCTGGTGGGAGTTGTGGCCAGTTTGTGGCAATTGGCTGCTTTTGTAGTGGCCATTCGTGTCGTCATGAATTTTGATGGTAACGGCAAGGCCATAATGGTGGTAATCATTGGTTGGATCGTGAAGGGTGCTGTTGCAGGCCTCTTTGTTTTACTTGGCTTAACCGGCGCTTTAATGCTGGCTTTCTAATGGAGAAAAAATGACAACCCGAAAGACAACACTGATGGTTTGCACCGCTTTGCTGCTTACTTTTTTTGCCTGCAGCGCGCTGGCTGCCGACCCGGTGTATCGTGAGAAAAACAAGTATCCCAAGCTGGATGAAATTGTTGAACTGCGTGAGGCCAATGCAGCAGAACGCGACAGTCTTCAGAAGTTGGTGGAAGACCAATATGCCGATGAGTCATCGGAAAAATCAAAAGCTGGAAAAGATCTGCGCATTGATTGGTCCAAAGTAAAATCTCCAGGCACACCCGATGAATTTGATCAGATCTGGCATCTGCCGCCCACCCCTCAGTTTTATACCGGAACCTGCTGGGCTTTTTGCTCGGTCAGTTACATGGAAAGCGAGAGCCAACGCCTCGGTGGCCCGGAAGTAAAGCTCTCCGAAATGTGGGTGGCTTATTGGGAATATGTGGAAAAAAGCCGGGCCTATTTGAACAGCTTTGGCCGCACGCCCTTGTCACAGGGTAGCCAGGATCATGGCACTCTTGAGGTTTTCCGAAAATACGGAGCCATGACCCAAGAAGATTATTCGGGTGTGGCTGTGCCGGGAACCTGTCACGACCATACGCCTCTGATGAATGAATTGAAAGGCTATCTCGACTGGGTCATCGAAAGCAAAACCTGGGACGAAGAGCAGAACATGGTTTATGTTCGTGCAATTCTGGACAAGCATCTTGGTGCCCCACCGGTTGACGTAACTTATGATGGCAAAACCTATAGCCCTCAGGGATTTCTCAGCGATGTTTTGAACCTGAATCTTGACGATTATGTGGGATGTGTTTCCAGAATGGACACCCCGTTTTATACACGTGTCCTGCTGGATGTGACTGATAATTGGCGTCGCAAAGATGATTACGTGAATTTGCCATTGCATGACTTTTATGAAGTTATCAAGAAGGCTGTAAAAGATGGTTACACCGTCAGCATTGGCGGCGACAACAGCGAAGCCGGTATGGATGGAAAGTTCGATACGGCCATGGTGCCGGAGTGGGACATTCCTTCAAAATATATCAACCAGGCGAGCCGGGAATTCCGTATTGCCAACGGCACTACCGGTGATGATCATGGTGTGCACGTGGTTGGATTCAAACGGTTTGGGGGACAGGATTGGTTTTTAATCAAGGATAGTAACCGCAGTTCCAGGCTTGGTGAATTCAAGGGTTATTACTTCTGGTCGGGTGATTACATTAAACTGAAAATGCTCAGCTTTACGGTACATAAGGATCGGTTGGAAGGGCTGTTGAACTAAATTTCATTGATTTCCTTGTTCTGATAAAACGGAGGAGCCTTTTGGCTCCTCCGTTTTATTTGGTCATTGGAATATCTCTTAACCCCGAATTTCATCCCAAATGGTCTTCATGTCATGCTTCACGTCCACCTTACGGTCGAGGTAGTGAGTATGCAGCAATTCATGCGACTTCTTGCCCAGTGGTTCACCCAGAAATTCATCATAGATTTTCTGAATGCACGGGTTGTTGTGAGACTGCCGAATTGGCGCTTCCTTGTCAATTTTATAGATTGCTTGCTGACGTTCATGCCAGAAGCTCTGGTAGTTCTTCTTAATGCGTGGTTGGCCGCCTCCGCCCATGCAGCCGCCGGGGCAACCCATGAACTCAATAAAGGTGTAGTCGGCGTCACCGCTTTGCACTCTTTCAATCATTTTTTTGGCAGCTGCCAGACCGTGGGCCACCCCAACTTTAACTGTGCCTTTCTCACCCAGATCAACTTCAGCTTCGCGCATGTGTTCGTAGCCGCGAATGGCCTCATAGTCGATGGCGGGCAGTTCGTTACCGGTCACCGCATAGTGCACGGTTCGAACAGCAGCTTCGGTCACTCCACCGGTGGTGCCAAATATTTCAGCCGCACCGGAGTACAGCCCCATCCACTCGTTGTTGAATTTTCCTTCGGCAAGACCGGGCAGCCAAACACCTTCGCGCTTCAGCAGTCGAGCGCATTCGCGAGTGGTTAACACAACGTCTACATCCGGGCGTCCATCCATGGTGAACTCGGGCCGGGCCGCTTCTTCTTTTTTGGCCGTACAGGGCATAATGCTGATGACCCGCATTTTTGCAGGATCAATGTTCATACGGTCTGCCAGATATGTTTTGGCCACGGCCCCAAAGCACTGCTGAGGCGATTTGACCGTGGAAAGATTGTCCCTCAATTCGGGATGATTCTTTTCCAGCCAGTTAACCCAACCGGGAGAGCAGCTGGTGAACATAGGCAAGGTGCCGCCGTTCTGAATGCGGCTCAGCAGTTCGTTGCCTTCTTCCATAATCACCAGGTCAGCGGTGAAGTTTGTATCCAGAACAACATCGGCTCCCAGTTGTTCAAAGGCGCTGATCAATTTGCCTTCAACGTTTTCTCCGTAGCCCATATTAAACTCTTCACCGAGGGCAATACGGGTGGCGGGGGCAATTTGAATGACGGTGAAAATATCTTCATCGTAGAAATAGTCGATAACTTTTTCGGTGTCATCTTTTTCGGCCAAGGCTCCAACGGGACAAACCAATGTGCATTGTCCACAACTGACGCAATCGCTATCGCCCATGGCGATGCTGTCGCGTATCCCGATTTCGGCGTTCAAACCAGTTCCTGAAAAAACCAATACGTCGGTGCCTTGCACATCACGGCATACTGCGAGGCAGCGCTGACAACGCACACATTTTGTCATGTCGCGTTCGATGGCAATGCTGGTGCGATCCACGCAACGTCCGGCATGGTATTCCGGGTTGGTGTAACGGGTTCCCTGCAGGCCTACAAATTGAGCGGTGTCCTGCAGTTCACAATCCCCGTGGCGAACACAGGACGCACAATCCTGATTGTGATCAGCCAGCAGGAGTTCCATTTGCAGACGCTGATGCTGACGAACTTCCGTGGTGCGGGTGCGAATAACCATACCCTCTTCCACGGGTGTATCGCAGGCAGTCAGGAGCTGGGCTTTTTTCTGGCCTGGCCGGCTGACTTCCACAATGCACATACGGCAAGTTCCAGGTGTGTGGCCAATATCGGCCAATTCGCAAAGGGTGGGAATAAATTGTCCATCCGCGCGGGCGGCTTCCAAAATGGTTTGCTCGGTGGCGAACTCTATGCTTCGGCCATTGATGGTTGCGTTCATGATCGCCTCCTATTTCTCAGTTACTACCGAGTAGACCCGGTAGCAGCGCATGCAGCGTTCGGCTTCGCGGTAGGCCGCGTCCACGGAAATGGGTTTTTCCACTTCCTCGAATTTTCTTTTGCGGGTTTCCGGGTCCAACTCATCGACCTTGACCCGGTACAAGTGGCGGATGGGTTGCACAACATCTTCAGAATGCAGTGACCGCATCTCTTTAAGCAGCTTTTGGAACCGTCGTTCGGGGCGGAACTTCAAACGGCCGTGGGTTAAATAATCGTCGATACTTTCGGCTGCCTGTTGACCCTGGGCCATGGCCTCAATCAGGGTGGCCGGTCCGGTCACAGCATCGCCACCGGCGAATACTCCGCGACGGGTTGTGCGCAGAGTTTGCTCGTCGGCCTGGATGAGGCCCCAGTTGTTGAACTCAACCCCTTCTTCAGGGCTTATGAAGCTGTGGTCTACTTTCTGGCCAATGGCCGGAACCACAAAATCAGTATCCAGGGTGAACTCACTGTCATCGACGGGAATAACTCTGGCTCTGCCACTCTGGTCAGCTTCGCCCAGTTCCATTTTTATCAGTTCCAAACCGGTGACTTTTCCATCTTCGCTGATAACTTTGGTTGGGTGCGTCAGGTAGTGGAAGATGACACCTTCGTGTTCTGCAGCTTCAATTTCTTCAATATCGGCAGGCATCTCTTTGCGGGTGCGACGGTAGACCAAATGCACTTCCTTGACGCCCATGCGTAAAGCGGACCGTACACAATCCATGGCCACATTGCCGCCACCGACAACAACCATTTTATCGCCAAGGTCCATTTCCACACCCATGTTAATGTGGTAATGATTAATGAAGAGCAGGAATTTTACACCGGTGATGTAACCTTGAATGGAGGTTTCTTCACCGGGTACGCCCATGGCTTTTCCCTTGTGAGCACCCACACCCAGGAATACAGATTTGAAGCCATCTTCAATGAGGGTATCGAGAGTGAAGTGTTTACCCATGCGCTGGTTGTAGTGAATGGTTCCACCGAGATCTTCAATGATGGAAACTTCTTTGCGCAAAATTTCTTCTTTGGGCAGACGGTATTCCGGTATACCCACGGCAGCCATGCCACCAGGTTCGGTCATGGCTTCAAAAACTTCCACTTTGTAGCCTTTGAGCAACAAGTGGTAGGCAGCGGAAACACCGGCCGGTCCGGCGCCAATGACGGCGACCTTCAGGTCATCGGGTTTGGGATCGGTAATCAGGTCTTTGCTAAACCAATGATCGCTGGCGTATTTTTCCTGGTCAGCGACAAAACGTTTAAGGACTTTGATTCCCACGGCGTCGTCAACCTGGGTGCGGCGACAGGCCATTTCGCAAAAGCGAACACAAACACGGCCACAGGTGGCAGCCATCGGATATTTTTGCAGTACAACGCCTACCGAATGAGAGAACTTCCCGTCTTTTAAATAATCAATGTATCTTGGCACATCGACTTTGCTGGGACATTCTTCAATACAGGGGGCAGTCACGTAGCTTTGGCTGGGCTGCGCCACGGCGGCGGCTCCGCTTCGCAGTTCTTCTTCGGCAATTTCAGGGAAATTATCCAGTAACTGGAGCAGAGGTACGGTTGCAGACTGGCCCAATCCGCAGAGGCTGCTCGATTGGATATGTTCGGCCAGTTCATGAATTTCTTCCATTTTGCGATCACAGGTACCGTTCTCGCAAACGTCATTTAATTTTTCAACGAGAATCCGGGTTCCCGTGCGGCAGGGTGTACATTTACCGCAACTTTCGTTGGCTGACCGTTCCAGATAATCCCGGATGGCGCTCATAATGGAGACATCTTTGTCGAATACAAAAAATCCTTTTCCACCAAGGAAGGCTTTTATGCGGTTGCCCGGATCAAATTCCTTGAAGTCGCCCAGAGCGTCAAATTCATCGATTTCAAAAAAGCGTTTGCCCCGGTTGTCGACCTTTTGGTCGTCCCAGGCGCCGATGACTACTTTAGCCATTTTCAAACCTCCGGGTTTAAAGTGGGAGAGGAGTGAACCTGTTTTGTGAAGACCTGTTCGGCGGTTTCAGGAGAAACCTGGAACAGGCTATCGCCCAAACGGGCGCTCACTTCATTTTGTTCGCAGCATCCGCCAATGCAGAAGCTGGCTTTTATGGTGATTTCATTTTCCAATTTATGAGCGGCAACCAAGTCCATGAAAGTCTTAAGCACGTGTTCGGCACCACTTTGATGGCAGGTTTCCCCAATACAAACGATTAGATCCTGCATGATACTCTCCTTAAGCGGTTTTGATGTAACAGACAGTTAATTGAATTAAACTGACCTCTATGTTGTTAAAATATTATCAATAAAAGCTGAGAAGCAAGATAAAAATTAATTCTTTTTGCTGGGATTTTAACTTGTGATGGTGCAGTTAGTTAGGGCTCTCTCTGGTGCTGGTTGAGTGTGTGCGCTTTCGATTAATGATTTCTGATTGGCTTGTTATTGGTTAAAAAAATAACGGAACATTTGAGAGGTTTTATAGTATATAGATCTCTCAGGCTTCAAAACACCTTTATTAAAGAAGGAAATCATGAAAATCCAAGGTTCCGTTATTTGGTCTCGTCTCTTAAAAAGTGGACTGTTCAGTCTTCTGCTCATGATTCTGGTTGTGTTTTCCTTCCGCAGTGCCATTGCCGACTGGAACGATGTTCCCACTGGTTCCATGCGGCCCACGATCATGATCGGGGACAGGATTTTCGTAAACAAACTTGCTTATGATTTGAAAATTCCTTTTACCGAAATTGCGGTGGCGCGTTGGGACGATCCGGCCCGTGGTGACATCATCACCTGTTGGTCACCAAAAAATGGCGACCGTCTTGTAAAAAGGGTGGTGGCCATACCTGGCGATACTGTTGCCATGAAAGGTGGGCGCTTGTTCCTCAATGGGAAGGTCATGGATTATGAACCGACCCAGGCAGTGGCTTCTGAGTCAGTTGTCGGGCGCGTTTTCCATGTCGAAAACCTGGAGGGTGTCCGACATATGGTGGCCCATGATCCGGCAAAAAAAGCTCTTCGCGATTTTGCCCCTATTGTTGTTGAAAAAGGAAAATATTTTCTGATGGGGGACAACCGGGATAACAGCGCCGACAGTCGGTATTTTGGTTTCCTGGATCGGTCAGCTGTTTGCGGAAAAGTCAGTTCAGTGGTTTTTTCACTGGATCATGACAATCATTATTTACCACGCAAAGACAGGTTTTTCACTGCCTTGAATTAATCCGTCGGGTGCCTTGCGAGGCTTCATTTTTGCGCATGAACATGTTTAAGTATTTGCCATCACCCACTGGCAGGCTGACCATTTGGTAGTTCTCTGCAAACAGGGGATTGGTGACGATATCCCGCTCCCGTTCCAGGATGGGAATCAGGCCCTGACGGGGCCCTTGCGTAATATCCACATTCCCAATAAGTATGAAGTCGGGTTTTTGAGACAGGAGATAGGCCCCGTCGTGCTTTTCGTGACCGGCGTAACCCTGTTCAAATTTAACTTCTTTGTGGGAAATCTGTGGCACAACCAAGCCATAATAATCATAAGTTTTCATTCCAGTGACAAAAGGTATGTACCCGGCGGGTCCAAGAGCAATGCTTGCGTCAGCAGGAAGGTTTTCAGCCATGGCATCGCCGGCCAGGAACCAGCCGCCAAGATTAGCTTCGGTCATGTGAACAGATACCAGACGGCGTTCTTTTCCCTTGAAAGAGGCAGGTAGCAGCAACAGAGCCATAATGCTGATGGTAATAATTGCCGTCCGGGGTCGGGAAACCCAGGATGTACCCGATAAAAGGGCGGTCAACCATGTCAGCAAAAGCGGTACAATGGGAACAAAAAAGCGGTACATGCCGAGCATGTCGCCACCAATAAAAATCACATAGGCAGACCAGATCAGAATGGTACCCAGAGTTGCAAGCATATCTCGCCGCAGAATAAGGGCTAAGCCACCCCGCAAAACAGAAGCAAGAGCTACAAGCAGAATTCCTGCTCCCTGCCAGGACAAAAATCCCAAGCCATAAGGAAGACCGGTTTTTAACTGACCAGCAAGATCGCCGGTTTTGGCATAATAAGTATTGGGCAGCCACCAGCCGAAGTAGCTGTGTCGCCAGAGAAGAAACGCGGTCAGGCCTGTTACCAAAAGAATGGGACCCACCCATTTGATGCGATTTTTTCCATAGTGTCCGGTGCTCAAATGATCTGAAGGCAGAAGTGACCAGGCAGAAAAAATAAAAGCCAGCGCGGGACCTTCGGGTCGGGTTAATATCAGGAGCAGACCGGCAATACCCGTCAGAAGAGTTTGTCGTTTCAGAGCTGCACGCCAGGCCCAAACGGTGAACAAGGCAAAAAACGCAGTCTCCAGTCCACCAAGCATCCAGCAGGCTACTGCTCCGCTCATGGCGGTGAGAACCTGGGCCACCTGGCCGGGTAAAGGCCGGTGGGCGTTTTCTTCAGGAGCCAGCAGCCGTACAATTCCCGGCAGCATGGCCAGCAACCCGCCCATGGCCAGAGTGCTTCCAATTCGTCCCCAAAGCAAGGGCGCCAGTCCCATTTTTATGCCCAGGGCCGACCACAGGACATAAAGCAGATTGCTGTATCCTTCGACTTTTTCACCGTGGTTAAAAACCAGTCCGTGGCCATCGACCAGGTTCTGGGCGTAGCGGAAGCTGATGAAAGCGTCGTCAATAACAAAGCGGAAGCTGAGGCCGTGAAGCAGCATCAGGGCCAGGGCGGCCGCTGTCCACATGAGCCAGGGCCCACGGGCTCCGGAAATGTTATCGTTAGGATTCAGATTCAAGCCGGTTCTCCAGGATTTCCTTCGAAAATTTCAATTTCCACACCACGCTGACGCAACAACTCAATCATACGATCGCCGGGTACAATGAGTTCCTGTTCTTTGGTTCCGGGAGCACATATTTCTCCGCTGGCAAGCAGCTGAGCAATAATGGCAGCCGGATATCCGGTCATGCGCATCATGGCGGTGATGTTATGGGTGTGGTCGTGGTGGTCAATTATTCGCACCGTGCGACGGATGGCTTGGTCGCCTTTTTCATAACCCACAACTTCTGCCTGCAAAAGTACGACATCTTCGCCGGGCAGGTCCAGCTTTTCATCCATCAACTGGACCAGCATTTCACGGGGAGACATGCTGCCATTTTTTCCTTCGCGGAGTTTGGAGTCGCACAAACCGAGGTCGTAAAGGAGTTTGAATTGAGCGCAATGGCCTTTATAACGAATGGTCTTGTAATCAAGATCGGGCACGCGGCCAGCCAATGTGCGCGGTAAAGTGGAGGTTCCGCCGCTGGTTTGAAAGGCTTCCAGTTCGCCAAAGGGGGCGGGGAAAACCAGGGTTTCGAGTTCACTGAGGGAAGGGACAGTTTGCAGCTTCCCGCCACGAATGACAACGGCGGGCTCGATGTATTCGTTGATCAGGCCCTGGACTGAGAAGACGACTTTGTAGTTCATGGGTGGCTGGGGTTTGGCAGGAAGGCCACCGACGCGCAGCTTGAGAGAATCGACTTTTTCGAGGTTATCGGCTAACCAATAGCCCAGAATTCCGGCCAAACCGGGGGCCAAACCGCAATCGGGGACAATGGTGATACCGGCGGCGGTGGCTTCGTCGTTCAATTCGAATTCCCGGGCCACGATGTCGTTATTGCCTCCGAGGTCCAGGAAATGGGTTTTTCCGGATACAGCCATGGCGGCCAGGTCGGCGTTGAACCAGTAGTTGACCGCGCTGATGGCAACATCGGCGTCGGCCATTAAAGGACTCATGAGTTCTGAATCACGGACATCGCCTTTGGCAGTGTGAAGGCGTGGGTCGGCCAAGCGGGCTTGAAGATTATCAAGAGATTCGGTATTGCCATCGACTACGGTCAGGCTGGTGGTGCCCTCGGCTTGGTTGAGAAGGTCGTGGGCAATGGCAGTGCCTTGGAGGCCGGCGCCTAACAGGAGGTATTTCATGGGCTTGAAACTCCGAGCATGGGGACATTGGTTATTGATAGAACCATAGTAACCAATGAGCTGGCACCGGTCAGCATCAATTTTTTTACAGAATGCTCAAAATGAACAAACCCCTTTGACCGATTCACCAAGGACAGCTACTATCGACAGGCAAGACTCATAAAAAGGGAACTGAAAACCCTCGAACATAATAACCCCCAGGAGCGCTCATGGATGCCAATATTCTGCAGCAAAACCTCCTCGAACTCATCCGCCGGACCAGCAGCCAGCTGCCTACAGATGTGAAGAGGGTCATTGACAAGGGATGGCGCAAAGAGAAGAAGGATTCTTCAGGGAAATACGCCCTGGAAGTCATTCGTGAAAATATCGGTATGGCTAAAGATAAGAGCCAACCCCTGTGTCAGGATACCGGTGCCATCATTTGTTATGCTGATCTGCCCGTTTGGATGGCCGAAAAAACATTCAAAAAAGCATATGAAAAAGCGGTCGTCAAAGCCACCAAAATGGGCTATTTACGACAAAACTCCGTAGACTCCATTACTGGTGAAAACTCAGGCACAAATCTGGGCCCGGGCAACCCTTCGTATCATTTCCATCCTGCCAAAGGCAAAACCCTGACGGTCAAAATGATGCTCAAGGGCGGCGGCAGTGAAAACATGAGCGCCCAGTACAGTTTGCCCGACAACCGCATTGGTGCCGGTCGTGATCTTGCTGGAGTTCGCAAATGCCTGCTCGATGCAGTTCTGAATGCCCAGGGGAAAGGATGTGGGCCGGGTATCCTCGGGGTTTGCATTGGTGGAGATCGGGGCAGTAGTTTTGTAGCGGCGAAGGAAGAATTTTTCCGCACCTTGGACGATAAAAACGACGACAAACGTCTGGCCAAAATGGAACGGCAGATTCTGAAAGAGGCCAACAGTCTGGGCATTGGCCCCATGGGCTTTGGCGGTGAAACCACCCTGCTGGGTGTGAAAATTACTCATCGCAACCGTGTACCGGCTTCGTTCTTTGTTTCGGTCGCCTATATGTGCTGGGCTTTCCGGCGCAACGGCGTGACCATGAGCGAAAAAGGAAAAATCACCAGCTGGCTTTACGACTCCTAGAAAGGGAACGGATATGTTGCTTGAAGCACCTTTTACAGAAGAGAAAATCCGTGCCCTGAAAGTGGGCGACAAAGTTGAAATTACCGGGCTCATTTTTACCGGCCGGGATGCTGTTCATAAATATTTGCACGACGGTGGCAAGCCACCCGTGGATTTGAACAACAGCATTGTGTATCACTGCGGACCTGTTGTGGTGAAAGAAAAAGGTAAATGGGTTGTTAAGGCGGCTGGACCGACTACCAGCATCCGCGAGGAACCTTATCAGGGTCCTTTGATGGAACAATATGGCATTCGGGCGGTCATTGGCAAAGGTGGCATGGGGCCCAAAACCCTGAAATATTGTCAGAAGGTTGGGGCTGTTTATTTCCATGCTATTGGTGGGGCGGCTCAGGTTCTGGCTGAACGGGTTATTGAAGTGCCCGATGTTCATATGGCGGAAAAATTCGGTGCACCGGAGGCCATTTGGGAATTTAAGGTTGATAAATTTCCAGTGGTGG
The DNA here is from genome assembly GCA_024223715.1 of bacterium. Lineage (GTDB taxonomy): Bacteria > Krumholzibacteriota > Krumholzibacteriia > LZORAL124-64-63 > LZORAL124-64-63 > LZORAL124-64-63. The sequence goes on along the minus strand of JAAEOA010000277.1, from coordinate 1,885 downwards.
TGACTATGGATTCTCATGGGAATTCATTGCATGACCAGATTATGGACAATTCTCAGAAACGGCTGAAAAAGTTGATGGAAAAATAACCAAGGAGATCGATTTGTCACAGAATGCATCGACAAACGAAAATCAGGAAATTGTGGAAGAGGGATTTGGTGTCTCTCTTCCGAATCTCCTGAATATTCTTTATCGTGGCCGGAGGGTTATTTTTTATCTGACCCTGGTCGGATTGCTGGCTGGGATCGGTTATGGAATATTCACCAAACCTTTATACAGGGCAACAGCTCAGGTGCGGCCCGGGATTGTCTCTTACTCAGGGCAAGGCGCGCCCATTCGTGAGGGTGCCTTGAAGGATGTTGTTCGTTGGTTTCGCAAGGCCCTGTTTTGGGATGACATGTATGAGGTGAAACCCTATGACAGCATGAAAGTCCCACCGATTATTATGGCTGATTTTATTTCTTCCGGGCCGCAATACATGCGTGGGGGCGATGTCATTACCCTGACTAATCTGGCCACTGATCCCTTGTTGGCCGTTGATACATTGAAGCGATCCATTGCCTCTTTCAATCGGCAGGCTAGTCAGGACAGCAGCAGAAGCAGCCTTCAACTCACCATGGGTGGCGTTGAGGTGCGGATGGACAAAATTCGGAATAATATTTCTCGGATTGATGGTGAGGTTCAGCGTGCTGAATTGGAAATAAAGAAATTGGAAGCAGAAATTTTGGTAGTGGATGCTTCCAATAAAAAATTGGCCAAAAAATTTGACCGTCTGGAATCGGGGCGTACGTGGCGCCTCAATGCCGCCGCAAATTCAAAGGCTGAAGCTGAGGCTGGACAGTTACGCCTTGTTGAAGCGGAAAAGATGTTGCAAAACCTGATGGCTTCGGAGCCGATAACCACTAACGGAAGAGCAAATGACAGTGACGCCGTTTCGGAAATTCTTTTGCAAACGGTAAAACGAAATGAAGCAGCTCTTGCCGGCGAATTGCTCAGCACAGTGAATCAGCTGAGTGCCTATATTTACCAGAGCACCACTAGAGCCGACAGTCTGAACGATTCCATCAAAGAAATTGATATGGAAATGGCCAATATTGAATTGACGATGTTGGTAGATATGGTTCAGAAAAAAGAGAATTTGAAGCTTAGAATCATAGATCTGGAAATTAAAAAGTCTGTGGATCTGGTTCAGGATAAAGCTGAGTTGGAAGATGACCTTCATGGCCATCAAGTGCAGTTGGATATGCTGACTCCTCTTGAGCAGGTTGGTCGGGTTACTGTCAGTCAACATCCAGTGCGGCCTCGGAAACTGAGAGCAGGCTCTATCCTTACTTTTCTAGCTTTTATGGGATCCCTTTTTGTTGTTTTTGCCTGGGAATATTACCAGCGGAACAAAGAGGCGATCTCATTTGAAGAGAACAGCTGATGAAGCTGTCGGGGCTTTTAAAATTTATTCTGCTGACTTTGGCTTTCACAAATTCAGCAACTTTACCTGTAGGCTTTCCGCTCAAGGCTTATGAAGGGGCCGGTTTTCTGGCCTTTTTTCTTATGCTAACAGGCGGTGCTGCTATTCGACTGGGGCGTTTTCAGCGCATTCCTTTATTATGGGGAGTGTTTTTCTTTGGCAGCCTGCTGGCCTCTGGGTGGGGTTTGAATGAATTGCTGGCCGGAGATTTGACCATGTTGGAATGGGCCCATGGCCGATATAATCCCCTGATTAATACCATTTTCCATTACACCTACCTGGCCTTCGATATTGGTTTGGTGGTTTTGTTTTTGCACGCTTTTAATACACAGATTTTGAGTCTGTATGATTTTTGCCGTTTCTGGCTTTACGGGGCCCTCCTTTCGGTGGCCTATGCGGTGGCTCTGAATCTGGTTCTGGCTG
>JAAEOA010000276.1 GCA_024223715.1 bacterium | reverse complement strand
CGGCCACGAAATAGGGCGCAAAGATGGTTGAATGCCAACCGGGAAGACTGGACATGGCAAAATCCCAGGATACAATCGAGTGCACCGAAAAAACCAGCGGGGTGGCAATCGCGGCGAAAAGCAGATAACCCCGCATATAATGCAGCCATTGGTGGTTGGTCCCCCTGAAACAGAGCGCCGGAATACTGTAAAGCAGGCGTTTGACCCCCTTGGATTCATCACGCACGGCCGCCAGATCGGGGATCAGCCCCAGCACAAAAAAAGCGATGGAAACGGACATATAGGTCGAGATGGCGAAAACATCCCAGAGCAGGGGCGATTTGAAATTCACCCACAGCTCGCGCTGGTTGGGATACGGCAGGAGCCAATAAGCAAACCAGACGCGCCCCAGATGAATGAGGGGAAACAGACCCGCAGTCATCACCGCGAAAACCGTCATGGCTTCGGAGGCCCGGTAGATGGAATTGCGGAAGGGTGCTCTCACCAGGTAAAGCACTGCTGAAATCAAAGTCCCGGCATGACCGATTCCGATCCAGAAAACGAAATTGGTGATATAAATCCCCCAGGCGATTGGGTGGTTGATCCCGCTATATTCCAGGCCGTGCCGGATCTGCATGGCCCAGGCAAAGACTCCCATGCTCAGGGCCCCGAGAATCAGAACCATGCTGACCATCCAGGATCTCCCGGGCGGTTCCATGGAGCTTACGACTTTGTCATTGATATTTCCATACGTGAGCTGATTCAATGAGCCTCCTAAGCCTTTTTGTTATTAGGATTTACTTTTTTCAAATAGGTGATGGCCGGTTGAAAATT
>JAAEOA010000275.1 GCA_024223715.1 bacterium | reverse complement strand
GGCGCCAGCAAGGTCCGGTAGCCAGTGTCCACGTTTCCGCCTGAGGCAAATCCGGCCGGAGCAACCGCCTCGACATCGTAAGTGTAAACAGTTCCAGGAATGAGCGGGTATTCTTCTCCATTATCTTCGGTGAAAGTCCCGGCGCCAGTAATTGACTGGATGGGCACGCCATCACGCAATACACGGTAATAGGAAGTCTTTTCGGAACGATTCTCCCAGGTGATGCGCACCCGGGTTTCAAATTCACCATCGGTGGCCACGACATTTACCGGAGGCAGGATGTCGTCGCGCATGCCGATAATAGAGGGGCTCTGTTCAACGGAATATCCTCCGAAAGAAGATCTCGCCACAACGTTGTAGTAATATTGGGTTTCTTCATCGGGAGTAAAATCTTCGTAGCTGGTTACACCAGCGGACACTGTGGCGATTTCCACCAAAGGATTACCGCTTGCAACGTCCATTCTCATGATCGAGTAGGAATCTTCGTCAGGGGCGTCGGTCCAGTTCAGGACGATGCGGTCGTCATAGTCGTCTTGTTGAGAAGCGGTAATATCTGTTGGGGGCAGAAGGGTTTCAGGACCGAATATTCCAACCGCCGAGCCACCCAGAAGCGGCTGGCTGGTTTGGTCCAGGACATACACTTCGTATTCGGTTGCATTACTGAGATATGTCTGGTCAGTATCGATCCACTCGGTTACATCCGGGCCTACATCAACAAAGGAAGCATCGTCCCTGACGATCCGGAATCCGGTTTCCAGGCTCGAATTATCTGTCCATGATACAACGGTCTGATCCAGATACAGTCCGTAACTTGCCTGAATGTTGCCCGGAAGTTCAAGGGTCGCCTGCACACCCTGAGTGCAATCACGACCAGTTGTAACATCGGTAGGAAGGTGAATTACGTCCAGAGCACCCGGTCTGGCCACATAGGCTTTCGAATCAACTATTATCATAGGTGCAACTGTTGTCGAGGAATGAGCAAAGTTGCTGACTATCATCGGGGCTGTTGGATCCGAAATATCGAGCGTTACCAACCCTGTATCGGTGGTGAGGTATGCTCTGGTGGAACTCTCGCTGATGTCCAATGGACTGGTAATTGAGGGATCGGTCAGGGAGCCTATCTCGACTGGCGAGCCAGGGTTGGACATGTCATAAACCCTGACACCAAAGCCGGCAACTGCAACATAAAGGTAATCTTCGACCATGACAGCACCTACGACGCTGCCACCCAGAGGTATTTCACCAATCGTGGACAAACTCGACATGTCCATGAATTCTTCTTGGGTATTATTAAGTTGAATGATAACCAATCCGTTACCAATGTCGCTAACAAAAGCATACCCTGTTGAATCGGAAACAGAATGGACTGAAACCGCGACCGCGTCGCCATTAGTGTCAATCCGGTCTGTTTCAAAAAGACCTTCGCCTGACCAATACATCCCCAGACCAGCAGATCCATCGGCCACTAAATATGTATCTGAATTCCCAATGATAGCCAAACCGTTCGCTTCACCAGGGGTATCCAGGGTGTCCCAGATTTCAGGTCCCCCCGACCACGCGCCCCAAATTTGAACGATGTTGTGATCTTCTATCATCAGGGTGTGAACATAATCCGTGATCTCAGTACCAGGTACGTAGCTACCTGTCATAACTGGATTTGCAGGGTCAGAAATGTCAAATTGCTTAAGGCCGGCGAATCCATCAGCCAAAACTGCGTAGCCATCAGCCATTCTAAAATTGAGGCTATTGGTGGGTTCATTGGTACTGCCAACCAGGTAGTTGGAGGTTCCATCAGTGACATAAGCGGAAATACAGTAATCGTAAACCTGAAGCGGTGTGGTGGTCTCATCGAAGTAGTAGGTGGTGTTTACGGAGACCGTATCGATGGGGGCGCCGTCACGGAAGATAATGAAACCATCTTCAATCGATGAGCGGTCCTGCCAGGTCAGCTCAACTCCGCCAGTGTCGGAGTACATCGACCCCGAAGATTGCTGTGGCCTGAAAAAACCTCGGGATCCATCATCATCCCCCATATGATAATGTTGGTTATCGTAATGTCTCATTTGCACGGAATAACGATAACTCACTAGTGGAAGCGCTGTTGTGTCGACATAGACAGAGTCCTGGCTGGACAATTCGGTCAGCAGTGTGCCATCGCGATATACATTAAAGTAGACTTCCAAGTCCGGGGAACCGGTCCAGGAGACTCGGACGCCGGTTTCCAGGGTTAGGTCCGTGGCCTGGACGTTAAAAAGGTGTTTGGGAAAGACATTGATAGTTTCCCCGCCTGGAGTTTCAGAAGTTTCTGCCAGATCAAATAAATTCGCGGGTAGAGCTCCGAGAGCGGCCGAAGCCAGAGCCAGAGTAGAAAAAAGGGCTAACGCGAGTAGAGCTGACTTGACAGTTCTCATTTGAATCTCCCTGAGCATATCACATATGGTTGAATTCGTTTCCGAGGCTTGTTTCTGCCAGAATTCGGTTACGGCGAACTAACAGACCAAAACCTGCGGCATATTGCCTCAAAAATTAGTACATTGCTAGTATAAAATTGTAAATAGAATCATTCGGACGACCGTCGAATAACTTTTGGCATTAATAATCAACAATTAGACCGTAAATCCGCTATCTATCTATGCTAAAGATATATTGTCTCAGTCAGACAAAGTGCCCAGCATCAATGATCGGCAACCGTACAAAGCTTTCCCAGCGATCGGGCGAGGCTTAACTTGTTTTAAATTACTTATAGAACATTCCTGACATCAGATGAATTCGTAAATGGACGACCATTTTCCCGTCCCAGCAGAACGGAGCGTTATGAAATGCGGCAATTATGCCGGTAACCTCGGTTGTTTAATCCAGTTAACCCTGTGCCGGCCAAAAAAGTCCATCCGTGTTGACACGAAAGCACTTACAGTGAGTAAATCGAGAGTATTTTGGAACACAGATTCTGAGAAAAGTGCAGACCAGCGCAACATCCTTGCGAACCCTTTGGTTGCTACCGGTAAGCGCCTTTGATGCAAACCACAAAACTCTCACCATTTGACCTGGTCAGAAAACTCGGCTCGGCGGTTGGGACTGTAACCAGGAAAACTACAATCAGACAAAAACAGGTAATTCATCACGGCGAAAGTATCTCTAAACTTTAGGCTTGATGTGGCCCTGACGCGGCTGGCGGAAAACACTGTAGCACGTTCGAGATGTGGGAAAGAGACAGGCAAGTATAATAAGTCTTACTCGGATGGACTATTTGGTAGGGACAGCTCAGAGTAATCGGTTCGCATTACTGTGGAAATCGATGTATCTTTCAGCCGGAAAGCCATGGCCCGCCGATTCAACACCCAGGTCGTTGAGAAAACGGGTGATTACGTTTCGCCGCAGAGATGTCACGCGCTCCAGGAGTTTTGAAATGTCAGCTGAAGAAAACAAGTGTCCCAAATGCCAATCACCCTACGCCTACCCCGACGGCCCACTGTGGATGTGCCCTGAATGTGCTCATGAGTGGGTGCCTAGTCAGGCATCTGAAGGTCCTTCGGAAGAAAAGCCACGATTCCTTGATGCCAATGGCAATCCTTTGCAGGATGGAGATACTGTTACCACCATCAAAGACCTAAAGGCCGGGAATGACACAATCAAATTGGGGACAAAGGTTAAAGGGATTAAACTTCTGAATGACCCAGTCAAAGGTCACGATATCGCTTGTAAGATTTCAGGCTTCGGCGCCATGTATCTGAAATGTTCTGTTGTCAAGAAAGCGTAAAAGGAAGCCAACGGATAGGAATTTCAACCGCATAGTCCGCCCTCCTGGGCCCGCATGGTCTCCATATTCTGCCGCATCTGCTCGCCCCATTCAGGTTCTTGGCTTACGCCCCTGCTAACCGTTTGGTTTCTAGCAGTTATAGACAAATCAGAAAATCAGCCGCTACCCAAGACTTTTTCCCAGTCCAAAAACTCGGGTTGGCGGGTGCCACAGAAACATGAAAATTTCTTGATAAGATTCGGGTCATAATAAGTCACCTAGTTTTATACTTGGAACTGTCTCACCTTAGCTGGCGGGAAACACCGCGATCAGCCCGATCTCTTTTTTGGTTATTCGCAAGAATAACAGAAAGAGCGCATTTATTCGTTAGGTAGAGCTAAGGGGGACAATCCCCAAAAAATCGAGACGTTTTTGTCTTCGCCAGAGAAAGAAGTGCAGAGGGATTTTGGAAGATCATGCGATTGAACAGTGGGCATGGGCCGATGTTCTTAGTCAGCGGGATGCGGCGCAGCAGGAGTCGGAAAAAGGTCGTTTCAAAGTACGGAGTATAGGAATTCCAACCGCATAGTCCGCCCTCCCAAGCCCGCGTGACATTCAGATAGTACTCCATCTGCCCGCCCCGTTCAAACCCCCGGTCCGTCTCTCACCCCAAAATCGGCAGCAGAAGCCCTCCAAATCCAAAATCCCACCGTTCTGAAACACTCCGACCCAGCGACCGTTGTACACGGCCTGCCGTCGCTCATTAATCTCAATTCGGAGTTCAGCCCCAGGAATCGCCCGGCATGTCCAGCGACTGGTC
>JAAEOA010000274.1 GCA_024223715.1 bacterium | reverse complement strand
AAGACTTCGCCGTAGTTGCCGATCTGCTTGACGATCTTATAGGCCCACTTTTCATCCAGTCCCAATGCTTTGCCGTTGCCGGGATTGACGCCTAAAAATCTCTGGATCTTGGGGTCCTTGCTGTTCACCATTTCATCCACGTTTTTGGAAGTGATGCCAAGTTCTTCAGCGGCAATCATCGCCAGAACCGAAAAATTAACAATATCGTACCACTGGTCGTCTCCGTGACGAACCACCGGAGCCAGGGGCTCCTTGGAAATTATTTCCGGCAAAAGAATGTAGTCATCCGGATTGGGAGCCACAGACCGGGTTGATGCCAACTGGGATGCATCCGATGTCAAAACGTCGCAGCGCCCGGCAAAAAAGGCTTTAGCCAGTTCAGGAGTGCTTTCAATGACCACCGGTTTCATCTTCATGCCGTTGGCCCTGAAATAATCCGCCAAATTAAGCTCGGTGGTTGTTCCCGGCAACACACACACCGTGGCGCCATCGAGTTCTTTGGCACTTTTCACGCCCAATTTCTTGGGTACTAAAAAGCCCTGGCCGTCATAATAATTCACATGGGCAAAAGCCAACCCCAGGGCGGTTTCGCGACCCAATGTCTGCGTACAGTTCCGCGTCAACACATCTATTTCACCGGACTGCAAGGCCGTAAAGCGGGTCTTGGCGGTTAAGGGAACAAATTTTAATTTATCCGTGGTACCAAAAACCGCTACTGAAATCGCCCGGGCCGTATCGACATCGAGTCCACGCCACTCTCCTTTT
>JAAEOA010000273.1 GCA_024223715.1 bacterium | reverse complement strand
GAAGAAGCTGCCCGGATGAATCGTGTAATGGGCCAGCAATCCCCCCATGGTTGTTTGGAGCAGAAACAGCATAATTACCACCACAAAGAATTTGGCGGCCTGAAGCTGGCTGGGGGTCAGGGGCATATCGATGAGCTTTTCGGACAGGGCAACCCCTTTGGCTTCTCCGTACCATAAGCCATAGCGATGTATCCTATAGACAAACAGACCCAGCACCACAAACAAGGCTAGAATACCGGCGATGGAATAAACATAGGTTTCCGTACTGGCGATATTGCCCACCCTTCTGCCCGGCGGCCAATTGTTGGTGTAGGAATAATCAGTTCCCGGTCGAAGGGTGGAAGCGACCCAGGCCGTCCAAAAGAAAAATCGTGAAATTTGCAGGCGCTGCTCTTCCGTGCGGATGGTGTCGGGAAGAAAACCGTAGCGCTGCTCACCCTCTTTAAAGATTTTCTCCCAGTGTTGTTTAACCCTTTTGAGACCTTCTACCTGGGCGACAGTTAGCGTCAGGGTGTCACTGGCTGCGTCATAACGATTGGGCTTTATCTCGTGTTTCGTTTTGACGTCGATGATTCCCTTTTGCAGGTCAGCCAGATCGCTATAAGGTTTGCCATGGTCTTTTTG
>JAAEOA010000272.1 GCA_024223715.1 bacterium | reverse complement strand
GGCAACGGAATGGATTCCCAGTTTCTGCATGATTTTCTGTCTATGGGCTCCCACGGTTTTCTCGCTAATGAACAATTTGTCGGCAATGGATTTGGTGGGGTTCCCTTCAGCAACCAACTGAAGGACTTCTCGTTCCCGGTGAGAAAGCGATTCCAGGGGAGCACGGCTTTTAGATTTATTTTTCTGAGATTGTCTGAATTTTTGTAGAATGCCTTCGGGCAATTCGGGCGACAGGAATATTTTGCCGGTAAGTATTTGATGAACCGCTTTGACAAGGTCTTGAGCGGCACAGTTTTTTGTCAGATAACCCAAGGCTCCAGCTTCCAGCATTTCGCCGACAATGGCTTCAGCCGGATGCATGGACAGGCCCAATATTTTAATATCTGGAAATTCTGCAGTAATGTTTTTGGTGGCCAGGACGCCACTCATGTCGGGCATCGTCACATCCATGATCACTACATCGGGTTGGTTTTTTCGCACCAGATCCAGGGCTTCGCGCCCGGAACTTGCTTCGCCAATTACTTCAAAACCCGACTCGTTTTCAAGAAGTGTGCACAACCCGCTGCGCATTAATTCATGATCATCAACAAGAATGAGATGGACCGCGGTCACAACTGGCCTCCGGATTCGTTTAATGACGGAATTTCAAGAGGGAAGGAAATTTTTACGGTTGTTCCTATTTGAGAATCTGACTCAATATTCAAGCTGCCAGAAAAAAATGACAACCGCTCTCTAATGCTGAAGAGACCAAAACCACTGGTCGCCTGAGTTGAATTCATTATTTCCATGACATCAAACCCAACCCCATCATCAATAACAGAAACCAGAAGGTTATTGCTGTCTTGAGTGATGACAATACTGATGTTGTCGGGGTTTCCGTGCTTTACGGAGTTGACCAGGAGTTCACGAATCATTTGGAATAAAGAGCCGCGGGCCTGTTTGTTCAGAGGTGGGTGTTGAGTTTCTGCATGGAGCTGGAAGCTGGCTTCATGTTGATTATTAAATTGGCCGACCAACCATTCGAGAGTGGGTACAAGGCCTGCATTAAATAAACCCGGGGGGCATAGTTGAAATGACAAGCTCCAGATTTTCTTCACGACTTCATTTAAAGAATCAGATATTTGCTTCATGGCTGTTTCAGTTTGTTCTGATATGGGATGGCTGTTTTTACCTTTTCCCAATCTCAGAAGGTCTACATTCAATTTAAGAGCAGCCAGATCCTGCCCGAGAGAATCATGGAGACCAGCGGCAATGTCCTGACGGAATAATTCTTCTGCATTAGAAAGGCGGGAGTTGAGTGATTTAAGACGGTCTCGGTGATTGGCAAGTAATTCCTCGTTTTTTAACCTTTCGGTAACATCGACAAAAATACAGGCAAAGTGATTGGGGGAAGGAGAGAATGCAGTCACTTCATAGGATTTGTCCAAGCCTTGGGAGTGGTTTTCAAAATAATCGGGTTCACCAGTTAAGGCCACCTGCCCGAATCGTTGAATCCAGGTATCTTCAATGGGGGGTACGACTTCCCGAATTGTTTTCCCGATAATGTCGTCGGCTTTCAAACCGGTTAGATGTTCGAAAGCCGGAT
>JAAEOA010000271.1 GCA_024223715.1 bacterium | reverse complement strand
GGTCGCTTTTATTTAATGAATAACGAGGTCTGCAGTTTGAATATCGCCTCCCCTTCAGAAGAGGAGAAAAAAGGTGCAAGAATATATCATCCGAAGAATTTTATACACGGTCCTGACGATATTTGCAGTCGCCACCATCCTTTTTTTTATCTTTCGCGTGATGCCCGGCGACCCCACTGCCCAGGTGATCAGCCCGGCCCTGGATGAGGCTGCCCAGGCCAGGCTGAAGGAGGCCTTCGGGCTGGACAAACCTTTAATTGTTCAATATGTGCTGTACCTAAAAAACATCGTCACCTTGAACTGGGGCCGGTCTTACACCACCCAGCATGAAGTGTTCAGCATCCTCAAGTACCGTTTCTGGAACACCATCTTCCTGATGGGCGCCGCCATGTGCTTTACCCTGGTGGCGGGTGCCGGCCTGGGTATGGTCATGGCCTGGAAACGCGGCAGCAAGCTGGACGTGGGTTCCACCGTGAGCGCTCTGGTCCTCCAATCCGCGCCGCCGTTTGTCACCGGTATCCTGTTTTTAATGATCTTAAGCTACCGGCTCGACCTTTTTCCCACCGGCGGTATGGCCAGCCCGGGCATGCGATTGGCAACCGGAATTCAAATGCTTTTCAGCAAGGATTTCCTGCACCACCTGGTGCTGCCGACCATTACCACCGCCTTCTACTACCTGGCCACGCCGATGCTGATCATGCGCGATTCCATGCTCGAGGTCACGGGCAGCGACTACATTGAGCTGGCCCAGGCCAAAGGATTGTCCCCCAACCGGGTCATGATGAAGCATGCCGCCCGCAACGCGCTGTTGCCGGTGTTTACCGTCTCATCGGTTCTGATCGGGTTTGCCCTGGGCGGGCAGGTCATTGTTGAACAGGTGTTCTCCTGGCCCGGCATGGGCCAGTTGATGGTTGAGGCGTCCTCTTCCCACGATTACCCGGTGGCCCAGGCCACCTTTTTGCTACTGGCGGCGCTGGTCATTTTCTTGAACCTGGTGTCGGATATTTCCTATTGTTATCTTGATCCGAGGATATCTGTGGGCGGGGGAAAACACTAATTTCAGATATCGTTGATTGGTTGATTAGTTGATTGGTTAAGTGGTTGTAAATATGGATTTATCCCATATTTGCAAAATAAGTGGACACTTCATGTTTCAAAAATCGTAACATCCTGAAATTATGACTATAATTTACCTAATCAACCATTCAACCAGTAAACCATTCAACCAGGTCTGGATTCAGTAAAGAACAAGATCATAAATTTGAAGAAGTCGTTCAAAACCGATTATTAAGGGAGCCAATGGAATGAAACTGGAAAGCATAAAAGACTTTTTTGTTACCCAGTACGGAATTAT
>JAAEOA010000270.1 GCA_024223715.1 bacterium | reverse complement strand
GGATAATTCTCGGGATAATTTAGAGGAGAAAAAAAATGATCCGACCCTGGGCCGACCATTCACTGGCCAAAGAACTTGATGTTGCCCTGAAAGCCGTCCGCGAAGCTGGCCTTCTGTGCCGATCTGTGCAAAGCCTTATCGACCCCGGCACTCTCAAAAAAGAGGACAAGAGCCCCGTCACCGTTGCCGACTTCGGCAGTCAGGCCTTAGTGTGCCGAACCCTGGGCGAAGCCTTTGCCGACGACCCCGTTATTGGTGAAGAAGACTCGGCTGATTTGCGCGTGCCCGGTAACGAAGACACTCTCGAACAAATGGTTGGCCACGTTCAGAAGTTGCGCCCCGAAGCCAGGACAGATGAAATTTGTGGATGGATTGATCGCGGTGGCAGCAAGGAATATGCTCCCCGTTTTTGGACTCTGGATCCTATTGATGGCACAAAGGGTTTCCTGCGAAAAATGCAATACGCCATCAGTCTGGCCTTAATAATAGACGGAAAAATTGAAGTGGCGGCCCTGGGCTGTCCAAATTTGGGATCGGGATTAAAAGGTGACCGGGGAGCCGGTACCGTTTTCCTGGCCATTCGTGGTGTGGGTGTCTGGCAGGTTCCTTTGGTTGAAGAAGGAGCGCCTATTGTTGTTTCGGCCAGTCGCCAAACCGATACCACACAGATTCGTTTTTGTGAATCGGTGGAGTCGGCTCATTCATCTCATAGCGATTCGGCACGCATTGCCGAACATTTGGCTATTGTTGCGGAGCCTGCCCGGCTGGACAGTCAGACCAAATACGCGGTGGTTGCCCGGGGGGAAGCGGAGGCTTATTTGAGGCTTCCGCGAGATAATAAATATAAAGAAAAAATCTGGGATCATGCGGGTGGCGTATTAGTTGTGCTGGAGGCTGGCGGGCAGGTTACTGATATTAAGGGCCGGCCGCTGGACTTTACTCAGGGGTATAAGCTGGATAATAATCTTGGGGTTATTGTTTCCAATGGGCATGTGCACCAGGCGGTATTGGATACGATTGTGGAGTTGGGGATTGGGGAGTTTTAACTCCCCATCCGTCCAATCATATCCACAAGCTTTGTATTAAATTCACCTGGCCGTTCCAAAAACAAAAAGTGCCCCACGCCTTCCATCAATACCGCCGTATAACCCGGCTGATACGCTTCCCATCCCTGAAAATCCACTGGCTGCTGGTTGGCGTTTAAACACCAGATAGGCGCCTTCAAAGTTGCCAGGGTTGGTCGCAGGTCATGAGTAAAAAGATTCTTCATGGCCGAAATTGCAATTTTCGACGGGGCGGATGACATATCATTACTGACCCAATTGACCAGCGCAGTATCCGCACCGGCGGGAAACATACTCGATACAAATTTTTTGGCGGTGCCCGGAAAATCGGAACCAAAGGGTACTAAATACCCATCCACCTGTTCAGGTGTAATATCCCAATGCATTTCCTGCAGTGTATCCACGCCAATAATCCCCACCACCCGTTCTGGCAGCAAAGCAGCCGCTTCCACAACCACGGAACCTCCCATGCTATGGCCAACCAGGTATACGTTTTTCAGATCCAAGGCTGATACCACGGCAGCCACGTCAGCTCCAAATGCCTGCATTGTGTAGTCCTGCCGGCTCAGGCCCGATTGTCCATGACCTGCCAAATCAACTGTGACTACTGTGAAGTTTTCTGCAAGAAAAGGCACCTGCTCGTGCCAATAGGTTTTGTCGCAGCTCCAGCCATGAACCAGCACCAGTGTGGTTTCACCGACTCCGGATTTTTCAAAGGCAATGGGAACACCATCCAGGGAAGAAACAGAGTCGACGTTGCCGCCGCACCCAGCCAGAAAAATCAATAGGGCGGAGATCAGGATCAAACGTTTCACGTTGTGCCTTTCAAGGTTGGCCTAATTATTGGCACTGAGAGCCAAGACCTGTGGCCATTCGACCAACATCGGACAGACTAATGACACCATCAAAATGGAAATCAGCTCGGTATGAATACTCACCAAAAAAGATTGTGCAAAAGAGTCCCACGTCGGACAAAGTTACAGCTCCATCTCCAGTAAAATCGGCACTGTTAATCATTAATGGCAAAAAATCACTTATTGCCCAGCCACTAACAATAACATAACAACCTTCAACTGAAGACCCGCCTGCCATCAATGGATTCAAAAAATATGCCATACCGTTTTCATCTGTCGGCACGTCTGCTGAATTACCACCAGGGCAGACAATCAGACCATCGTCCACTGATTCCAGCCACAAATCTTCCGCAGGAAACCCTGCAACAGGATCCCCAAAACAATCCTCCAAGGTCACCGTAATGGTTGCGTCAACCTCACTTCCACCGAGCAACTGGGCGGCAGAAAAAGAAGGACCGGTGCCCGACGGCAAAACAAACAAAGAAAGTGCTTCTTCGCCTTGATAAGCCAATTCAGCAGAAAATTCCCAACAAGGAATGTCGGCGGCAAATGTTGATGAGCAGGCAGCAAACAGAATAAATAGAGAAAAAGCAGTGGTTTTCATGACATCCCCCCGGGAAAATGCAGTTTACAACAAAGACGGAATCATTTTATCAAAAACACCCGCCCTTTGTCAATTCTACGACCGCATTTGCTCCAGCTCATCTCGCATTTTTTCCAGTTTGTTCAGGAACTCTTTTCGCTGACCGGAGACCAACTTACCGGCCATTTTCCGGTAGTGGCGAATACCGCCAATGAGATTGTCCTGAATTTCCTGAGTCGATTTGGGAGCAGCCTCAATGAGGCCCTGTTTGCGACGATCCACTTCAGTGCGCAAACGGTCCAGGTGCAGAGACAGTTCCTTAAGGAACATGTGCGGGCGTTCGGTATTAATGGGTAAACTGGCACGGCCATAAATGTGATCAACCATTTCCCGCAGGCGAGCCACGCGAGAGAAATAAACCGTATTGGGTCCGCAACAGACGGCAGTACTGGCGTCTGGATCAATGCCATAAGGAACCGTGGCGCTGCCAGCGAGATCGTGGCAAATGCAGGCTTTGTCTTTTATTACCTGCTCTTCAAAATCACGTTGAACCGGAGTCAGTTCACATTCTTCAAGGGCTTTTAGTTTGCGTCGTTGATAAGCGCGGCTGGCAGTGCAAATAGGAGCTTTGGTAAACTCCGTATTGGAAGCCAGGAATCCTTTGGGGCAACGACTGCCTGGTTTGCCGTCGTCAATCAATTCCCGGCGGTGCTCTTCGCTTGAGGATGTTTTCAGACACCAGAATGGAACACCCAAAGGTGACGCACCACTCAAATGAACATCGTTCTCACCGGCCACCTGAATTTTTTTCAGATGGTCCTGGTCAATGTTGATCACATCGGGCACCAGCAGGAAAGGGCTACCCCACCCCATGCCGTCAACTTCGTATTTTTCAAGCAGCAATTGGTTTTCGTCTGATGTGCCAATGCCGCCTTGAACCGTCACGCGAATGTTCATGGGGGTTTGTGGAATCTCACGACCCATTTTCTCCATGGCGCCGGTCCAGACAACTTGAAGCTGTTCGGCCAGACGGGCCCGTTCAGTGTGGAATTCTTCCAGAACAGGTCCCAATAAAGTTCCTTTGCCACCAAAGGCGTGACCACCACAGTTCAGTCCCGATTCAATTCGGTATTCACTGACCCACAGACCTTGGCGAGCCAACAACTTACCTTGAATAAGGGCCGAGCGAAAATCGCTGACTTTCAAAACAATTCGTTTGGGGATGTCGCCTGTTTCATCGGGAAAAAAGTCGCTGAATTCAGCAAGATAGGCGTAAAGTTTCCGGTTCATACCAGCCGAAAGAACCACCGAACTGCGCAGGCGGCTTTTGGCAAATCCGCGCAGGGCAGTCATGGCATCGGAAAACTTGGGCCCCAGATTTTCGCCCTTCATGAGCTTAGCCCGATCCAGCTTGGTCATGATGTTGACATCGATGGCGCCCATCTCAATTTTTTCACGCAAAACACTCTGCAGACGGGACCGTTCTTCAGGATCCAATGTGGCCTGCATTTTTAGATAGGCGGCCCGCAAAGGCGAGTCGGGCAGCATTTCGAAATAGCGAGTGATTTCACTGCCTTTTTCGAAGAGAGATTCTTTCATGCCCTTAACCTGATTCTGGATCACATCGTCCATCAGGTTCAGGTACGAGGTAATACGCCGGGCCCGGCTGTCTTCGTCTTTATCTTTGATTTCTTCGAAGGGAGTATTGTTCTCACCACTAACGCGTTGCCGCATCTGCTCAATCAAAACATCGTCCACCAGAGAGACCACCGAACTGATGCCATAACGGGCAACTTTCAAAGGTGTGTCAATGGTGAAACCAGTCCCCATAACAGGGATATAAAATTTATGCACAGGCTGCATCAAGGGATGATTCATGGCATCTCCAGGAGTTCTTCACAGGCACAAGATCTAACGGCAGCAAAGCAGTTTGACGGTGTGCCAATGCAAGACCCCAGGTCAGGGTTGTCGTACTTCCGGAAAAAAACCTGTCAGGAGCCGGAAATACTGTAAAATCGTCCACCAAAAAATGGCGCCCGGACGATAGAGAAAAAATAACTGCAATGTGTGAAGGCGGCAAGATGTTAATGAAAAGCCTGATGCCGTGTTTTTGGTCGCAATTTTCGCCCACATGGGGTATTTCTCAATTAAGAGGAGATCTTGCGCCCCTTTTTTTGGACCAACTTGCCTAAAGGTATTGAAATGATTGTAGTTATAGGCGGCGGACCTGCTGGTTTTTTTGCCGCCATTACCGCTCGCCAGGAAAATTCCGACCAACCTGTGGTCCTTTTGGAAAAACATAAAGATGTGCTGCGAAAAGTAGCCGCCAGTGGCGGCGGGCGCTGCAATGTGACCAACGAACGCCACGACCCCCGCGAACTGGCCAAATTCTATCCCCGGGGAGGGCGTGAGCTCAGGGGTCCTTTCCACCGTTTTGGGCCTCGGGAAATTGCCCAATGGTTTGCTGATCAAGGCACACCTTTGAAGCAGGAACCAGATGGCCGAATTTTTCCAGAGAGCGATTCTTCAGCCTCTATTGTAAATGCTCTTTTTCACGCCGCGGAACAAAGCGGAGTGCAAATTCGAACACGGCAGACAGTGACCAACATTAAAAGCGATGACTCCGGCTCCGGATTTGTTATTGAGCTGGCCGATGATTCAACCCTCTCCTGTGAAAAAGTTCTGATTGCCACTGGTGGTCAAACCAGTGGCGATGGTCAAGGCGGCCTGGGTTTGGCTGAAAAACTGGGCCATACAATCATTCCACCAGTTCCATCTCTGTTCACTTTTAAAATCGATGATTCCCTTCTGTATGACCTGTCCGGGGTTGCCGTTCCTGAGGTTGCCTTAAAAGCTGTTGGGCCTGAATTCCCCAACAAGGGACTCACCGAAAACGGTCCGGTGCTTTTTACTCATTGGGGCCTGAGCGGTCCTGCTGTTCTGCGCCTGTCTGCCTGGGGTGCCAGAGTTATGGCTGAAGCAGATTATTCTTTCATTTTGAGAGTGGATTGGTGCCCGGGTTTTGACCGAAATGAATTGGAGCAAACTCTCATAAATTGGGCTGAAGAAAACAACCGCCGACAAGTGGCTCAAAACCCCGAACTTGGAATGCCGCGAAGATTGTGGCTGGCTCTGTTGGAAAAATGTAAAATTGACAGAGAAATAAAATGGGCTGAGCTGGGAAAAAAGAACCGCAACCGGTTGCTCGAAGCTTTAAAATCAACCGAACTGGAAGTGGATGGCAAAGCCACCAACAAAGAGGAATTTGTTACCTGTGGGGGAGTGAAGTTGTCGGAAGTCGATTTCAAAACGATGCAGAGCAAACGTATTCCCGGTTTGTTTTTTGCCGGTGAAGTGCTTGATATTGACGGTATTACGGGAGGTTTCAATTTCCAGGCGTGTTGGACCGCCGGATATTTGGCTGGAATGGGGGTGGCAGAATGACCTGAGGAATACTACGACCATCGCCATGGAACCAATCAATTTGAATTCTGTCATTTTTTACAGGGGAGAATAATGAAATCGAATTTGTTTACGGTTGCTCAATGTACCTTGATATTTTTATCCAATCTCGCATTAGCCGAAGTCCCGCTTATCGACAATCCACTAAAGCCGCCGGTTTATCGGGCCATGGAAGTGGAAGAAGTCTGGCGTGTTGGTGATAACGAAAACGAGGACTTCATTTTTGGAGTCATCGTCGATGTGCTACGCGACAAAGACGGCAACGTTTACCTGTTGGACAATCAACTCCAGGAAGTTTTCAAATTTTCACCCGATGGTGAATATCTGAAATCCGTGAGCCGAAAAGGCGAGGGTCCCGGTGAATTGAGGGGGGCTTTCGCTTTCTTTTTCTGGGATGAAAAAACCATTGCCTGCTTCGATTATTTTTCCAACCAGTTTGTTTGTTTTGACCTCGAGGGCATTCCCAAATCTACCATCCGCCCCACGCCTTTGGTTAACCACGAAGGCGGTCGTGGACCAAATTTGGATCGTTTTGTCATACGTGATGGATTTTTCCTTGCCTCAGGAAATCATTTTGTTTTCAAAGAAGGCCAATCCAGTCAAATTGCTTTCCTTTCCGCTTTCGATGAAGAAGCCAACGAAGTTTATAATTTCAATGAACAATCTTCGGGATACGATTGGTCCAAACCCATTGCCGTAAATGAAGAAGCAGAATTTAATCCTTATTCCCGCTGGTGCCTGGGAAAAAAAGGAGAAGTATATGTAGTCGGCAAACGCACGGGGTATGTGTTGGATGTCTTGGATACGGAAGGCAATTTGAAACGCAAAATTCAACGCAAATGGCCCTTAACAAAGCGTACTTCTGAAGAAAAGGATGAAGCAAAAAACCGGTATTCCTTTTCAACCAATGGCATGGATATGCCTTCAATCTCCTACAAAATGTCAGACTATAATGCCACCATCAGCAGTCTATTTTGGCATGAGGACAAACTTTGGGTAACCACCGGCTCATCAATTAATCGCCGGGAAAAGGAAGTAAATTACGTATGGGATATTTTCGATGCCGAAGGACATTTGCTCGAAGAAAGAACCTACCATCTGCCAGCCGACCCCAAAGAAGATGAAATTCACTTCCTTGATGACAATTATATTCTGGTAGTGACAAACACCCGGAGTGCCTGGCGTGCTTCCCAAGACAACAGCTTTCAAGTTCAGGTTGGGGAAGGAAAGGAAGAAGTTGTACTGGAAGACGACTGGTCCCTGGAAGCCGTTCTTTATCGTGTGTCTGAAATACAAAAGTAGAATATTAATATTTCTCAGGAGGGAAATCGTGAACAATTATCTAGATAACAATAGCTCGTATGCCTTGTATCCAATCATCTATCTGGTCCTTGGTATAATCATTTCCTGGGCTTGGGCGTGGCATTTCCGGCGGCTGGCAAACAACAAAACAAGTCAGCATGACTTGGTGATGGAATCGCGAATGGGATTGCTGGGTTCTGTCATCTGGCTTGTCGCCATTGGGTCCATTTTCCTGCTCATGTACACTCAAAACTCCATTTCCATTGCCGAGATAATGGCTGCTTCTGAGTCTTTCTCCCAACCGCTGATAGACAACTGCCAGGCTTGGCTGGATTCTCTGCAAACACCTGCCTTAATCATGTTTGGGCTTGCGGTCAGCAACCTGCTATTAGTTGGAATTTGGTCTGGGTCCTTGCGCAACCTCAGCAAAAAGGAGCAGGCTCATGTTTGACGGTATGTCAGTTCTGTTGGAAAAAAGTGACCTGCTGGCAGCCATTCTGGTAAAAGGGTTTCCTTTGCTTGTTGCTCTGGTTGTTTTGCTGATCATCGGGCAACGCAAAATGCTCGGCTCACTTTTGGAAAAAGTTCTTCATGAAAGACAAAGTTCTGATCCTGTGGAACAAACTGTTTCTGATTTCAAAAGTCAGGGCAATATGTTTTCCAATGGTATTGTCGGCACCCTTCTCATTTCGGCCTGGTGGGTATTCATGGGCATAACACTGGTCAAGTCCTACACCTTGACCATAGACCTCTTGCGTTTCAATGAGCCTGGTTACATTGACCCTCTCCTTATAAATCATTCAATGAAAGAGATTGTCAGATCCCATTCAGCGGGGCTAATTACCCGTTCTTTTGTGGCCATCGTCAGCCTTCCGAGCCTGATGCTCACTTTATTGGCCTTGGACCAATTTCTATTCCGTCCCCGGACCCGATTGCTGGATAGCCTGCGCTGGCAAATCCTGATCTCGGATACGAGCATGGATAACAGGTCAGCCAAACTGGACCAATTAAATCAGAGAGAGGAATTTCGTTGGAATTGGCCAGCCTTCATGTTCCATTGGATATGGCTCGCCTTTAAAGGTTTATACAAGAAATCTACATTGATTTTTGGGTTACATTTTATTTCTGGTTTTGTTGCCTCAGTTATTTCCTACCTTATTTTACCCATGAACGAGCCAACACCTGGGCCCTTCGAATTTGTGCCGCCCATGATTGTGCGGGCTTTCGTCCCTCTTATAATCAGCACCTTGTTAGCAACCGTTCCCGGTATTATCATCATCATAGCAGTAGGCTTGCGTGGTTCCGGTTGGCTGCGTAAAAAAGAAATATGTCAACTCCCACACCCTATGGAGGAGCCAACTTGAACTGGCGTCAGGAATGGAAAAAACTTGTCATAATTTTGGCTGTCTTCTCAGGGATTTTCTTCCTGCCGATAGGCCGCCCCCGCTTTGACAACGCTCTCATTGAATCCATGCAACTTGTACGCTGGTATGCCCGCGAACACGTCTTGCTTTGCCTCATTCCAGCCTTTTTTATTGCCGGTGCCATTTCCATTTTCATAAGCCAGGGCGCGGTCATGAAGTACCTCGGTGCCGGTGCTAAAAAGATTGTCGCTTATGCCGTAGCCTCCGTCTCCGGAGGCATCCTGGCCGTATGTTCTTGCACTGTATTGCCCTTGTTTGCTGGCATTTACCGCATGGGCGCTGGTCTGGGCCCTGCCACGGCCTTCCTTTATGCCGGTCCGGCCATCAATGTTCTGGCCATCGTTTTGACGGCCAGGATTTTGGGTTTGCAACTGGGAATTGCCCGTGCGGTGGGCGCAGTAATTTTCAGCATTGTTATCGGTTTAATGATGCATTTCTTTTTCCGCAAAGAAGAGAACGAACGGGCCACAATTCAGGCCCAGATGCCCGCTCCGCCAGCCGGTCGCCCTTTGTGGCAAACAGCCACTTATTTTTCGGCCATGATCTTTCTTTTGGTATTTGCCACCTGGTCTGAACCCGAACATGTGGCCGGTTTCTGGGCCGCCGTACATGGAATTAAATGGTGGCTGGTGGGCATTTCGGCCCTGGCTCTGGGAGTCAGCCTGACCGTTTGGTTTGAATTGAAACCATGGAAGCTGCTTGTATTGACTGCCGGTTGCGCCATCCTGACCTTCTTCTTACCTGCTCCGCAATTGATTTTTGCCCTGACCACTGTTGCCCTTGGCTTCATTCTGACCACCAGCGGCGGCGAATTAAAAGAATGGTTCGATGCAACCTGGGGGTTTGCCAAACAAATCCTGCCTTTGCTTCTGCTGGGAGTATTGGTGGCGGGTCTGTTGCTGGGACGACCGGGCCACGAAGGCTTAATCCCTTCCCAATGGGTTGCCAGGGCCGTGGGGGGAAACAGCCTGGGAGCCAATCTCTTTGCCGCTGTTTCAGGGGCATTTATGTATTTTGCCACCCTGACTGAAGTGCCCATTCTTCAAGGCTTGCTGGGTGCAGGCATGGGTCAAGGTCCAGCTTTGGCCCTGTTGCTCGCCGGGCCCGCCTTGTCATTGCCCAGCATTCTGGTGCTGCGCAGTATCATGGGAATGAAAAAAACCGGAGTGTTTTTGACACTGGTGGTAATCATGTCCACCATTGCGGGAATGTTTTACGGATCGCTCGTGGCCTGAGGGCCCCAACGAAAGATGCATCATGAAAGAGTTATTAATACTGGGAACAGGTTGCGACAAATGCGAGCGTCTGGAAAAACTGACCCGTGAAGCCGCTGAAAAACTGGGTCTGGAATTCACCCTGAGAAAAGTTGGCGAGATTAACGACATCATCAGCTATGGCGTCATGGTCACCCCCGCGCTTGTTGTCGATGGTGAAGTAAAATGCGCGGGCAAGGTTCCTTCACCTGATGATATTGAAGGGTTGCTTTCGTGATTGAAAAACGCCTGAAAGTTTTGTTCCTTTGCACGGGAAATTCCTGCCGCAGCCAAATGGCTGAAGGCTGGGCAAAAGAATTAAAAAGCGATTCCCTTGAAGCTTACTCCGCCGGTGTGGAGACCCATGGCATGAACCCCAACGCGGTAAAAGTCATGAAAGAAGCCGGGGTTGATTTGAGCAGTCACAGTTCCAAACTGGTAGAAGATCTTCTCGAAATACCCTTTGATTTTGTGGTGACGGTGTGCGATCACGCCCGGCAATCTTGCCCTGCTTTTCCCGGCATAGCCACCATCTTCCCGCACAGTTTCGACGATCCGCCAGCCTTGGCCAAAACCGCCCCCTCCGAAGAAGAGGCCCTTAATATTTACCGGCAAGTGCGTGACGAAATCAGAGATTTTATTCTCACCCTGCCCTCAGCCCTGACCCGATAGATTTATTTCTGTCGGGGTCGGCGTTCCAGGAGCTGTTCAATGAGGCCCCTGCTTTCGGCAAAGTGAAAAGACTTCACCGGGGCAAACTGCCAGAATTCTTCCAAATTAACGGTCCCGGTTGTGCGCTCATAAACCAAAGCCTGGGTTAATAAATCCACCCGGTCGGCATCACGCACAATGCGTGCTTCATCGTTTTCCAGGTTTTCAAATTCCAGCCAAACCCTGGTCCACCGTTGGGCAAACCCCATATTGGACAATAATTCCTCCATGGCACGTTCTTCAGCTTCAGCCTTGGCCCCCTGGGGTAACAGACGAGATCCTCCCAAGGATAAATCTCCCGTCACGCTTTCAGCCAGATCGTGCAGGATGGCCATTGTCAGAATTTTTTCCCGGTCGAAACTCCCCTCAATCATTTCACTTATGGTTAAGGCGGTTAAAGCCACGCCGAAGCTATGATCTGCAACGCTTTCAAAATCGGAAACTCCACGAACAGCCCAGCCGGTTCTTGGGGTGTTTTTCAGGCGGTTGGCTGTCAGAAGAAAATCCAACTCGTTTTTGGGTTTCTGGTCCATTGTCGTTCCTTTTTTGGGTTCCGCGAAGAATGTGCTGGTTTTGAAACCCCAGCATGATAATCTATTTTCAACTTCTCAACCTGGTAGATATTCCCTGGAGGGTTCTCACATGCGTTTGTCCCCACGTCGCTTCCTGCTTGTACTCCTGGCCTGTACAGTTGCCGTTTGCCTGTATTCACCCGCAGTGGCTCAAATTGATGAAGATCATAAGGTGGATGATTACTCAACAACACCTTTGATTCAACCCACAGTTGAAGATTTTGCTCCAGCACCGGAAATTGGCGGAGACGGGTTCGTAGCCCCTTCAGCTCCCATTGGGGTCAACGGGTATTTTGAAGTCAGCGATAAACAAAAAATATTCAGCCTGACTCCCAGCTACCGATTCTCGGAAAAATTCACCATGAAAGGTAGAATCCCCTACGTGGTGGAGCGCACCCGCACCTATTTTAATGGTGAAGAAACCGCCAGCGGTTTGGGCGATATTGGCCTCGATGGTGAGTACACCCACCGGTTCTCCGGCCCCTCCAAACTGCTGAGATTCCAGGGCACTGTCAAGTTGCCCACTGGTGACCATGAAAATATTGAAGGTGAAGATGAGGTAAAAATCCCTCTCGGAACCGGCTCCATCGATTTTATGCTAAGGGGTCAATTCACCCGATCCACTGCAAAAACTGGCTTTTTGGCTTCGGCCATGTTCCGGAAAAACGCTAAGGGTGAAGCTGTTTTCATCCGTGAGATTTTTGCAGGCAATTCTGAAACATCTACGGTGAACACCACTAATGGGCATGAATTTGTTGCTTCTGCTTTTGGCCGCTACATGTTCGGCAAAGGATTTTGGTTCAATCTGGGCGGTAGCCTGATGGTCACCGGAAATGGTGACTCCGATACCCACACCACCGACACAACGGGTGGGGACTGGTCGTACGATAGCGAATTGGTGCAAAAAAGCACCCTTCTGGATATTTATCCCGGTGTTTCTTACAAGTTTGGCCCTGTCACACCCTACCTGGGTGCCCGTATTCCTGTAAGTACCAGTTATGACAATGAGTTTCTGGAAGAAGAACGTGATACCGTTTTCATCTTTCAGCTGACCTACCGTCCTCTGGCTATGATGGATTGATCTTTCCGGGCAAACTAAATCCAAACCAGGGCGGCTTCGGTCGCCCTGGTTTTTTTGACGCCCAATTATTCAGCCACCTTTTTTCTTGAAAAAAAACCAAGTCCGTTGTTCCCTAGACGTGAAAGGCAAATGGGCATTGCTTGAAAGAGAAAACATGACTGAAAAACAAAACAATGTGAATGATTTTGAATGCGTACAGCCAGAGGCCGGCAATGAAATATGGCGTCTGGAAATGCCGGACACAGAACCGGAATTGCGCACGCGCCTGGAAAACCATCTGGCCATTTGTGATTCCTGCCGCCTAACTCTGGCCGTGCACGGCCAATTGCAAAATCCCGCCCAAGCCAAAATCCTGCGCCCTCCTTTTAATTTTGGTCTGACCGGAGTTCTGGCCCTGGCAGCCAGCCTGGCCCTCGCTTTCATTCTTCCCCCCGGGCAAATGGACCGAACTTTAATGAGGGGCGATTCCGGCCCGGCATTCATCAGCCCCATTGAGGGTGAAGTGGTTCTTCAGGAAACACCGCAACTAAAATGGTCCCAGGTTCCTGGAGCCACCTCTTATGAAGTCCGTATCACTGGTGTCAGCGATGACTACGAGTGGACATCCAGCAGTAGCCAGCCAACTATTACTATCGCTGAAGAACACGGTCTGGCCCATAACCAGGAAGTCCGAGTGGTGGTAAAAACCGTGCCTGGGGATTTGGTCCCTCTGGGTTCCATCAGCGTTCAGTTCAGTCGGGAAGGCCCGGCACCATTCGTAGCTTATCGTGTGGTTTCAGCTCCGTTAGTCGCCAAATTTCTGGCTTTGGCTGGTCTTATTTTTATTCTTCTGGGCTGGTTTCGCTCCCGTACGACCGCCGCTCACTGATTTTTCAGTTATCTTTTGATTCTTTCTTGAAAAACCCTCCTTTGCCTTGTTCCCCATTTGATGACAGGAGACGCCCCGCATGAGCGTCCCTGAATGAGGGTTTCGAAATTCTGGGCGAGTCGAAGCCCTCGCTCAACTCTCAAATCAAACAAACTCAAACAACCTGGAGGAAAACCATGAAAAAATTATTAACTCCCCTAACCAAAACTATGCTTATTCTTACCCTTATTCTAGGAGCTTCGGCTGCTTTGGCACAACCGGACCCGGCCCACTGCCGCTTCCCAAACCACATTTTAGTGTGTCCTTCCGGCGATATTTCCATTGAGGGAAAAGTCCACGACATTAACAATCAGGAAGTGGACAACTGGTCAGTTCATTTAACCTTTTCCGGCGCGGCTGCTACTTCGTTATTCTCTGCCCCAGGTTATCCCTTCCCCAACGAATACCAGGTAACCAGTCTGGGCCGAGTCTTTTTCTACCCTTTTGTTGGTGGCTGTGAAATGAACGGAATGGTCAAATATTTCGACACCATCAGTGGCACCCAACTGGGACAATCTCATTTCATAAACTCTGTAGATATTAATGGCGATGGTTCAGTCAGCCTTGGCGACGTATCTGTCTTTTCGGCTGCATTTTTTGGGCCCTACAACCGATGTGTAGATTTCAATGGAGACGGTCAAAACAATCTGACAGATGTGAGTATTTTCGCCCAACATTTTGGCCACTAGGTTGAAATACGTAAAACACCCACTGACCGGAGATGAATTCGAGGTTCGAACAAAGATTGAGTTTCCGGTCTGAATATGATACAATTATTGTCCAGTAACCCAGATGGGGCTGCGGAATTGGGATGCCGCTCTTCTGACTCTTGAAAGGCGCCTTTGAAATGACTTTACAAAACCCTTCAAAATGGCTTTTGGTATTATTGGCTTTCATGCTGATGGGCTTACTTCAGGCCTGCGACAGTGTTGATATTCTGAATGTTACCGAAAATTTAAATCCCCAAAATTCCGGCCATGCTGAGGATAAAGATGTCCCTATCCCCATGGAAGATCCTCCATTTTTTCAGGAAGAACTGGCCTTACTGTGGGAACGCAGCAATCACGATGAATGGGATATCCTTACCGCGGTCATCGACCCCACCACAACCACGACGGTGTCCGGCACCCCTGAATCCTGGCCTGACGGATATGAATTTAAAGCCACTTTCACCAGAGGCTGCACCAGCGATTCCGAGCCCTTTGTTTTCACTCTCATGGTGCCCACTCTCCGTGACAATAACCCAAATCCGGCCATTTACAAACTAGAGCCCCATGGAATGGAATTTGGAATTCCCGTGCAAATGGAATTTTGCCAGCCCCCTTGGGAAGAGGAAAAAGAAGCTTATGGTCTTTTTCATTTGTTCCACACACCCCAGCCCGAAGCAATAAATCCAAATAATGGCGCTATTGAACAAGTAGTTGATCCGCAAAGGGTTTATTGTATTTCGGATTGGCAAAAAATCTTCCCACGAGATGGCGAAAACCTCAGACATGGGCTTCGGTTTGAAACCACCCATTTTTCCCGGTGGGGTTTGTCCAATGGCCACGGAGTGGAAGATTTTATTATCGATCCTGATCCTTATCCACCGGAAATACACAGACAATGAGCCCAGTAAAACGGGTGTGAAAAATCTTGGTTCTTTTTAATCATGTCCAATTGAGCAGCTCGTAAAGCAGCCGCCTTGTTTTGTCGTTGTCCCGTTTCCAAAATTCCCCAGTGATGATAAAAACGCTCTGCGAGATAGAGCCCCGCCCGGTCATCCACTTTCGCCGTGGATGATATTACCGTTCGCACCCCGGATTCAAGAAAGGCACCGGCCAGGCCCATCAGGCCACGGCCGGAACGGTGGCTGCGACCAGCTTCACAACTTGAAAGATACACCAGCTCTCGGGGCCAGTTCATTTGTCGAATGTTCGCTGCGGTCAAAGCTTCCTCATTGCTGTCATTGGCCAGCAGAAGATACGATTCGGCAGACCAGCCTTCTTTTACTCTGGCATGAGAGGCAATGTGAAGGACCGAAAGTTCATCCATGGGCGCTGTGGCCACGGCACTCACAGTGGCTTCAGAAGCGACAAGCAAATGAGCTTTTCCCCAGGTCCAGTTCCGGGCAACCCGGCGGGCTTCGTCTTCGGCGTTACTCAAACGATCATTTTCTGACTGCGAACCGTTGTAACCCAAAGCCAGCAATCCTGGTTTTTGCAAATTTGGTAAGTGATGGTCCTGAATTTTGAGTAAACCCGGCCAACGAACAATGGGACCATGTTCGATGGCGAATTTTTCAGTATCGGTAGAAATAATCAGAGCCGGCCAGGGAAGGTTGTGCAAAATGCCATCGGCAACCAGGTTTAGATCCTGGCCGGAAGACCAATAAGGAAGCAAAGGAGAAAGCAGCATGTCCCCCAGTTTCTTCATGGTTCTTTTATCCGGTTGACGAGATGGTTGATTCAAATCCGCCATAACCAATTCGGCGACAGTCTGAATATCCTGACGGGATGGCAAATCAACTACCACCCAATTTCCGGCGTGTCCCACCCATAGTCGGGTTTTGTCTTCTTCAACCAAATAAACCGCTGTGCAGGAATTCACTGAAGAAAGCGAGGCCAACTCTTGCACAGACTCCACTGCAGGAGCATTGGGCATGGTAGTGCGCAACAATTCCTTGTTGGCGACCAAGAGAGATTGCAGATGACTATCCGAAGATTTGTTTTGTTCATGCCAACCAATAAATGCCTGGGAAAGTTGCCTTCGGGTATTGTCCAGATAATGCATCAACGAACCCTCAGCAGTTTGGGTTCGGGTTGAATTCAGAAGATTTTCCGCCTTTTCAAATTGGACTCTAGCCTCGCTGTTTTGCCCCAAGGTTGTGAGAGTTTGCCCCAGCTCCAAATGAACTCCGGCCATGACATCGCCCGGCGAAAAAACTGTAGACAATTCGATGGCTTTCTCAAGTTCTGCTCGGGCCAGGGAAAGATCACCTGCCTGTCGCCAGCTTCGGCCCCGGAACCAGAGATTGGTTAACCGGGCCCGGAAATTACCACCAAAAGACGGATCCTGGTCCTGATCATAAAAGAGATCTCGCACTTCGGCAGTTTGGTTTTCCAAGAGAAGAATGCGAGCCAGCAGATTCCTGCTTTCGGCCAGTTCGTTTGGGTGTCCCCATTGTTCAGCCAAACCGAAGGCTGAAGAGAAATGAGTACCCGCTGCTTTTAAATCTCCCCGCAAAACAGCCAGATGCCCAGATGCTCGATGGTACTGCCATTGTTTTTCAATTCCGGTCCCCTGTTCGATCAGAGTCCAGGCCCGTTGCAATGCCTGACGGGCTGGTTGGTAATCACCCAGGGCCATGTTCAAGTTGGCCGTGGCAATTTCCACATCTGCCAAAACATTCTGGTCTGGCCGTTGATCGAAAACCAGGGGACGCAGCTCTTCCAGACGCTGCAAAGAACGCAGGGCCAAATCCGGTCGGGACATTTCCAGGCCACGGTTAATCAGCCCAAGTAAAATGTTGATTTCATCCTGGGCCACTCCTGCCCCTGAAGATTGGTCACTGACCAGAGTCAACAGAGAATCGGCAAGGTCGAACTGGCCCACATGGCAGTAATATTCTGCCAGAAAAAATGGCAACCGGGCTTCATTGTCGTCGTTGGGATACCGTTCAATCCAGCGGCTGGCCCTTTGCTGATACACCAGGCAGGAATCCATCTGGCCCATGGCCATGAAATCGTCGGCAATGTTCATCATGTTGCGGGGGGCATTCAGAGTATTGTTAATGCGCAAGCTGTGTTGAAGAGTTCGGCGATCGTATTGGAGCGCCACCTCAGGACGACCCTGTTTCCCACTCAATTCCGCAGCAGAATCTAACGATTTCAGCTTAACCCAGGGTAGGTTGTGCTTACTGGCAAATGCGATAGTCTGATTGTATTGCAACAGAGCCCCATCAAATTCCTGCCGGGCGTAAAGCAAATCGGCCAGTTTCTTTTTCATCAGGCCCTGGTATAAAAGATTATCCGATTGCTGGGCAAGATACAGACCCAGGGCAGCGGCATGCAAGGCATCGTCCAGTCGACCGGCTCTTTTCAGGTAGATGGAAATGGATGACCAGTAAACGACTTCCAGACGCGGTCCGGCTTCAATTCGAACCTGGGGTAAGATCTGCAATAAATCCCTGACGGCGGCCAGATGATTACCCTCTCGTGACTTCACCATGGCCAGCTTTCTCTTCAACATCAATTCATTTATGGGGGAAAGACCGGAGGCCTGGGCAGCTCGCCGGTAAAAACGGCCCCGGGAAGTGTAACCGTACTGAATAAGGCCCTGAGCAAAAGCGCCATTGACCCCCAGAGTGTCGGAAAAAGTCGGTGATGCCAGAATTTCTTCCAACTCGCGATATCGATTCAGGTCACCCTCATATCTGATGGCAGTAGTCAGCCATAAGAATTCTTCAGGATTTTCATGCAGCAGTTGATAAAGCTTTTCACCGTATTCAGTCCGTGTTTCCGGGCGTTGGATGCCCAGAACCAATTGATCGCGCAAACGCAGGTTCGTGAAACGAGGGTCGTCATTCGCTTTGGAAGAAATGGCATTAAAAGATTCGGTCATGGCTTGAGACAATTCATCGGAAAGTGGAATTGTCGTCAAATCCAGAGGAAAATCGGGTGACAGGACATCCTGAAAGGCCTGTATTGTTGGAGAAGGATTTTCTGAAAAACAACCCACCACAAGCAGGCTCAAAAGAAAAAACTGCAGCTTACCGGAAATCTTCATCAAAGCTCCAAGCGTATTTTCATCGTTGAGTAGACAATCGACTTCTGAACAGATAGTATCACACACAATTGCTCTCGTTTAAGGGAAAATACTCCCATTGTAAATTCTGCTATCACACTCATCTCTTTGGGAGATTGACGAACCAATGAAAGAACTGATTGACGGAATTGTTGCCGGCAACCCCAGCAGCGAAAAGGCTCTGTTTGAAATATTACAAGGTCATTTAAAAATTTCGGTCAACCTTTTTCTGGAAAGAGGTCGCCTGGAAGAAGACGATGTGCTGTTGGAATCAATTACTGCTGTTTTTAATCACATTAGACGTGATGGTGGCTTTGATGGCGATTTGATCCGCTTTGCCATCACCATTGCCCGCAATCGTTGCCGTAACATTCTCAACCAGCAGAAGCGTCGACCCCAAACGGCAATCGAACCTTTGGCCGACTGGATCGCCAACAAAGACTGCTCCCCTTTGGACCACCTTATGGAATCAGAAGCCAGTTCCTTGCTCAAAAGTGCCATAAATGGATTAGATCAGGCTTGTCGCAGGCTTTTGCGGGGGTTCTATTTTGAAAATCTGAACATGGAAACTTTGCGCAGACGCATGGGCCTGGAATCTGTACAGGGTGTGTATTACAGGCGCACCGTTTGTTTGCGGAATTTGGGCAACAGGCTGATGGATTCCCAGCCGGATTTGCTTTCCGGGTAGAAGACTCTTCGGTTAATCTTCTTTGGCCATGTCTCTGGCCCAGGCCAATTCAAGCTGGGCAGTGGCCCGGTTTAAAGCCCAATAAGCTTCAGCATTGTTGTGGCCCGACTCATCGGCTGAGCGCAAAACTTCGGCGGCGCATTTTTCCAACTCTTGCCAACTGAGTCCTTGCTCCCGGGCATCGTGAGCCATATCCCGCAGCACACTCATAGCAAAACTAGCCGGATCCACTTGCTGGGAAACAGGCAACGGCTCGTTGTTAACCGCCATCACGGCAGTAATCATGGCCAGGGAAATTTCCAGAACCCACAAAACATTTTCCTGCTGACTTCCCCGGTGAATCTGGTCCAGGATGGAATCGCCCAGAACAGAAACCCGGTCCAGTTCCAGACCATATTTTTCCACGGCCAGTTCTGTGGTTTCAAAACGGGCTTTGGCGGTTTGGGCCAATTCCATGGCTTCTCTTTTGTCGCCTGGTTTGCGTTGGGGTGCTGAAGGGTTGGACATTACGCTCAATTCATGGAAAGACAGGACTATTTCATTGCTGATTTGCATTTGCCTGCCTAGAATAACCATAAGAGTCCATTTTTTCAAACCTCTGACCGGAAACGAGCCTACGAACATGAGTGATTGTCCCCGAGACGCAGCAATCCGCGTTCTGATGATGCCCCGCGATACCAACTACCACGGCACTATTTTTGGCGGTGTCATTCTCAGTCATATTGATCAGGCTGGTGCGGTGGCTGCCATCAGGGCCGGTTGTAGCCAGGTAACCACTGTGGCCATGGACAAGGTTGAATTCCATCAGCCGGTGAAGGTGGGCGAGCTGGTTAGTTTTTATACTGAAGTGGTGAAAGTCGGCAATACCTCCATCACCATCAAAGTTAGTGTGGAGGCTACTCAGCGCGACAACGGTGAAAACGTTGCCGTCACCTCGGCCATGGTTACTTTTGTGAACATTGACAATGAAGGAAAGAAAATTCCCGTACCCAGAAACTAGTGAATGCTTTTTATGCGTCCAAGGCTGAAACCGTCGTTCCAAACCATGCTCAACTGGTAGGTCAGATTGACATCATCTGCGGTGTACTGTTTGACAAAACCTGCTTCAATGTGCAACCGATTGTCGGCAACGTTGAACAGAAGATTGCAGCCAATCTGGTTGTATTCGTCCAATTGAAATAAAGGATCGCCCAGAGTGGCGACAAAACCATCTCCGTTAAAAACCTCGGCAAATGCGCGAATAACGAAATAGGGCTGAATGCGAAAATCGGAATGGGCGCTGAAGGATCGGCCGTAACCTTTGGCCAGATCGGTGTGGTCATTTTCCTCGCGGCTGTACATCCAGCGATAGCTGAGCCTGATGTCTTGGCAGGCTGAGAAGCCCAACGGTTCACCGGTTCCCACCGAGGCCCCGGAAAGGTAAAGCAGGTTCTGCTCGATGCGACCCCTTGAGCTAACCTGGCCGCCGGCGTGAGTCCACATGAACTGGCCGTCCAGGTGTAAAACATTGCCCAACATTCTGAATTGGTGACTCATACCGATTTCGTATTCCTCGGCGGAAACCTCTCCTTCGCGAACTCGCCAGTTGATCCAGGTGTCGTTTTTCAGCCAATTTTTATTGGCTCGCAGCTGGAAACCCTGTTCCACATCGTTGCGGAATTTTTGGGAATCGTCCAGGAAGGCGTCACAAATCCAGTGAGTAGGAAGCAGGGTGCCCGCTATGACGTACAGTTTTGAAGTGGGCTCGTACATTAGGCGAACCACTGGAGCCGTTGCGTTCAAGCGATCCTGATCGCCAAAATCGTGACCAAGCATGACTCCCAGTTCCAGGGCTAAATCTTTGCGGGGTTTGTAGCCGGCACGAATGGGTATTCGGTAGCCAGTGAAGGTTTCACCAAGTGCATGATCCAGATTGAACAATTCCAGGTTTTTGAAGAAGAAGGCGGTTTCCATCAATACCGTCAGTTCGCCCTGACCGCCTGCTGAAGGCAAACCAAAATTGCGCCCCATGATCGAACTTTCGGTCATTGTGGAGTACTCTTCAGCTGCTGCTGAAACTGCAGATATCAGAATGAGAATGATGAAAATTGTTCGGCCCATTAAAGTTGGTTTCCTTTGTCGGACAATCTATTTCCCCTGTCTCTCTGTAACAAAGGATCTAACTAAAGATCGGCCTAGATACTCATTCCATTAATGGTTTCGCCGACCTTGCTTCATAGGCAAGGCCACAGCCATTCCTCCCCCCCATTCCATCATTTGACCCCAGCAAAATCTCATGCTAGTCTACCCCATCAATAAAAATCCATGGGCTGCGCAGCCCATCACCCCATCGAGGACAAAACCCATGAACACCTGCAAACGCATCACCCTTTTGACTCTCCTTTTTCTGATCGCCCTGCCTTTGACAGCCATGGCCATCACCGAACCCGACACTGAAAAAACCTATGACGATGCTGTCTCCATGAGCGGCCACAACCTGGTAACCACGGGTGTGGCCCTGCGCGAAAAGACATTCCTCAAAGTGGATGTTTACACCATTGTTTCGTACATGGCTGAAGGCAGTAACCTCGGCGAAGACAAAGCCACGGGCCTGCTCAACCTGGACGCCCCAAAAATGCTGCAAATGGATTTGACCCGCGGATTCAGCAACAAAAAACTGAAAAACGCCTTTAGTGAAGTAATTGAAGACAATTACGACGACATGAGCGCCTTCCAGAGTGACATGGATACTTTCCTGGGCTTCTTCACACGCGATGCTGAAGAGTTCGATGTAATTATTTTTTCCTACACTCCCAAAGACGGTCTGGTCACCACTCTGAACGGTGAAGAATTGGGTACCATCAAAAACCCGGAATTTATGAAAGCCCTGTGGACCGTCTGGTTCGGCGAAGAACCTGCCGATGATGATATGAGAGACAATCTGGTGGCAGCTGTAAAATAGCCATTTTGCCCATTTCAAAATTGAGCGGCCGAACTCTGTTTCGGTCGCTTTTTTTTTGCCATGCAGAATCTGTGCTGGAACTCATTGGCAATTTTATCGTATTGTCTTTTCTTGACGAGACACCTGAATTGCGGAGGAATCTGAATAATGGGCAGTAAAAGTCGACAAATTCTCGTTCAAATGGGTATCGTTTTTGCCGTTGCTTTTCTGGCTCTGGCTACTCTTCTGGCCCTAAAATTTCAGACCGTAATGCAGTGGGCCCTGGGCGATCCAAGACCCTTGGTCCTTAATGGAATAATTTTCCTTCTTTTTCTTTTGGGTGTGGCTCAGCTGTTCAGGGCCATCAAGCACTA
The DNA here is from genome assembly GCA_024223715.1 of bacterium. GTDB lineage: Bacteria > Krumholzibacteriota > Krumholzibacteriia > LZORAL124-64-63 > LZORAL124-64-63 > LZORAL124-64-63. The sequence continues at coordinate 6,810 of JAAEOA010000270.1, read as the reverse complement.
CCAGGTGCAGGAAATGCAAATCAGCGACTACATGAAGCGCCGCCAGGAAGGCGAGTGGAGTGCTGAAATTTTCGACTCGCCCCATGCTCAGGGCCTTCTGGCAGACCGTTATCGAACTATTCGCGATCTGTTTAACGGAGGCGGTCCGGTTGATCACGGCGCCATTAGCGCCATCATGGTTGCCGAAGAAAGTCTTCATCAGAGCTTCCCCCGATTTGTAAACAATGTGCTCATTCTCACAGGTGTTTTTGGCACGGTCAGTTCCCTTATTTTTGCCCTTGTTGGAGCGGGCGATGTGCTTCAGGCTTCGTCTCCGGATGCTGGCATGGGGCTTTTACTTTTAGGCATGAATACAGCCCTGACCACCACCGCAACGGCCATCGTCTGTTATTTCTTTTTCACATTTTTCTACCACCGGTTGAACGATCTGCAAACCTGGGTATTCAGCCAGGTGGAACGTGCGGCTTTAGTATATATGGTACCCGAATTTACCTACGAGCCGGACGCCATTAATCGCCAGACCAAGTTGCTGGTTAACGATGTTAAATTGCTGGTTAATGAAATGCGGGATGGCCTTGGTGGCATTGAAGAAGCGTTGCGCCAGCCCCGTCAGGAACAAACCAGTGAACTGGATCAGGCCATGCTCGAGAGCATGAACAAACAGAATTCAAACCTGGAGGAATCGCTCAACCGACTGGAAGCTTTGCGAACCGCTCTGATTGCCGGCTTCAGGCTTGACGACGGGGGCCGCTAATGCACCAGTTTCGTGGCTTTTCCGACCTTCGGGTTAATCAGGATGGTCAATCATCTGACCACACCATGTGGCCTTCTTTCACCGACATTATGACCGTTATTTTGATGGTTTTTATGCTGACCATGGTTGTGGTGATCATTAAAAATTCAGACCTGATTAACCAGATTCGGTTGAGTCGGGCCATGCAGGCCGAAAGTGCAGAACAGTTGCAACAGAATGTTCAGGTTCTGGCCGATCTGCGTCTGCGCAATACCGACCTGGAAGAGGCGGTTCGATCTGCCCGCATGGAAATTATTTTATTGAGCGATGAAATGCAACGGCTGGAAAACAACCTGGATATTAAAGCGGCGGCTATTGCCAGACTTTCGGGTGAGAAAGAGGAACTGCAGGAAAACCTGCGCCTTATTCGTATGCAAATGGTGAAAAAAGACCAGCAACTGGAAAACGCCCAGGCCATGATTGGTGGCATCCGCGACGAAGCCGAGCGCAGCAACCGGGAACTGAGTCTTCAAATAGCCGCGCTATTGAGCCAGCTGGAAGAAAACGAAACAACCATGCTTGTTCTTACTGACCAGAAAACTGATCTGGAATTAGCCTTGGCCCGGCAACGCAAAGACTTCTCCTCTCTGGAAGATAAATACCTGAAACTGGTTCGGCCGGCACGCAGTTCCCTGGGCAAACAGGTTGTTTCTGTTCAATATTTGAAAACTGATGATGTTGAACGATACCTGTTGAAGGAAATTGGCAGCAATACCTGGCGTCCCTTACCCAAGGACGAGCTTTTCACTCATTTGGCCGAGTTGAAAGTACGCTTTGCAGAAGAGCTATACATTAAGGTTGTAATCCCCGATGACAGCGGTTTGTCTTACAACGATGCTTGGGGATTCACCAAAAAAGTTCTCTCGGAATTTGATTATTATTATGAAGAAGGCTGGTAGGCCTGGCCTCATCCTAATTGCCTAAATTAGGCCTGGATTTCTCTAACCACTGACCGGACGGGTGAACAACCATGGTCCTGCTTCGGGTGGTTCTTCCGCAGCTTCCCATCCCAAGGCTGAAAACCCAAGCAGGTCTTTCGGGGTTTTGGCTTTATTCTTCAGGACAAATTTTATCAATTCACCACGAGCTTTTTTTGAGTAAACGGACACGGTTTTCAAACTGCCATCATCTCGCCGTTCTTTGAAAACCGGGGAAATGACCGGGCCCTTCAGTTTTTTTGGATCCAGTGCTTTCATGTATTCCTGGGCAGCCACACTGATGATGACTTCGCCTTGTTTTAAATCTTCATTCAAACAGGCCGTCAGGTCTTCTTTCCAGAAAGCCACTATGTTTTTTGCCTGCCCCACAGCCAGCTTTTGTCCCATTTCCAGGCGATAGGCTTCAATCAAATCAAAAGGACGCAAAACACCATAAAGCCCTGAAAGAATACGAACTCTTTTTTGAGCATCTTTTCGTTGGGCTGCATTAAAACTGCCAGCATCAAGACTTTTATAGACCAGACCCGTAAATCCGAACAAAGCAGGAATGGAATGCCGTGCTTCATTACCCCAAAGAGCTGCATTGACTCGGGTCTCATCGGCCAGCTTTTCACTCAGTCCCATCAGTTTAATTAACTGCGGGCGACTGAGTTGGGCCACTTCTTCCGCCAGAGTTTTTGCCTGGTTCATTTGTTTTGGTTTGGTGGTTTTCAGCCGGGCAGGTATTTCGGCACCCAGGTTCATGGTTTTGGTCGTATTCAAGAGTAACAGCATTTAAATGGAGTCCAATTCTTCCCAGCGGGAGTAGGCCGTTTCCAGCTCCAACTCAAGTTCATCCAGGCGAGTGCGAATGGTTTTAACTTTTTCGGGTGCTTCCTGGTAGAGTCTGGGATCAGCCAGATCTTCATGCAGGGCTGCTTGTTCGCTTTCCCAGTCTTCAATTTTTTTGGGCAAAACCTCAAGCTCTTTGCCTTCTTTGAAAGTGAGGCGGCGCGGGCCTTTGGGTTTTTCTTTTTTCTGAACGGCTTTGGTCGGCTGGGCGGCTTTCATTTTGGCTGCCTTGGCCGCTTTACTGACTTTGTCCCAGTCGGAATATCCACCAACCGTTTCGGTCACAACACCGTTGCCTTCCAAAGCCAAAGTGCTGGTTGCAACATTATCCAGAAATTCTCTATCGTGACTGACCAGCAACATGGTGCCATCAAAATCGATCAGAATTTCTTCCAGAAGCTCCAGAGTTTCCAGATCCAGATCGTTGGTGGGCTCATCCATAACCAGGAGGTTGGCCGGTTGGGTAAACAAACGGGCAAGCAGCAGGCGATTGCGTTCTCCACCACTGAGTTGGGTAATGGGTGAGCGAGCCCTATCGGGAGTGAATAGGAAATTTTGCATATAGGAGACAATGTGCAGAGAACGCCCATTAAAAAGCACCGTGTCATTGCCACCGCTCACATTTTCCAAAACAGTCTGGGTTTCATCGAGCTGAGATCGTTGCTGATCGAAGTAGGCAATTTTGAGTTTTGTGCCTTCATGGATTTCACCACCGGTGGGTTGAAGTTCCCCCAGCAAAAGGCGCAACATTGTGGTTTTACCAGAACCATTGGGGCCAAGAATGCCAATTTTATCGCCACGCATTATCATGGTGTTTAATTTTTCGACCATGATTTTGTCGCCCCAGGAGAAACTTAAATCGCGGGTTCGCATAACCAGCCGGCCGCTTTTTTCAACATCCTGAAGTTGGATTTTGGCGCCGCCAGCTTGCTCCCGGCGGTCAGCACGTTCCGATCTCATTTTTTGCAGTGCACGAACCCGACCTTCGTTGCGGGTGCGACGGTCACGAACACCTTTGCGAATCCAGACTTCTTCTTCAGCCAATTTGCGGTCGAATTCTGCCCGTTGAGCATTTTCGGTCCGCAGGTATTCATCACGACGGGTAAGGAAGGTAGCAAAATCGCAAGTCCAGTCGCGAATATTGCCCCGATCCAGCTCCAGAATTCGTTGGGCCAACCGACGCAGAAAAGCCCGGTCGTGGGTGACAAAAAACAGAGTGCCTTTGAAGCGGTTCAATTCCCCTTCGAGCCAGTCGATGGCGTCGATGTCCAAATGGTTGGTGGGCTCATCGAGCAATAGAATATCAGGTTCAATAACCAGAGCCCGGGCCAGAAGAGTGCGACGTTTGTTGCCGGTGGAGAGGGTTTTGAAAGGTGCATCACCATCGAGTTGAGCCCGGGTCAGGGTTTGCTGCACAAGATGCAAAGAATCCCATTCTGATTCTCCCGGACGGTATTTAGCCAGGCCATCGGCAACAATATCACTCACCGTGCCTTCCAGATCCATGGGCACTTCCTGAGGAAGAATGCCCACCCGTACACCTTTTTTGCTGATCACTTCGCCTGAATCTGGTTTCAATTCACCGCTCAGCAGACGCAACAACGTAGTCTTGCCTTCGCCATTGCGGCCCAGCAGGCAAATGCGTTCGCCTTTTTCCACGTGCAGGTTGATGTTCTGCAGAATGGGAGGACCACCCAATGAGAGGGTCAATTCCTTGAGTTCAAGTATGGCCATGGTTGTTTATTCGAGCCCTTCCCATTTACCGGAGATTTCTGTGCCATCAGGTATTATCAGGGGGTCCTCACCTGAATTTTCAATCGTCACATTTCCTTTCAAAACCACGCCATGGCCAAACCGCACATCGCCGCGCACGATAAGGCGTTCACATTGCACCATAGAAGGCACTCCTTGGGGGAATCGGGCTTCGAAGTCATCAACAAACTGATAAAATTTTGGGTCCAGGTCAATGTAAGCCCTGGGCAGCTTTCGCTGGGGATTGGCAATCACCAGGAAATCGTCGGTCAGAATGTAGTTGTCGCTGCGCACATCTAGCAGGTCGTTGGTCTTTTTGATAGGTGCGAAACGCGACTTGTTGATGCGGATGGCGCCGGCTCCTTCGAAGACCGCAATGGCCGATCCCATAGCTGTCTCCAACTGATAAACAGGCGTTGAAGCTTTGTCCCTGGGGTCGACGGTTTTGTTATTGCAGATCATGGAAAGGCCCAGAATGTTGTCCCGTTCGTCCAGTATGGTCTTCAGAGATTCGAGATTGATCCACAAGTTATTGGTATTGAAGAACCTGTGCCGCCTGATGTCCTGAAAAGTAGCCTCGTCTTCAGATGGACACTGGGCCGACTCCCGCAATAACAACTGACCGCCGGGAAGCTGGGCCAGGTGACCACCTTTTTTATCGGCTTCGGTGCGATCAGCAACTTCCATCATGAAGGGCAGTTTTTGGCTGGCAAAATATCCCAGGATGGCTGGGTCAATGACTGCGCCCAGGTTGTCCGAATTGGAAACAAAAGCGTACCGGAAACCTTTTTTCAACAGGCTGTCGAGCATACCACTGGTGACCAGAGCTGTATAAATATCACCATGTCCGGGCGGACACCAGGCCAAGTCGGGATTGTTGTCGCTGTGAGCTGGGCTGAGGTCTTCGCGCACAATTTTTGGCACTTTGTGTTGCAGAAAATCCAAGGGAATTTCACCTTGCAGATCGTCATATTTTTTTAAGGCAGCCAGGCTGTCTTCGCTGGTGCTGTAGCTGTCCATCAAAACTAAGGGGATGCCACTTCCAGTGGCCTGTTTGGCAATGATGTCCAGAAAAGTGAGGCCGTTTTTTATCGTCAGCAGAGACTTGGCTTTTTGCAACCCCATGCTGGTTCCCAGCCCACCGTTGAGTTTCAAAAGCAGGGCTTTGGGCAGAGCTTCTTTACCGGCGGCAATCATGTCTTCGGAAAGACTGTCGGTATCGGGAAGTTCTGCCACCGGTTCGATATCCGATTCAGGAATCAGCCCCGTTTCTCCGGCGGCAAGCTGGTCGTAGTAATGCTCGAATGTCCGGATGACTATTTCGGGCAGGCCTTCTTTTTCCATGCTGCTGGCAAAAGGAGCAAAATTGCTATGGGGCGAGTTCATTATTGACTCCTTGAAGTTGTCTTGTTTGCAAAGGCTGGTGCTGGGTTAATCCAACCCCGGGCGTTGGCTTCAACCTTAATTTGAATCCAGGCGTTTTTGTCTTCGCCATCGGCAGTGCGAACACCCAGAGTTCCCAGATATTCCAGGAAAGCGGGGTCGGACGATCCGTAGTAATCGGCCCATTCAGCAATTTGGACCTCCGAAGCATCGTGCAGCCAGTCGATCATCACATAACTGATGGAATAACGATAAGTATCCCAAGCGGTGAACATTTCATGGAATAATGAGGCCTGCAAGTCTTCACTGCTCTGGCAATGCTCACTTCCCGATTGAAAACCCACCTCGGTAAGCCACACATCTCGGCCGGGAAATTCAGAAACCATGTTATTGAATTCGTTGTGTACCAGATATGGCGGGCGGATCTGGTATTGGCCGTCCATGTGGTAATAGTTCAGCATGACAACATCGGTATCGGTATTCAGAGTTTTGATGCGGTTGCCATCGTTGCCAAAGAGACCATCGTGGACTGTGGTTTTGACCCCTACTTTTAAGGTGGCGTCAAACTCAGCAATGTTACTCATGGCCGAAGCAAGAAATTCTCCGTAATGGGTCCATTCGTCGCCCTGCAAAATGTAATTGACTTCATTGCCAATGGAAATTCCCGCCAGCTGCACTTCATCAGGAAGGGTGGTCAGCACAAAATTGGCCATGTTGTTGAAGGCGGTCATGAGGGTTGCATCGTTCCAGTCCAAACCGTCCAGATACGCCGGAGTTGTGGTTTGGGAGGTATTGATGACTGCAAAAGTGAGCATAACCTTGATTCCGTGGCCTGCGTAGAATGAAGTTGCGGCCAGCAGACCGTCCGGGTCCTGGTAAACACCTTCAGAAGTTTCCACTGCGTCCCAGGCCAAAGCCAACTCAGCGGTTTGGATTCCCGCTTGCTGGGCCACGGCAAAATCTGAGGAAAAGCCCAGGCTGCTTTCCGAAACGGTAATGCCAAACAGCCGGTCGCCGGTCGGTTGAGGGTTCACCGGTGTCAGAGGTTCAAACTCCGGATCAGGCAGAGGCTGAGTTGTGGAATCGCCCGAGCAACCACTCAAGAGTATTAAG
>JAAEOA010000269.1 GCA_024223715.1 bacterium | reverse complement strand
TGAAGAAACGCAGCTAAAATTGGATTTGCCTCCGCCGGATGTGCCACAGCCCCAGCTTTTTTGCGGTTACTGCCACGTGTTGACCTATCCGGGGGTGGTTCAAAAAGGATACGAGCTGTGGAAAAAGGGCAAACACAACAAATTCGGCTGTGTCGAATGCCACTATCCGCCCGCGGCTTCAGCGAGCAGACCCCCAAATGTGGTAACTGAAAGCGTAACCAATGCCAGTCACATCCCTGCCAAACCACCGGGGCATTTTTCTTACCTGCCGCTGGGCGGCGATACCATCAGAACGAGACCCCAAATTGCCGATGCCAGTTGTATGACGGCCGCCTGTCACGGAAAGCCGGACGATAAATTCAAAACCAAGAAAATCAAGTTCACCGAGAAGGTGGTATTTGTCCATGAACCGCATCTCGACAAAAAGAAACAAATTGAAGGACAGATGGTCAACTGCGTTTCCTGCCACCAGCACGAATCCGATAAAAAAAAATTCGAGGTGACCAAGGCTTCATGTCATCTCTGCCATTTTAAAAATGTCAAGTTCAACGAAAGCCGGGGCAAATGCGAGCTGTGCCACGAACTGCCCGAGAAGCCGATCCAGACCTCAGGTGAAAAACCGATTACCCATCAGATTTTAAAAGATGCAAATGTTTCCTGCGGCAGTTGCCACTACGAGGTCATTCAGGCTTCAGGCCGGGCGAGGTACGAGGCTTATTACGAAAAAGGTATTCTCAAAACGGCTCTCGTTCTTGGAGCGGGCAATATCAAGAAGGAGAATTGCTTTTCATGTCACGACCAGACAGAAGCTCTCAAAGAAGTCGAGAACAAAAAATTGATGCATGAAAAACATGTCACCATTAAAAATGCACGCTGCTTCGACTGCCACCAACCCATCATGCACAAAAAAGCCGATTTAAAACAGCCAGCGCTTGTCAAGTCGCCTGACCCAAAATCCACAAATGAGAAACTGATGCAAAACCAGTTTATAGCGGACAGCTGCATGGCGTGCCATCCTCAGCCTCACCGTCTTCAACGTCTTTTGGCCGAGGGGTTGAAACGCAAGGATGTACCTGCAACACCCGGTTTTCACTTCAAGGTGAGCGCCACCTGCATGGCGTGCCACCTGGAAAGCCAGATTACGGCCAAGGGTGAAAAGGTACTTAAGGCCTCTGCCAAATCCTGTGTCGCCTGCCACAAGGGCCGTGAAAACCTGCTCGATGAATGGAAGGCAGATCTTGAACGCGAAATAAAATTCACAAAAGAAGTTGAACAAGAAGCCCTGGATGCTTTGACCGAGGCCAAACTCTCCGAGCCCAAATTGGCCGAGGCAAAAAAAATGATGGCAGAAGGAAAGGAGAACCTCAATTTTGTTCAATACGGCAACGGCGTCCACAACAAGAAATATTCATTGTTTGTTTTGGATGCGGCCATAATCCGTTTTGAAGATGTGCTCGACTTCATCGAGGAGAACCAGCAATAAAGCTAAATTCAACCAAGGAGGTAATCATGAGCAAAAATTTATCCCTAACCAGACGACAGGTGCTCAAGGGAGCG
>JAAEOA010000268.1 GCA_024223715.1 bacterium | reverse complement strand
TCCGAGCAGGAAATGTGGGATCTGGTGTTGTATATCAAAACCCTGGCTGGCCTTGAAGAAGAGGAGTTGGGTGCGGATATGGACTATGGTACTCAGATCGAATCATCACCCGAAAGCATCGCAAAAGGTAAAGAATTATTTCTGGATGGTGACCGTTGTGCTGAGTGCCACGGGCAAGAGGGTAAGGGGGATGCTGTCAAGGGTTTGAAAGATGATTCGGGATATCGCACCTGGCCCAGGAACCTGACCAAGCCATGGACTTTTCGCGCCAGTAACGACCAACGGGACATTTTTGCACGTATCAGCACCGGAATCCCCGGTACGCAAATGCCTGCTTTTGGCGATCCAGCCAGCGAAAAAGGACTCAGTGTCGAACAGCGCTGGCATGTCGCCAACTATGTCAACTCGCTGGCAAAAACAGATAAGGTTGTTGCGGCAGAAAACACTGTAGTCAAGGCAGACAGGATTGAAGGTGCACTACCTGATTCACCTGACGATGCTTCATGGGAACAAAGAGTGCCAACCACCTTTTTGCTGGTACCCCAGATTGTTGGCAAGGAGCGTTTTTTTACTCCATCCAACGATACTATTACTGCCCGTGCAGCCTATAATGATGAGCATATCGCCATCCTGTTAGAGTGGGATGACCGCACCCAAAGTACTCCGGGCGATGAAACCGCTGAAGAGATTTCCGACCCGGAAATATTCGTTGATTCCGTTGCTATCCAGTTGCCGGTAAATATTCCTGAAGGCTCCGAAAAGCCTTATTTCGGCATGG
>JAAEOA010000267.1 GCA_024223715.1 bacterium | reverse complement strand
TCGTAAATACGCATCCCAAATGCAGTCCAGGGAGGAGAATGGAATCTTGAACCCCTGAACCTGTGAACGGTTACTGGAATGTTTAGGTTATTGAGTTTTCGGATTTGGACATTATTTGGAATTTGAGTATTGGGATTTGGGATTTTAAGTCCGTTTTCAGAAAAGCAAATTGCTTTTATCTGAGTCGGTTAGAGTCTACTTTGACGTTGCCTGAAAACCTACTATTGTACATCTGAAGGATGCAATGATGGCTAATAAAGAAAAGTACGATCTGGTAGTCGTAGGAAGTGGTCCCGGCGGATATGTGGCTGCGGTTCGCGCCGCCCAGCTCGGCCTGAAGGTCGCCTGCATCGAAAAAGAACCGCGCCTGGGCGGCGTGTGCCTGAATGTCGGTTGCATACCCAGCAAAGCCCTGCTGGATTCCAGTGAATACTATCACCTGGCCCGAGAACATTTCGCCGCTCACGGCATCAAGACCGGCCGGGTAGGTCTGGATCTGCCCACCATGATGGCCCGCAAGGAAAAGGTTGTTCAGGAGCTGACCGCAAACGTCAAACGGCTTCTTGAAGGCCATAAAATCGAAATCATCCACGGCACGGCCAAACTGGCCGGATCGGATCGCGTCGAGGTGGTGCAAAATTCCCCAGGGGCTAAAAAAAGTGAGCGTTTAAGCTTGCAGGCCAACGCGATCATCCTGGCCACCGGCGGTGGGCCGGTATCGCTACCGGGTCTTGAGTTTGACGGACACCATATTGTCAGCTCCCGTGAAGCCTTAAATTTTGATGCCGTTCCCAAACACCTCGGCATCGTGGGCGGCGGTTATATCGGATTGGAGCTGGGCTCGGTGTGGCTGCGCCTCGGTGCAAAGGTAACCGTAATTGGAATGCTGCCTAAGATTGCCGCTACCCTGGATGGTCAGGTGGGTCGTAAACTGCAGCGGGTCCTCAAGCGTCAGGGCCTTAATTTCAAAATGCAAACCAAAGTGGCCGGTGCCAAGATCGCCGGCAAATCCGTGCGGGTGAACCTGGAAACCAAAAAGGGCCGGGAAGCGTTATCCTGCAACC
>JAAEOA010000266.1 GCA_024223715.1 bacterium | reverse complement strand
TGCAGGCATCCATGAATGAAGCCATACGGAAGGCTTCACGAATTGGTTCGTTGTTGAACGTTCCTCCGTCGACATAGGTGAACGGATGGCGATCGCGGCTTGCAAGTTGCTTGGGCCAAAAGCCATTCTTTCCTCCGAATTCGTAGTCACGCCGCTCCAGGACAACGGGCTCGAAGGCTCCTGGAAAAGCGCCCGAAGCTATTGACGTCGCTGCAATTTTTGCCCAACAGCGGCGCTCGCGCAGGTCACCGATACCGTTGTGGCTGTCCTTGTTTTTGGGACCATTGTGGTACCGGCACCAACGTCCTGGATGCTCTTCGTTTTGTTTGCGATTAGTGGATGTGGTATCGTCAAAATTTAAATCAAAAACCCGCAACTCGCGGTGAATTTTGGAGGTCATTCCATCTGCGGCACCGAGGTATCCGACCTCATGCATTTCGAATTCGCCGCGGGAATCGGCGATGATGGGGGTCATGTTGGAAATCGTGCTGGCAAAGAGCACGCGATTGCCAAGTAGCTGTCGTCCAGTAAGTTTCACACCCTCGGGAAAATCCAGATACCGGGATGCAATTTTTTCGACTGCCCGACGGTTCACCAGACCGGCAGTAGTCTCCATACCTGGGCCTGACATCAATTTCTCCAGATTGATCTCCCGTACCCAGACTTCTTCCTGGATATCCTGAACGACCTGAGCTGCAATAAGTTGGCGTTGTTTTTTTTGAGTGAGATTTATAAAATCTGAACCGAATTCCTGTTGGAGAGCTGTTTTGGCCTTGCTGTTTTGTGAAGGAGTTCGATGGACCAGGTTGCGGAGCATGATCGCCAAGGACATAGAGCCAGCACTTGCTCCACTGAAAACATCTACCACGATATTATCAAAAGGGTCTCCGTTTTTGTCCTTTCCGTCGATGATCACCGCTTTGAGGGCTTCGCCCAAGGCGCTGCCGCAAAATGTGCCTAAAGAAACGCCCCCACCCATGGCAAATCCGAGCCGTAATTGGGTTCCCATATCCAAACTCCTCTACACTGGTTTTTAATTGCTGTATAATGTGTTAATTGAAAGAGGCATCCCCCACATTTGCCTCGGCTCTAATTCAACACTCGAACTACCTTTTCTCAATAATCTTGTCTGTTTCTCTGAACAATCAGTATCTCTGAGGCACAATCCATTTAGATTTGTGGGACGAAATGGCAATCAGTTTGTTGGTTGGTCAACAGGAACTCGAGTTGTGGTTGCAGGTAGTTTGTGGTGTTGCATGAATAATGTGAAACCTTGAACTGGGCATCCCAATTAGGCAGGTATCCATCAGTGCCATGAATCATGATATCTCTCTCTGGGAAAAATTTCTTAAAACAATACCACTCTCACCAAAACCCCATGTGGTACTTCTTGAAATAAACTCATTTCGAGATGAACCCGCAACTGCGCATTGATTTAGTGAAGTTGCTCTTCGAGATTATCATTACGAGCAATTTGAAATTGATCTTCGAAACAAATAACGGGGAATCACAGATGTGGATCTTTTAAATGAGTGGGTTCATGATGGAAATCCTAAAATCACAACCCCAGCAAAACAGAAACCCCAACAAGCCCTTTCTTCACAGCCTGAACCCCATCAACAGCCGCCTTAGCCCCAGACAAAGTTGTAATGCAGGGAATATCCGTACGCCGGGCTTCTCTCCTGATGGCACTTTCATCAAAACGACTTTGCTTGCCCAAGGGAGTATTGATCACCATTTGAACCCCACCATCACGAATGACCTGACCAATATGAGGAGACCCTTCACCAACTTTGGCAATGGTCGCTGCAGCTATGTTATTGCTCTCCAGAAAACGTGCCGTTCCGCCGGTGGCCAGCAATAAAAAACCAAGGTCGGACAAATCCCGGGCAATAGGCAGCAACTCATCTTTATCATGATCATTCACGCTGACAAAGACCGAACCTGCCGTGGGCAAACCCTGTCCCGTAGCCAGTTGAGCTCTGGCAAATGCTTCGCCAAAATCTTTCCCGATGCCCATAACTTCCCCGGTACTTTTCATTTCCGGTCCAAGCAGGTGATCGGTCTGGGGGAATCTCTGGAAAGGAAAAACAGGGCCTTTAACAAAACACTTTTTAAAGTTGGTGACTTCGGAAACATTCTGATCCGCCAGGCTTATGCCCAACATGCAACGAGTGGCCACCATGGCCAGATCCACACCGGTTGCTTTTTCCAGGAATGGCACTGTTCGTGAAGCCCGAGGATTGATTTCCAGAACAAAAATTTCACCCTTATAGCTGGCAAACTGAATGTTCATTAGCCCGATGACACCCAGTTCCAGGGCAATAGCCCGGGTGTGTTCCCGCATGGTGGAAATTTCATTTTCTGACGATTTGTAAGGTGGAAGCACTGCAAAACTATCGCCACTGTGAATGCCAGCTTCTTCAATGTGCTGCATAATGCCACCAATGAGAACGTTTTTCCCGTCGGCAACCGCATCCACATCAAATTCAACGGCGTCTTCCAGAAACTGATCAATGAGTACCGGGTGCGGACCGCTGACAATGGCCGCTTCTTCAAAAAAATCCCGCAGGCTTTCTGCGTCGTAAACCACACCCATGGCCCGGCCGCCAAGAACGTAACTGGGGCGGACCATAACCGGATACCCAATTCGATCGGCAGCTTCAAGGGCTTCATCGATAGATCGGGCACTGCCGGCTTCCGGGAAAGAAATACCCAGCTTGTGCAGCAGTTCACCGCAACGGTCACGATCTTCAGCCCGGTCGATGGCTTCCAGCCCGGTTCCCAGCAAAGGCACACCCGCCTGATGTAATTCCGCAGCAAGGTTTAAAGGAGTCTGGCCACCAAGGGTAACAATAACACCCTCCGGTTTTTCAATATTGATAATGTGCATGACTTCTTCAAACCGCAGGGGTTCAAAGTACAATCGATCGGACAGGTCGTAATCTGTACTGACAGTTTCAGGATTGCAGTTGATGAGAATGGCTTCGATGCCCTCAGCTCGTAGAGCCTGTACCGCATGACAGCAGCACGTATCAAACTCCACACCTTGGCCAATGCGATTGGGGCCGCTGCCCAGAACAATGACTTTGCGGTTGTCGGTGGGGAGGCTTTCGCAGGGACCACTTTCCCAGGTTGAATACATATACGGAGTGGAACTGGCAAATTCACCGGCACAGGTGTCGACCCGGCGAAAGACCGGCTGAAGATCCATATTCTGACGGACCGAAAGCACCATATCGGCTTTGCGATTCAACGCTTCACGGCCGGAGAGTCCTTGTATATCGTCGGCAGACCAACGCAGGAGCCGGGCAATTCCGCGGTCGCTGAAACCTTCACGTTTGGCATTGCGCAGCAACTCGGTGGGCAGTTCGCCGAGCTCGAAACCGCGCAGCCGGCCTTCAATTTCCATGAGGCGATTCAGGTTGTCCAGAAACCAGGGATCGATGCCGGTAATTCGGTGCAATTGCTCTGGGGCCAGTCCTCGTCGAAAGGCTTCGTGAAGGTCCATCAGGCGGCCGGGGCGGGGTACAGCCAGGTCTTCTTTCAAACGCCGCAGGGAGCGCCCGCTGGCCCGACTTTCCCAACCATCAAAACCCAATTCCAAAGACCGCATGGCTTTTTGCAGGGCTTCACGAAAGGTGCGGCCCATGGCCATTACTTCGCCCACCGATTGCATGGTTGTGCCCAACACATCGGGAGTGCCGGGAAATTTTTCGAAAGACCAGCGGGGAACTTTTACTACGGTGTAATCAATGCTAGGTTCGAAGCAGGCACTGCTGGTTCCGGTTATGTCGTTGGGAAGTTCGGGCAGGGTGTAACCCACAGCAAGCAAGGCGGCAATTTTCGCGATGGGGTAGCCGGTGGCCTTGCTGGCCAAAGCACTGCTGCGACTGACGCGGGGGTTCATTTCAATGACAATAACCCGGCCCGATTCCGGGTCCACAGCAAACTGCACATTGCTGCCGCCGGTAACCACACCCACAGCGTCGAGAACTTTCAGGGAATCGTCTCGCAGGCGTTGGTATTCACGGTCGGTAAGGGTTTGGGCCGGGGCTATGGTAATGCTGTCGCCGGTGTGCACGCCCATGGCATCAAAATTTTCAATGCTGCAAACGATGATGCCGTTGCCGGTGTGGTCGCGAATGACTTCCAGTTCGTATTCTTTCCAACCGAGGACCGATTCTTCAACCAGCACACTGCCTACGGGAGATTGTTGAATTCCTTCGGCCAGCAGTTCCAGAAATTCCTGTTTGTTGTAAGCGATGCCACTGCCAGCGCCGCCAAGTGTGAAACTGGCCCGCAGAATCATGGGGAAACCAATTTTTTTCATAGCCTCGTCGGCTTGTTCCAAAGAGGTGGTCAACAGGCTGCGGGGTGTTTCCAGACCAATGGAGGTCATGGTTTGTTTAAACTTTTCCCGGTCCTCGGCCAATTCAACCGACTGGACCGAGGCCCCAATAAGTTCAACATTGTATTTTTCGAGGATCCCTTTTTCTTCCAGCTCAACGGCCAAATTCAAACCTGTTTGTCCGCCTACGGTGGGCAAAACAGCATCGGGTTTTTCGGCCACGATGATTTTTTCGACCATTTCCGTATTCATGGGCTCAATATAGGTGGCATCGGCAACCTGACTGTCGGTCATAATGGTGGCCGGGTTGCTATTGATCAGAACCACGCGGTAACCTTCAGCCTTGAGGGCTTTAACGGCTTGGGTTCCGCTGTAATCAAACTCGCTGGCCTGGCCAATGACAATGGGTCCGGAGCCGAGGATCAAAATAGTTTGCAGGTCATCCCGTCGCGGCATTTTCTTTCATCTTTCGGTGGGCGAAGTTTTGGCGTTGGGTGGACATGTCGTCACGGAATCGGCGGAATAAATAAAGACTGTCACTTGGACCGGGGGCCGCTTCGGGGTGGTACTGAACTGAGTAAGCGGGCAAACCGGTGGCTTGTAAACCTTCCACGCTGCTGTCGTTTAAACTGGCGTGAGTGACGGTTGCCATTTTGGAGTCGATACTGTCCCGGGGAACGGCGTAGTTGTGATTCTGGCTGGTGATTTCCACTTTGCCATCGCTGAGTCGTTGCACCGGGTGGTTGGCTCCATGATGGCCGAATGGAAGTTTGATGGTTTCAGCGCCAAGGGCCCGGGCCAGCAGTTGGTGTCCCAGGCAAATTCCAAAAATGGGGACCTGTCGCTCCAGCAGGCTGCGAATGGTTTTAACAAGCTTCGGTTGTTGTGCCGGATCACCAGGGCCGTTACTCAAAAACACACCTTCGGTCGTGCCATCTAACAACTCATCTGCTTTGGAGTCCCAGGGAAAAACCCGCACACGACATCCTTCGTCCACAAGCCGGCCAAGGATGCTTTTTTTGACACCGCAATCCAGAACGGCCACTTCGAAAGGGTTGTCGACTATTGGCTCAACAGGAAAGCTGTACATTTTGGGAGTGCTGACTTTTGCCACCCAGTTGGTGTTGGAAATAGGGGGCAGATTGCGGGCTTTTTTAACAAGTTTTTGGGGGTCACCGGTGCCGACCCATCCACGGCAAACACCTTCATTGCGCAGGGCAATGGTCAGGGCACGGGTGTCCACATCGGCAAGAGCGGGGACTCGGGCCTGGCGCAATACCTGATCCAGATTCATTTCGCTTCGCCTATGGAAATTCATGCGGCAGAAGTCTCTGACAATGACAGCTGCAGGGTGAATTTCACGAGACTCGTAGTCGTTTTTATGGATGCCGTAGTTGCCAATGTGTGAGGCTGTGAAGACAACTATTTGTCCAGCATAGCTGGGGTCGCTGAGGATTTCCTGATAGCCGGTCATGCCGGTATGGAAAACCACTTCACCACCAGTTGGCAAAGGCGCGCCGA
This sequence comes from bacterium, assembly GCA_024223715.1. Taxonomy (GTDB): domain Bacteria; phylum Krumholzibacteriota; class Krumholzibacteriia; order LZORAL124-64-63; family LZORAL124-64-63; genus LZORAL124-64-63. Next base: position 6,950 of record JAAEOA010000266.1, on the reverse strand, counting down.
AGAAACTACCGGGTAGGACCAATCCGTTTTCCAGTGCAATGAAAGCTTCCATTAGCTGGCCTCCCCGTGGCTCACTTCCGTGGTTGGTGTGCTCGCTCGATCGAGTGGGTGAATAACCGCATCGCTAATTTTTTCGACTCCCATTAAGTATTGCAGCAAGGGTGTCAGGCCGAGGCCAAAGCCGGCTCTGGCCAGGGCTTTATCTTCGAAAAGGTTGAGGTAGTTTTCAAAGCCTTCTTCGTTGCGCCCCACATTGCCCAATGATTGGCGCATTTTGCCGGGGTCGGTTTCACGAACGGCTCCGTCCATGGCTTCACCACAGTATGGCAAAATGTAGTCTACGGAATCGGTAACGGTCTTGTCTTCAGTATTCAGGCGTGAAGTGAAAAAGCGCAACTCGGCAGGGAAGTGAGTGACCAGAACGGGCATGTTGCCAAAAAAGCGGCACAGGCTGGATTCGGCTTTCCAGTTAAGATCCTGGCCGAATTGCAAATTCCGACCCCGATCGTTCAGTATTTCCAGGGCCCGACGATAGGTGATGCGCGGGTGTGGCGATGTCAGCATGTGGTTCAAACGGGTGACTTGACGTCCACCCAACAGATCGGCACTCAAGTCGCTGGCCACGCTTTTGAGAAGATTTTCCATGAGGTCGCAGAGCTCATCCAGATTCAGATCCGATTTTTCCACTTCCATACGCTTGAAGCCAGCCATGCGCAGGTTCATGGATTCGAATTCCTGAGGCAGGCATTCACTTTCGCACCATACGGCGGGAAAACCTTTGGAAATCATGCTGTCGAGATAATGACGACCGGTGGCTTCCCAGGTTCGGGTGGCCGCATCCAGGGCCGGCACGGGGATTTCGTTATACAGATTTTCTTCCATAAAGCTACGAATGCGTTTGACCACACGGTTGTGCACCGCCAGGCGACGGGCCAGTGGCAAAGGACGACCGGGAAACTGGAAGCGAGCGGAATGCAGAGTGGTGGCGGGTTGGTTCGCTGGCGAGGTGTTCATTTTGGTCTCCTTGAGGCGTTCACAGACGCCCATTAAAGGAATTTAAAGTGATTCAGGTTTGGTCATTCGGTCGGTTGAGCTGGTCTGGACTGCCGCCGGCATTGGACAAAAAAATACCCCGGATGCACCGAGGGCATCGGGATAAGTGCTGAAAGCCTGGTTTTGATTGTCAGCTGGCGTTTGCTCATGATCGGTTCCTTTTGGAGCTCCTTCTGAAGCTCTCTGGCTCCGGTTAAAGGATTTTGAAGGACGATAGCGAATCTGGATTTTGGCGTCAAGAAAAACCGGAAAAAAAAACCGGAAAAAAGTGAAAAATTATCCCGACAAGAAACCCAAGGTTGTGGAATTTCAGGTTCTGTGTTCCCTTGTTACGAACAAAATCAACTTCATGAATTTAAGGGAAGGAACCCTACACTCTTGGACAGCATCGACATTCCGCTATTGACAGCTTTTCTTGCTTTTGGACTCATTGCTCTGGCTGCCATTCGGGTAGGGAACAGCTTTGCCTCCAAACGTCTCCCCCTAATTACCGGATTCCTGGTCACGGGTGCCATTGCCGGGCCCTCCATATTGGGAATGATTCCCGCCGAGGCTCTGCCCAAGCTCCGTATTATTGACCAAATAGCCTTGGCCTTTATTGGATTTGCCGCTGGTGGTGAGCTTCATATTAGGGAACTGCGTGGCCGGTTGAGGGCCGTAGCCATGACCACCGGCGGTTTGGTGATCAGCACCTTTGTTTTAGGAACCATTGCCGCGAGCATGCTTTTTACCCGGGTCCCCATTATTGCTGAACTGGGCGATGTCGGTCGTTGGGCTGTGGCTGCTTTGGCCGGATCCATTCTGGTGGCCCGGTCGCCATCTTCGGCCATTGCCATTGTGCGTGAGTTGAGGGCCCGGGGGCCGTTCACCAAACAGGCTCTCGGTGTGACGGTCATTATGGATGCGGTGGTTATTGTGGTTTTTGCCAGTACAGCAGCCGTGGCCGATGCTGTACTGACCGGGGCTTCATTTGACATCTTTGCAATTCTGGTATTGCTCGGTGGGTTGCTTATTTCAACCGCCATGGGCTGGTCAGTGGGACAGATTGTGGCCCGGGTTCTGGGCTGGCGCTGGCCCGCCTGGTTGCACGTTGCCTTTCTTTTTGCCATAGGCGCAGGCTTGTTTCGGCTATCAGCTTGGGCCCGTCATTTTTCGGGTCACGAAATGGGACACGAATTACTGATTGAGCCATTATTCATTTGTATGGTTGCCGGAGTCACCATTGCCAACGCCACCAGTCGTCGCCTGGAGTTTGACCGTTTATTGCATGGGGCCGGGCCAGCAGTGTACGTCGTTTTTTTCACCCTTACTGGCGCATCCCTCGACTTGCGGGTTCTGGCCGATGGAGTGCTCATTGCCACAGCTCTGGTGGTTGTTCGTTTGTTTTCCATTGCAATTGGAAGTTTTGCCGGTGGCAGTTTGGCTGGGGCTCCGAGTCATCATAACCGGGTGGCTTGGGCGGCTTACCTGACTCAGGCTGGAGTGGGGCTGGGGCTGGCCAAAGAAGTCTCTGCCGAGTTCCCTGCCTGGGGCAGCACTTTTGCCTCCCTGATGATTGGCGTCATCGTAATGAATCAATTCCTTGGACCTCCTTTGTTTAAGTGGGTTCTCAAAAAAGTTGGCGAGGCTCACCCCCAGGCCGATAAGCCGGAATTCGACAGCTCTCGCGATGTGCTTATTTTTGGTTTGGAAATTCAATCCTTGGCTCTGGCCCGTCAGCTGGCCGGACATGGCTGGGATGTGCGCATTGCCACCCGGAAAAAAGAGTCACCCCTGCAAATTGAACCCATGGCTTGTGTGGATATTGTTGAAATAGAAGATCTGACCATCCAATGCCTTGAAAAACTGGAAGCTCAGAAATTCGAGGCTGTTGTGGCTTTGTTAAGCGATGAGGAAAATCTTCGCATATGCCAGATAATGTATGAAGATGTGGGCACTCGCAACGTAGTGGTTCACATGCATGACCGGGAAAATCGCGACAAGTTTACTGAACTTGACGCTGTGCCGGTTGAACCTGGGCTGGCCTTTACCAGCCTTTTGGATCATATGGTTCGTTCACCGGCCACCACGAGCATGATTCTGGGCCTGGATGCCGATCAGGATGTGGAGGAAATTGAAATCAATGCCAAGGAGCTGGATCATTTGGCCCTTCGGGATTTGGCTCTACCAGTGGACACACTGGTTCTATCGGTTGTCAGGAACCATCGTCAGGTCGTGTCTCATGGGTTTACGCGCCTGGAAATTGGGGATCACTTGTCAGTTATGGGTAGCCCCGAAAGTCTGGAAGATGTGCGGCGTTTGCTTGAGGGAGACTGAAAAATTACACTAAAATCGGGAATAAACCGGGATTTTCATTTATTTTAACAAATTCCAAGGGGACTGGATCTATCTATGTTATATTAGATCAAAACGGAGGCCCCATTGCAACCCAAGACAGATATTACCAAACTGCTGTTGGACTGGAAAGACGGTTCTGACCAGGCCTTTGAAACCCTGGTTGGCGTAATGTACGACGAGCTGCGTATGTTGGCGCGTCGCAATCTAAACCGCAACAGTGGTTCGCTTACCTTAAATACCAGTGGCCTGGTTCACGAAGCTTATCTGAAGTTGGCTGACCACACCCGTCTGGGCCTTGAAAACCGGGGTCATTTTCTGGCTGTTTACAGTAAGGTTATGCGAAACATCCTTATTGATATGGCTCGATCCCGGGCTGCAGTCAAACGTGGAGGCGATTTGGCTGAAGTCACTCTGGATGACAATCATCTGCAAATAGATGCTCAGGCTCATGAACTGCTGGCAATTGACGATGCTCTGACCCAATTAACGGAATTGGATGAACGTCTGGCCAAAACCGTGGAATGTCGCTTTTTTGCTGGCTTAACCGAAGCGGAAACGGCCGAGGCCATGGGTATCTCTGACCGCACGGTGCGCCGAAACTGGACCAAGGCCAAAACACTCCTCCAAAAATTTCTGAACTAGGGGTGTCCGCTTTGGAAGTGAAAATCCGTATTTCCAGACAAGGGCCCAAGGATTCAATAGGGCCCGGGTTTTCAATATCAGCAAAGTCGATTTTTTTATGAAGGATGATTTCTCCAGAAATTCCATAAGTCCTGAACAATGGCAAAAAATGGATCCCATTATTGACCAGGCTCTTGAAGTATCCTCGACAGATCAGGAGGATGTGGTCCGTCAATTGTGTGGAGATGATTCCGAGCTGATTCAGGATATTCTGAACTTCCTGGGAGCCAGCCGCAAAACCACCGGATTTCTTGATGACAGCGCTGGTGAAAAAGCAGTGAACCTTGTGGATAGGAGCACTGAGCAGTGGGATCCGTCCAAACGCCTGGCAGAGCGCATGGGGCCGTATCGCCTGCTGGAGGTTTTAGGTGAGGGTGGAATGGGCGTGGTTTATAAAGCCGAACGGGCCGATGGCCAGTTCAAAAAAACCGTCGCCATAAAATTGATGCTTTCTTTGTGTAAAGGCTCATCGTTGCGTGATCGTTTTCTTAACGAAAGGCAACTGCTTGCTCGTTTGGAACACCCAAACATTGCCCGTCTTCTCGACGGAGGCATCAGTGAAGACGGATTTCCTTACATTGTCATGGAACTGGTTGACGGATTGTCTTTGGTTTATTACGCCCGGAAAAACGGATTAACCCTGGATCAACGTCTGGATCTTTTTCTTTCGGTTTGTGCTGCAGTTGACAGTGCCCATCAAAAATTTGTTCTGCATTGTGATTTAAAACCTTCGAACATTCTGGTTACGGAAACGGGTCAGGTCCGATTGCTCGATTTTGGAATTTCCTGCTGCCTTGAAAAAGCGGGGAAGTCTTTTAAAAACGATTCACCCGGAGCTTTACTGACTCCCGATTTTGCTTCTCCAGAGCAACAGCAGGGAATTCCGTTGACCACGGCCACGGATATTTACAGCCTGGGTGTACTCTTGTACGACCTGGTGGCGGGCCGGCGTCCTTTTGAAATGGAGAATGGTGAAGTTCCTGCGATTTTGAGGCGGCCATCAGTAGCGGGTTCTGATATGCCCTGGGCTGGTCGTTTGCGTCGTGATCTGGACAATATTGTGCTGACGATGCTGAAAGAAGATCCACGCGACCGCTATACCTCGGTTCAGGAAGTAATTGATGACCTGCGCCGCTTCAAGGAGCATTTGCCGGTAAGGGTGACTCCTTCGACTCCCATGTATTTAGTACGGAAAATTGTCAGCCGAAACAAGGCACTTTCGTTTGTTATTCTGGTTGCCTGGTTGGGGTTGGTGGGAGCTGTTTTCAGCACAACCCGATCAGCTGGCATTGCCAAACGGGAACGGGACGTAGCGCGTCAGGAGAGTTTGAAATCCGGGGCTGTTTCCAAGTTTTTGGTGGAGTTGTTTGAAAACTCGGACCCCAATGAAAATCCGGCTGAACAGGTAACCGCTCGCCAGCTGCTGGATCAGGGTACAGAACGGATTCGCGATAACCTGGCAGATCAACCTGAAGTTCAAAGTGACCTGATGTACACCATGGCTACAGTTTATTCGAATCTTGGATTGTACAATCAGGCAGCAGAATTGAATGATGACGTCCTGAATATCCTGTCTGGGATGGATGATGTGGAGTCTTCAGATAAAGTGGCGGCTCTCAGTTTGCGGGGGCAGGTTTACATTCTGCAGGGAGATTTTCCCGCAGCGGTGGAGTCAGCCAAGGCAGCAATTTCCCTGGACCGGGCCACGAATTCTGGCGGAGGGGGAAACCTTGCAGGGGCTTTGCATGTTCTGGCCCATGCTTTGAAAGAAGAAGGAAAGTTGGAGGAGTCAGAAGCAGCTTACCGGGAAGCGATAGAAGAATGGAGGCGTCCGGCTCATCCAGACACTATTGAGCTGGCATCATCTTTGGTCAGTTTCGGAGAAATGTTGAGAGTTGCCGGACAGCCTCTGGAGGCTGAACCCATTGAGCGAGAGGCTTTGGCTTTGAGCCGGGAGGTAGCAGGCGACTTACACCCGCTGGTTCTGGATTGCACCAACAATCTGGCTTTGGTCATGCGAAATTTACAGAGGCATGAGGAAGCGTTAGAACTTTCTTTGGAAGCAGTGGAAATGACCCGCAGTCTTTTTGGGGATGAGTCAATTCGCATGGCAGTTGCTCTTAACAACTTAGGTGCCCTGTATAAAAAACAGCGAAAACTGGATGAAGCTGAAGAAGTTCATCGCGAAGCCTTGCGCATCCGGCGTCAAATACTGGAGCCGGGGCATCCTTCTTTGGCCAGCAGTCTCAACAATCTTGCGATTACCATGGAAGCGAAGGGGGAGCTGACCGAAGCTGCTCAATTGCTGGATCAGGCTTTGGTTATTGTCAGGGAAACCCGGGGAGATCGACACCGTCATGTCGGTGTTACGCTGTACAACCTGGGTAAGGTATATATTAAAAATAAGGAGTTTGCTGCGTCGATTCCCATGCTTGAAGAAGCCCATGGGATTATGGTCGAAACACTTCCCGAAGGCTCGTGGCTGGTAGGCAATGCCCAAAGTCGCTGGGGATATTCTCTGGCCCTGACCGGTGAGGTTGAAAAGGGATATGAATTGGTATTGGAAGGCTATAACGTTGTGCTTGCTGCTCGGGATAAAAAAGATCCCCGTACGCAACAGGCCCTGAAGAAGTTGTTTGAGGTTTGTGAAATGCTGGGTAAGCAGGACGAGGCAGCACAATACCGAGCTACTTGGGAAGAAAATAAGTAGGATAATTTTTTTATTGTTCCGCAAAGAATGTAACCCTTTCATTTTCCAATTTGTTACCTCCATCAAGCAGCATACTTCAAGGTGTGTCCCTTGTTGTTGGGCAGAACCCGCGTTTCAACCTCTCTGAAGTAATACTGTCGCCATTGTTCAGGCATTTCATGCTGGAATA
>JAAEOA010000265.1 GCA_024223715.1 bacterium | reverse complement strand
CCGTTTAATTATTATCAAGCAAAAGTGGACGGTTTCGTCTACTTTTATTCATTCAACGAATTAGTGACCAATGGGCCATAAGCTATTGCAGGGAAATTAGTGTTCGCAGCTACCGCCATCACCCATGTGAGGGTGTCCGTGTTCCAATTCTTCAGCAGTGGCTTCACGAATATCCATGATTTCCACATCAAAATTCAGAACCTTGCCAGCCAGTGGGTGGTTGCCATCGACCAGAATTCCATCTTCCTGGATTTCTTTGACGGTAATTACCTGAACTTGGCCATCGGGCCCGTTGGCTTGGAACTGCATGCCTGGCTGAATATCTTCAATTTCACCGAAGGCATCTTTGGGAATGGTGGCAATGGCTTCGGGAATAACCGGGCCATAGGCTTCTTCAGGCTGAACAGAAACGGTGATGGCGGCACCAACTTCCTGGTCAGTCAGGACTTTTTCCAAGCCGGGCACAATGTTGTTGCCGCCATGCAGGTAAGGCATGGGGTCATTGCCGCGGGATGTGTCGATGGTTTGGCCGTCATCGTCGGTCAGGGTGTAATGCATGGAAACGACACATTTGTCGGCGATCTTCATTTTTTTCCTCTTACAGAGTTTGATGATTGGGGATTGATTTTATCAAACGTGGGGCTTTGGTAGCAAAAAGGCCAGTAAAAACCCAATTAGGTGATATGGGTTCTGGTTGAATTTGTGTTATGTTGAGGGTCCAGATTGCAATTATTTTAAAAATACAAAGCAGTGGAGAACCCCTGAAAATGCCTTCAAATTCGATTTCCCGGGCCCAATTTAAACTCAAATATCCCGATTTTCAAGATATAGTGGCCCTGGGTGCGGTCCTGGTCATCATGATTCTCTCTTGGTTTTTGGTCCATGGTGTGGCCACCACAGTTTATAACCAGTACAGCCACTTGCCTGACCCAGCTTTAAGCATGGGACCCATGGGGGAGACCTCCCGATCCCAGCTTGGCCACAGCACTTTTTTCTGGAGCGAACGAGCTTTCCACTACCGAACCACCTTAATGTTTGCCGTGGACGATTACGACTCTGTCGATTCTCTAAAAAACGACACACGGCAGCAATATCCCGATGGGATTAATGCCTGGCAGAACTACACCCTTCTCATGGAACCGGTTTATGGTCAGCTGTATCGTTGGTTTGGTCAAAAAGGGGAAACTCTGGATGAATTTCTTCTGCGACTGATACCCTTGGTTCATGTCCTGTTGTTTTTGCCCCTGTTCCTTTTGGCCCGTGTGTTGGGTGTGCGACCCTGGCTGGCTGCTGTTGCGGTCCTCATTTACGCAACCTGCACCATGGGGTTTGCCAGGCTGACCGGTTCGCTTTTGCTGAAAGAAAACTTCGCTCTCTTGTGGCTTATGATTTTCCTGGCGGCGCACCATCGAGCTTTGATTCGAAAAGACCTGCCATCAATGATTATCGCTGGTCTGGCCCTGATTTTGACATTGGCCAGTTGGCATTTGAGTCAGTTCCTGATTTTGATTGTTCTTCTGGCTACGGGTTTTGGCCAGGTCTTGTATTCAGAGCAGGGACAAACCAAAAACAAACCCTGGCTGTATGCTCTGGTCATCTTTGGGGCCTGCCTGGTAGCCGGATTTACGCCTTCTCTTTTGCATCGAGGATTTTTTCTCAGCCTGCTCATGGCAGCGGCGGCTTCCTGGCTGATAAGTGGATGGTTGACTAGTCGTACCACAACCCAAGGGGCTATGTTGCGGCGGTTCGCTCCCTGGGCTGGATCATTATTTGTTCTCTGTTTGCTGGTTGTTTTTAACCCATGGACGGGGCAGGATTACAGCCATGTCTCGGGTTTGTTTTTCCAAAAAATACGCCATGGTTTTGTGCGGCCAACTGACCCAGGTTCCTTGCCTTTTGATGTGCGCATTTTTTGGGCTCCACCATTTACTTCACCGACCGGCAGTGAAGTGTCTGCCAAATTGGGTTTTCATTTCTATCTCTTGCTTGCGGCTGTGGGGTGGTTCGGGGTCTCGGCTGCAAGACGGCGCATTCCGGCTACCCACATGGGGTTTGTTTTTACAGCTTTGGCTTATGGCCTGGCTTGGTTAATGATTGAAAGAATGGGTGTGGTTTTCTGGCCTTTGGCCGCGGTGATGATTGTTTTGGCTGCAGAACAAATTATTAAAAACGGTGCGTGGCCAGGCCGGGGCAATCCAATACTTGTGCTGGGCTTGCTACTGCTTCTGGCTCCTGCTTTGAATCTGGCTGAATCAATGAAACCCCAAGTTACAATGGCTCAGGCAGCTTATGCCAAGAAATCGGTTCGTTTGGGTATTGCCGATCTTGAAACAGCCATTTTTAAAGTTGAGTTGTTTGATTGGCTGCGGCGTGAAACTTCCGGTCCGGGCAGTGCGTTTGCGAATAAAACTGACGGCGGGGTTTTGGGGGAAATAGGGGTCTCGCCCCAGGTGTTGCTGTATGCACGCCGGCCCATCGTCCTGAATTCTCAGTTTGAAAATGCCTTTATTCGCAACCGGTATCAGCAATATCTCAAATTATTATTTGGATCCGATGAAGCTGCATTTGAGAATTTTCTAATTGAAACAGACACCCGGTATTTATTCATCAATCGAGATTGGGCCACCGGCAGTGGGGCAGGTTCAGTGGCCTGGCAGGCAGGTCTTCAAGGTGACCTCAATTTGCAAATGCTCATTTCCCGTCTGCATTTTAAACCCAATTCTTTTACCTTTTTGAAACCGGTTTTCGACAATGAATACTATCGGGTGTTTCGAATTGGTACAACTTGCAACGACGCACCCTCTGATCTGGCCTGGGAAAGTAACCAAGGCGTCTGGTGGGATGAGAAAAATTACTCTTTCAATGGTGGCCAGTTGGTGGACCCATTGCAGGATCGAAAGAACATTCTGAAGTCGGAAAAGGCCTGGGAGAAAATACAGGAGGAATATCAAAACATTATGTCCTCTCTGGGTCGTAGTGCTTCCGCATCCAACCCTGTTTTGGCTCTCCTGCATCAGAAAAAAATTAAAATGCAGTATGACAATTTTACCGGGGCCAAACCGGCTGATGCCAGAGAATTGGCTCAGTTGGATCAGCAAATCATGGCGGTTTTAAAAAGCAGACATGCAAAACACCCGGCTACCGTGAGTCAGTTGTTGATTCCCATTTGGCGGGGAACCCAGAGCAGACCGGGTATGGAGCAACTTTTGAAAAGTTCCCCCTCAGGGCCGGTGCATCATGCCAGTGCTGGTCAGCTCCTTTCTTTATTGAACCAGTATGAAATGGCGGCTGAACAGTTTGAAAAAGCGGCCGCATTTTTTCCTTTGCAGCCTCTTCGTCGAGGACGTGATGGCTGTCCTGTACAGTGGGCATCACCCATGGCTTCCCAAATTCGTCAGCAATGTGTCTGGTGGAATGTAGCGGCCAAGAGGTACGGGCACGCTGTAGAATTGGCCGGAAAATTTCGGCCATTCGAGAAACCGGGATCTCCTCAGAAAAGTTTTTATGGAGATCTGATCAATAGAAAGGGTGACCTGAAATGACTGCCGAACAAATTGAATTCAGTGGTTGGAAAAAACCTGTAATTGGAGCCCAAATGCTCTTTGTGGCGTTTGGGGCCTTGGTTCTGGTTCCGCTTCTGACAGGGCTGAATCCCAATGTTGCCTTGTTTACAGCTGGCGTTGGTACCCTTATTTTTCAGCTGATTACCCGGCGTCAGGTGCCCGTCTTTCTGGCCTCCAGTTTCGCTTTTATCGCTCCCATTATTTACGGAACTCAAACGTTTGGTCTGCCAGGAACCATGTGTGGTCTGGCGGCCGCAGGTTTGCTCTACGCTGTCTTGTCGGGTGTGATTGCCTTGCGTGGCCCAGATATTATTGATCGGTTTCTGCCACCTCTGGTCACCGGACCGGTCATTATAGTAATTGGCCTGAACCTTGCCCCCGTGGCGGTAAACATGGCCCTTGGCAAAACCGGCGATGGTGCTGCGGTATTGGTTCCAATGGAAAAAGCTTTGATTGTTTCCATGCTGTCCCTGGCCGTGACTATCATTGCTTCGGTTTTTGGCCGTGGCCTGTTCAGGCTGATTCCAATTTTCTGCGGTATAGCAGCTGGCTACATTACTGCTTTAGTCATGGGCCTGGTAACCTTCCAACCGATAATGGATGCAGACTGGATTGGCATGCCCGCTTTTGTTTTTCCTCAATGGAATTTTCAGGCGATTCTTTTCATGCTGCCTGTGGCCATTGCTCCGGCGGTTGAGCACATTGGCGATGTGGTTGCCATCAGTGGTGTGACCGGGAAAAACTATGTAAAGAAACCCGGTTTGCACCGGACCATGCTGGGCGATGGAATAGCCACAACTTTTGCTGCCATGTTGGGTGGCCCACCTAACACCACTTATAGTGAAGTGACGGGTGCGGTTGCTTTGACCAGGGCGTTTAATCCGGCTATTATGACCTGGGCTGCAGGAACAGCCATTATTCTGAGTTTTGTGGGGAAATTGGGTGCTCTTTTGCAAACTATTCCCGCTCCCGTTATGGGTGGCATTATGGTTCTGCTTTTTGGGGCCATTGCTTCCATTGGTATGGGCAGTTTGATTCGTGCTAAAGTTGATTTGATGGCAGCCCGGAACCTGACCATTGTAGCCATCACGCTGGTCTTTGGTATTGGCGGAATGGTTTTCAACTTTGGTGAATTTGCTATCCAGGGCATTGGCTTGTCTGCTTTAGTGGCCATTCTTTTGAATATTGTTTTGCCGGCAAAGGCTGGGCAAGATGATGGTAAAGAAAATGTCTGAAAGACTGGAAAGGCGATTCGCAAATTGAACATTGAATGTTTGGTTTGTTAATACTGTTTTTAGTGACGGGAACCAGTTTGCTGGGTAATTTGCAGAACATAGATTCAAAAGATGATTTAGGCCTTAAGCGAATGAGACAGAAGAAGATGAAATTGATATCCTGGAACGTAAACGGCATCCGAGCCTGCCTGAAAAAAGGCTTCGCCGATTTTGCCTCAACCTGCAACGCCGATGTGATATGCCTGCAGGAAGTCCGGGCCCTGCCCGCTCAGGTCGATTTCCAGATTCCCGGTTACACCATGATCTGGAATCCCGCCCTTAAGAAAGGTTACAGTGGCACCGCTTTCCTGACTCGTGTCACACCGTTGGCTGTTTTTCCGGGCCTTGGCGACGCAGAGCACGATACCGAAGGTCGGGTCCTTACTGCAGAGTTTGAAGACTTTTTCCTGGTCACCGTCTACACGCCCAATTCCCAACGGGAATTGACCCGCCTGGATTATCGCCAAAACAAGTGGGACAAGGATTTCCTGAAATTTGTGCGCAAGTTGGAAAAATCAAAGCCTGTTGTTTTCTGCGGTGATTTGAATGTCTCCCACAAGGAAATCGATCTGGCCAATCCCAAACCCAACAAGGGCAACGCCGGATTTACCGATGAAGAAAGGGCCGGTTTTGACAAAATTATCAAAGCTGGTTTTATCGATACTTTCCGTGAATTTGAAACCGGGGGTGGACACTATTCCTGGTGGAGCAATCGACCGGGAGTGCGTGAGCGGAATGTAGGCTGGCGTCTTGATTATTTCCTGATCTCAGACGCTTTGCGTCCCAAACTGAAAAGTGCTTCCATTCTGGCTGATGTTATGGGGTCTGATCATTGCCCTGTGGAAATTGTTCTGAAGTAAATACTGTTTGTGCATCTAATAAGCACCGGGGCAGGCGACCCCGGTGCTTATTTTCAACAATTACTCTTCAATATCCTCATCAGTATTCCGGGTTTCAATCAGATTTTCAGACCTGGTTTCCTGAGTTGGTTCATTGTTGTTGGTACTTTGGTCAAAGTCAGCATCCATTGGGCCCAGCAGTTGATAATCGGGACCAAACTGCCCCAGAAATTCCAAACTGAAATATCTCATGGTCACATTCACCGGCAAAGTGATAACGCTGCCCAGGAAAGGAATTCCCATCAGTACCAGGCCCACACAGCAGGTCGCCACACCCAGGGCTGTCATAGCCATCCAGGCCAGAATACTTATCACCAGATAGAACAAACCAAAGGCACAAAAACTACCAGGGTGTTTTCGGAACAAAACCAAAAAGCGTGACCAGGCAGGCAATATGGTGATGCGTTCTTTGTGCATAATGGGAACCACAAAGGCAATCAGAAAAAACTCCAGGAAGGCCAGAGAAACAACCAGCATGAAGAGCAGAGTTCCACCCAGCATGACCAGGGGAACACTGATCAACCAGCTAACATCTGAAGCAAACAGGGGAATGAAAAGGAATAAGGCCATAACCGTACCCATTCCCATGACCATTAGCACAGCAATGTTATAAAAAATGCTCCATAAAAAAAGAGAGTCTCCCTGGGCGGCAAGGTCGGTCCATGGCTGAACAATTTTGCTGCGTTTGTGAACCAGATTGTCGAGAAAGACAAAAATGCCACGGCTGCTGATCCACATGAGTACAACAAAAACAACAAGGGCCACAGAAGACAAAATAACAATGAGCAACATGCCCAGACTGGTATCGGCAAGATTGCTGGCTGCATCGGTGAAGCCATCGGTAATGTTTTCGAAATTGAAGTTTTGGAAGTCCCCGAAGTCGTCGTTGAAAGACTGGGATATGCGTCCCATGCCACCACCAAAACTCTCACCCAGAGTTGCCATAAACGAAGCAAATCCCAAAACAAACCAGAAAGCGATGTCAAAAGGCCTGAATAGAAGGGCCTTCATGCGCAACCAGGCATGAGATAAAGGCTGCGAGTACTGAATGGTCATGATCGGTCCTGTCGTTGTTCCGGAACGTGGGGGAGCGCCCAGAGTGTGTAGCCTATACCCACCCTTTCAAGCTTTATTCAAAAAAGTCCTGTGCCGCAGCCGGTAAGAGTTTTTCCATCAATTTCAAGACGCACTGATACTGCAAATGGTTCACCACTCATGGTATTGGTGCAAAGGCCTTGAATGATTTCCACTTTCAACTCATGTTCCTTGTTGGCCAACACATAGGTGCCGGCCGGATCCCGGGGGTTGAAGGCCTTGGCAGGCAAACCCGAAAATTCCTCTTTGGTTTCTCCCTGGCTGGTAATCAAAAAAACTCTGTCCCGGCCCATAACCAGGTTCCAGGAAGGTTCGTTGCCCACTGCCCAAAAATCGCCACCGCTGATCCAGGCTTTGGCTAGAATGGGTTGCAGGCCAGACACATGGCAGGGCCCAACATTTTTTCCATCTACCTGGAAAATGATCTGTTCACTTTGAAGCCAGACCATCAGGCGGTCGTCCTGGAATTTTTCACCCGAGGCTGCTTCCACCCGTTTCAGATGGCGAACTTCGTCGTGAGTGTAAAGAGTCATGCCGGCTTCCGGTCCTTCAAAATGGGCCAGATAGCGGTTTCCCATGGTGCCGTCAAAAGAGAAAATCTGGAAAAGTTCGCGCTCACCAACAGGAACATAAGTCGGACCCGAAGTGGGGCTGTTTTCCTGTTTATTACCGCAACCGGATGTTGCAAAAACGGTCAAGATGAAAATTGCAGCAAGAGTAGCAGCAAGAACTGCCGAGGAACTTCCTGAAGCCAGTTTTTTGAGGTCCATTATTTCTCCAGAAAAGAAAGGGATGATAAAATATTTTGCCATCATCGCTTCAAAAAGTAAATGATCTTCGCTTGGATCTTCGCTTGGATCAGAAAGATCGACCATTCTGCTCGGTGGACCAACCTTTGCTGAATTCGTATTCAGTAAGTCAAATCAATGGTTTTCATTGAGTTACGCAAGATAAAGCGAGTTTGGTCATGCAACATGCAATGCCTCCGGTCATCAAAAGTTCCCCTGGGCGGGCACGCAGCACATTTTTCGCAATGGCTGCCTTATTAATTTTCAGTGCCGCATTCTTGCAGGCCGCGCCTTTACCCAACGGCACTTCTGTTGCTGCAAACGATACTCTTGAGTACACGGTTAAAAAAGGCGACACCCTGATCAAAATTTGCGGAATACACCGTCAAGTTACCAATCATTATGCTTTGAATGATCTTCTAAAAGATATTCGCCAGACCAACAGTCTCAAAACAAATATCCTGCTCATTGGCCAAAAACTGAAGATCCCAGTATTGCCAGTTCGTGACTGTCCTGTTGTTCAAACACAGGTTGCCGACGGAGCCGAGATGCGTGGGATATATCTTACAGGTCCCGCCTGTGGGGTTTCTTCAGTATGGCGTCGGGTGGATCGTTTTGTGGAGACGGGTGGTAATTCTGTAGTTTTCGACGTCAAGGATATTGACGGCGGAGTTTCTTTTGCCAGCAAACACAAATTAGCCGACTGGGGTAAGGGGCGGGGAGCTCCCGTAATTTCCTCATTGTCTGACATGATGTCCCGTTTTGACCG
Source organism: bacterium (assembly GCA_024223715.1). Classification (GTDB taxonomy): domain Bacteria; phylum Krumholzibacteriota; class Krumholzibacteriia; order LZORAL124-64-63; family LZORAL124-64-63; genus LZORAL124-64-63. The sequence goes on along the minus strand of JAAEOA010000265.1, from coordinate 12,648 downwards.
CCGGGATTTATATGTTGTGGCTCGGGTGGCTCTTTTCCTGGATGGCGAACTGGGTCGGCAGCGTCCTGATCTGGCTCTGCACGATGAAGACGGCCAACCCTGGAGCGAGCGCGGATGTTTTTGGATGGATCCAACCAAAGCCGAAGTTCGCGAATATAACCTAACGCTGGCTGCAGAGTTAGCCCGTGCCGGCGTCGATGAAATCCAGTTTGACTATGTTCGATTCCCCACCAATGGCTGGCGTGAAGACTGGGCCGATACCAATGAAGTGGATTTGAATGAAGTGGCCAAAAGCCGTCGTTTTGCCATTGCCAATTTTTTGGCCGAAGCTCAGGATACACTTTCAAACTATGACGTTCGTTTGTCAGCCGACCTTTACGGGATTATGGCCTGGGGCCGCATTGAAGACCTGGCTTTGACCGGGCAACATGTGCCTACTTTTGCGCAATACGTCGATGTCATTTGCCCCATGATTTATCCTTCCCACTTTGGTCCCGGTTTTGAAGGCCGCAAGCGTCCAGGCGACGACCCTGAGTATTTTATTGGTGAAGGCACCCGACGTTTTGTGGAAATGGCCTCAGGAAACGCGGAAATTCGACCTTGGTTGCAGGCGTTTCCTTTTCGTGTGTCCAATTTCAACGGACAGTACGTGGCAACTCAGATTCAGGCCTCACGACAAGCTGGAGGAGAAGGCTGGTGTCTGTGGAACCCCGCTTGCCGCTACAGCGTGGCATTAAGTGTTATGGACGAAATTTGTCCTGCTCCGGTGACCGAACCTGCCCTGATTCAGCCCTATGTATTGGCTGCAGACACGGAAAAACCGGCCCAGATAGAAGTTTCTGCACCAACCAAAGGCGTGGATAATCTGTTGGGGACCTTAATGGCCACCGATCTGGCCAGGGAAGAAAAACCGGAGCCGGTTGATATTCCCTGATTTCCAAAAAATCACGTTATTTTCCATGGCATCCTGTGCGCAGGAGGGTTAAGTTTGTCTAACGATACCACTCTGGTGGTCCGAGGGCTCTGAGGACCGCTCCGCAGCTTATTCAGGCAAAGGATTCTGCCATGCCTTTCAGTAAAATTGCTAATTCCATAGGCGCTTCCGCTACTTTAAAACTGAACGCCCAGGCTGGCCGCATGCGTGCCGCCGGTGAGCCGGTCATTCATCTTGGTGGTGGCGAGCCCAAAAGCAAAGCTCCAGATTCGGCTATTGAAGCCGGTATTGAAATGTTGCGCAGTGGCGAAATTCGCTACACTCCCGCTTCCGGCACTCTGGCCATGAAAAATGCCATTATCAACTATACCGAAAAATATTATGGCAGGAAGGTTGACCCGCAAAACGTGTTGGCTTCCGCTGGTGCGAAACAGGCCATTATGGTGGCCCTTATTGCTTTGGTTAACGCTGGCGATGAAGTGGTTTATCCAGTGCCTTATTGGGTCAGCTATCCGGAAATGGTGCGACTCGTCGGGGGGACTCCGGTTGCGGTTCATGCTGCCGATGGATCTTTCCAGCCCACGGTTCAGGAAATGATCGATGCCATCGGTCCCCAGACCAAAGCCGTTCTTCTGAACAGCCCGAACAATCCCAGTGGTCGGGTCTTCGACAAGGAATTCCTTCTCGGACTTATTGACCACTGCGAAAAGAATGGTGTTTATGTCCTTATGGATGACATCTACCACCGTCTTGTTTTTGATGGCCGCCAGCCCGTGCACTGTTACGATTGTACCGATCAGTCGGTGGACGAATCCCGTTTGGTGGTTCTCAACGGAGTTTCCAAGCAATTTGCCATGACCGGATTTCGCATTGGCTGGGCTGTAGGCCCGCGCGACCTGATAAAAACCATGAGCGACATTCAATCGCATCAGTCTGGTAACCCGTGCAGTTTGTCCCAACACGCAGCTGTTGCGGCTCTGGAAGGTGATCAGGGTTCGGTAGATAATCTCCGCGTCGAGCTTGAAACCAACCGCGATGAATTGGTCAAACTATTGCGAGAAATTCCCGGCCTTAATGTCTCTGTGCCCGAAGGTACTTTTTATTGTTTCTGCAACTTCCGGGCTTTCGACAGGGACTCTACCCGCCTGGCTGCTTATCTGCTTGAAAAAGTTCAGGTGGTCACAGTGCCCGGGGTTGAATTTGGCATGGAGGGCTTCCTGCGTCTGAGCTATTGCGGCGATATTGACGACATTCGTGAAGGTGTGCGGCGCATTAAATGGATTCTGGATCCTGATGGGGCCGCGGAACTGTCCGTGGGAGATGTGGTCTTCACCCGATAGGAGACCCCATGAGCCCAACTGAAGAGATTCCACAGGAAATACTGAACCAGGTTTTGCATCTGCATGAGCAGGTTTCCATTGAAGCGGACCGTATTGCCCGTGGGCTGGGCGAACTTCTGGTCTGTCGGCATGGTTGTCATGATTGCTGCATCGACGACCTAACTGTTTTTCCCATTGAAGCAGAAATCATCAGGCGGAATTGTGGTCCGTTGCTGGTCTCTGACTCGGCTCACCCTAAAGGCAAATGTGCTTTTCTGGATGCCAGCGGAGGTTGTCGGATTTATCAATGGAGGCCTTATGTTTGTCGAACCCAGGGCCTTCCTTTGCAGTGGCCAGATTTTGACGACAGTGGTTCCACCTCTTTTGCGAAGGATATTTGTCCTTTGAATTTGACTCAGTTGAAAGAAAATGGTTTTAATTTATACGATCTGCCCACCAACTTTTTCTGGACACTTGGCAATGTCGAAAGCCAACTGGCAAGCTTGCAAGTTGCTGCTTTAGGCCGCTTTGAAGAAAATCTTCCCCGAATTTTCCTGAGAAATTTATTTAAAATTTAACAAACCCCCACAAGATCAATAGGATTTAACTCCTTAATTAATAAGGGTTTAGAGGTTTTTTTATTTTGACACATCATGTCTTTTGATTAGTATTGTGACAAGAGCATGACGGGTCAATGATGGTCTTTGCGGATCTTCATAGATACTCACAGATCCTTGGGAAGGGTTTTAAGTTCATGCTTGGTTTTGGGGTCGCCCGTTGAGGGCTCTGTCTTTGGCAGATCTGGTGGGGATTGTGTGTGGGGTGGCTGGCTCGTCGAGCGGCCCTTTTTTTTGTATCATGACTACCGGTAATTGCCTTAGGCGGTTTTAACCGCTGGAATTGAGTGGTTTCCGGAGAAAGGTTTCGGAATCATGTTCCGTCGGCTGTTTTTCTTCATGTTGCTGCTTCTTTTGTCGGGTATGGCCTCCTCGGCTGTTGCCGATGATTATCCCGATTGGATCTGTGCCGATTGTCACTCAAATACAGGGGGCGAGCCCGCTGAGGTTGGGCGCTCTGACCTGTTGGGAAGCCTGCATGAAGACCTTGACTGCACCGAATGTCATAGTGACCTCACTCAAATGCCCCACAAAGATACCCTGGCTAAGGTCGATTGCGCAGAGTGTCATGAAGAGGTGGCCGCAGAATATGTACAACACGGTCTGGGTATTGTTGGGGAAAGTAAATACGTTCCCACATGTAAAGACTGTCATGGTACTCATCAAATTCTCTCCCCCGAAGATTTTGACTCAATGGTCCACCCGACCAACCTGGCCAACACTTGCGGGTCATGTCATGAGAATCAGGAATTGCTCGACGCGGTCGGCATTAAATTCAAGCATCCGGTAGAAATTTTCCGCGAAGGTGTTCACGGTAAAACTACTGTCGGAGGTAGAGATACCGCTGCTTCCTGTAACGATTGTCACTCCACTGGTGGCAACTCTCACAAAATTTTGCCTCCGGGAAATAATGAATCCACTATTAACTTCTTTAACATTTCCGAAACCTGTGGCTCTTGTCACAGCACTCTGCAACATGAGTTTGAAGAAGGCATTCATGGCGAACTTGTGGCCCGTGGTGATGTGGGCGCTCCCACCTGTACCGGTTGTCACGGTGGACACGGAATTTTGGAAACAGATGATTCTCGCTCTCCTGTCAGCCCCGGGCGAGTGGCTTCGGCTACATGTGCTCCTTGCCACGATTCAGCCAAACTGAATGAAAAATATGGTCTTCCTTCAGATACAAATCATTCCTATGTAGATTCTTATCATGGGTTGAAAAGTAAAACAGATGACCAGGTGGCTACTTGTTCATCCTGTCATATGGCTCACCTGATATTGACTCCGGACAATCCGAAGTCGGCCATCCATATAGACAACCTGGTCAATACCTGTGGTACTTGCCATACAGGGATGTCTGCTGAAAAAGCTTCGACTACCTCCATTCATATGCCGGTTGCTGCTGACTCAACAGGTTGGCCATATTTTGTAAAAATCATTTATCAGTTGCTTATCTTTGGTGTGATTGGTGGTATGGCTGGTTATTGCCTGCTCGATTATCTGCGCCAGGTTCGCAACATGCTGCGCAAAGAACAGGTGCGGCGTATGGAAAATGATGAAGTTGTTCAGCATGCGTTGCTGGCCATCAGTTTCTCAGTGCTGGTCATCACTGGTTTCAGTTTGCGTTTCTACGACGCCTGGTGGGCAAAGCTAATATTTGGTCACGAAGGTGGTGCGGCTCTGCGTGGCCTCATTCACCGTGGGGCTGCTGTTGTGATGACCGTTGGAGCAATTTGGCACCTGTTCTATCTGTTCACACTCAAAGGCCGGATCTTCTTCAAGGACATGTCTCTGAGTCTGCTGGATGCCAAACAGTTCTACGGCATGATGTTGTACAATCTTGGAAAAAGTGATCGTCATCCTCAAATGCGTCGCTTCTCCTTTGTGGAAAAAGCGGAGTACTGGGCCTTGATCTGGGGAACTATTGTCATGGCTGTGACTGGTTTTGCCATGTGGTTTGAACCTTACATTGTGGCCTACCTGGGACGAACTGTAATGGAAATTTTCCTAGTGATTCACTATTACGAAGCCTGGTTGGCATTCTTGGCCATTCTGGTTTGGCACATGTACGGTGTGATCTTCAACCCGCACCTGTATCCCATGAACCCATCATGGATAACAGGTAAAATGCCAAAGGAAATGTTCGAAACCGAACACCCTGCAGCCAAATCTCCGGGTAACGTGGACAAGGTCAAGAGGTTGGGATTGGAAAGAGACGTTTAACAACGGTCAATTTTTCAAAACGTTCCTTGAAAAAACAGCCTGCTCCCGAAAGGGGGTGGGCTGTTTTTTGCCGGAATTCAACAAATCAGTCAATTTTATTTCACCCGGGCCGAAAAGGAGGATGAGGAATAAGCATAAACGTTATGGGAGAAATAAGATGGCCTATGTGGAATTTTTAAATTATGGAACCCCGAGCGCCAGCCCGGGGGCGGCTTCTGGCATTCTGGGTCGCAGCCCAGGTGTGAATCAGTATTTGGCCGATGAAATTGTCAGATTGTGCCGGGGGTGGGGACGTTTTGAAGACAAAGAATTGACTCAACCAGTGGTTTTATCGTTCCCCTTAAAGCCTGAAAAATCTGGCGGTGGTCAAAGCTATCATGTAGTCATAAAAATAAAAGTTTCTCACAATTCTCAGTTTCAGGCTGTGGTAATAAATACTTCCGATTTTTCCACTATTGGTTACAACCCGTACACGTTGCTGAGCTTGGGGGTCTTTCCTGATTGGAATCCCGATGCCATACCCGGACGTCAAAAAGTGGAATTGAAACGCCAGGCTTTAAATTTGTTGCCACCTCCTTCCCCTGAAGATGTGGGGTTGGTTGATGAAGCTCTGCACCAGATACTGGCTTCGCATAAATTATTCTTACCAATAGAAGAACCAGGTCTGGACAGTGATCGGTGCCTGGCTCTTTTATGGGAAGTCATTCCCCATGCCCTGAAGAAGCAGTTGCGTTTTGCTTCGTTTGCACCGAAAACTTCCAACGCTTATCACTTGGCGGCCACGGCAACTGTGGGATGCGATTTTTCCGGTTGGAAACGTTTGGTGATGACTTTGGTGGGGGGAACTCTGTCTCCCAATTTGGCGAAATATGTAAAAAGAGTGCACGATTGCCTCGCCTTTGGTGACTTGGAATCTTTGGAAGAAGAGAGCCGTCTGGTCACTTTAGCCCAAACGACTCAAGAGCCAGTAAAAACTCCGGCCACGGCTACTCATGACCCACTTTTAAAACCCGCTGCTGCCTCCATCCCTGCTCCAGTAAAAACAAAGAAGAACCCGCCACGGGCTGCATTAAAATCTCCCATCAGGCCCCCGGCACCTGTTCGCCGGCCTCCTTCTCAGAAATCAAAGTTATCTTACAGGCGAGGCAAACGTCATCCGTTTTCAGGGGCATTGCTGGGGCTGCTAATTATTGTGGCCACAGCCGGGGGTGGTTGGACATATTTGAAATACTTCCATTCAGATGGAGTGAAATGGCACGAATTGGTTTCACTGCCCGGGTTCATGAAAGATGGAGAAGACCAGCGTGTTACTTCATTGCTTGAAGTCCCGAATGTGGCAGCTGTTTACAACAAACAGATTAAGCAAATCAGCCGGGCAGGCATGATTCCTGGTCTCAGCCCGGAATCGGAACAAGGCAAAGGGGTTATTAACCTCAAACAAAAAGCTGCGATTCCATTGTTGGCTCAGGTGGATTTATTTTTGGATCTGGCGTCCAAGGGGATCAAACAAGGCAAAAGGCCGGATCGGGAAGCGGTTCGATTGAAAGCTCTTGCGGAACAGGGTGAAGTTATTTCGGTAGAAATGGCCCGCCTTGAACTGGCTTGGCATAGCCTGACAACAAAAGTGAATTGGCGTGACTTGGGGGAATTGGAAGATGCCCAGGTTCATGCTCGCCGAGATTCGCTGTGGCGGTCGTCACAGGCATCTTTAAGGGTTTCCCATGAGGACATGGCTTTCGGTTCACGGCAGGTGGATTTGGTTCAGGCAGTGGGCCAAATTCAGGGAATGTCCAAATTAGTGTCTTTGTTTCAGATAGATCAATATTCTGAGTCCTGGGCTGAAGAGATCTACCAATGGGCGGAAATGGTTTCACCAGCAGCAAGCACAATGACCCGGGCTTATCGGAACAGCGCATTTGCACTGATACGACTAAAGAGAGCAGAGCAGCTGGCCTCTTTTGCCGAGGGCCCCTTCGTTCAGCGGTTGGAAAATGGTAGCTGGCCTGCCGCTGAAGTGGCAGACATTCTTCCGGGCCTGAGACGGCAGGTGGGAATGTTTGGTAGTTACGATGCTCCTCCGTTGCTGGCAGGAACTCTGGCTTGGTATCAGATTCTGGAAAATCCTGACACCGAAGTGGCCAGACTGATTGGTGGGCAATCCAGCAAGGGTCAATTGCAGAAAAATGTGGCAGTTCAATTTGATTCTGGAGCCTACGAAAACTATGTCCAGCGGTTGGTATATGAGGCCCTTCAGGACTGTTCCGATAAGGAGGGATCCTTTGATGAATTGACCAGCGGGGGAGAGCCTTCGGACTGGGTATCGTTTGAGAATTATCTGGCATCCGGCTTGAGTGCTGAACAGTGGATTGAAAAATCGGCACAATTGAATGAACCATTTTTGAAGCGCTGGGCTCAGTTTGAAGCTGGGCTGATAGAAAAAAAGATTCAATCAAGATTCAATCAGTTTGAAGCCCTGACTCTCCAAATTTCCAATGACGGAGACCGTTTGGTGAAAATGGGAAAACAAGGACAAGATTGGTCAGATGTGTGGAGAAAATTGCAGGCTGGGGTTAATTCTGCCGAGTCCCTGGCCCTGAACCTCCAGGGTACAGGACTGGACATGGCGAGCCATTTGCACAAATTGGAGCAATTAAAAAAATCCCTGAATATAAACCGACCCCTTCAACTGCAGGGCGTCATTGTACGATTGGATCAAGAGCAAATTCAGGAAACTCAAAACGTATATTTTGAGTTTGTGGCTTCTTCTGATCCTGGCGTTGCCCGTAGCGAAGAGTTCACCCTGGGACCGGCGGCTCCTGCAGGCAGTGGCTGGGTTGGAACGGTGGATTTCGTTCGATCTCATTCATTGGGACCTCAGCAGGATTTCATTGGTACAGTGCGATTGGCGGCAGATAATTCTTCATTGTTGACGGTTACTTTTCCTTCCCTCGCAAATGAGGGCGGACCTGGAATCCTTTCCCGTCCGAAGCCGGGCCAAGGGGGAAGTTTGCGAATAAAGGCCACCGACAGTTGGTTCCGAAATTTGGAAATTGAGGACTCTCAGAGGGGTTCCAGCCTGTTCTAAAGAAAAACCTCTTTGGCGGAAACATTTTAAATAGGGTTGCGTAAAGTGCAGACAACCCGTTAGAAAATGACTCGTTTGCCCGGAGGCTACCATGATGAAAAACTTAACTCACAAAATAAATGCCAAATCAATGGTTGCACTCCTGATTTGCCTGTTGGTCACAACTTCAATGGCTTGGGCGTCGGAAGATCACGTCATTGTTATTGATACAGATGAAATGAATGAAATGGTTGCCGAAGTTCTGCAGGAAACCATGGAAGGCATGGATGAAGTTTTTCAGGAATTGGAAGAGCTGCAGCTTGAAGTGCGTTTGGGACAGGACAACCAACTCAGTATTGAAACTGATGACCAAATGTGGGAAGTGAATTTGGATGTTATCTTCCACGAATTGGGCGAGGCTCTGGAAACGGCTTTTGATGAAATTGATACCGATGATTGGTCGGATCACAAGAGTTGGGTCATTGATGACAGCGATTTCGAAGTAGACCATGAAGAATTAGCCGAAGAGCTTGATGAATTGAAAAAAGAATTGAAACGGCTCAAAAATGAACTGAAAGAGCTGAAAGAAATCTAATTTATTGGGAAGCATGAACCGCTTCCAGCTGGATTTGTCCTTCAGGCGTTGTCCAAAAAACGGCCTCCCCCTTGGCCCAGACACTGCCTGGGGGACGTTTTTTTATGGGTCGATCATTGGTCAATCGGTTTGGTTAATCAGGTCAATAATTTCCTGATCATCGGGAAAGCGATCCAGAGCCTTTTTGGAGAATACCAGCTCACCGTCAATTTCCACTTCAAAAACTCCACCACCGGAAGCCAGTAAATGGCTTTCAATTCCACAATGTTCTTTGATGGCAGCCGCCAAACTGACGGCATTGGGTTTGTAGTTTCAAACCTGGCAATACTCAATTTGAATTTTCATTCAAGCTCCTTTTAAAACTGAATCAGCGGCTTGGGCCAGGCCTTGAGTGTGTCTTCGAATGATTCGGGTGTGAACTCATCAATATGGACAACAGAGTTGTCACCACCACCAAGAATGATGTTGCTGATTTTTTCCTGAATGCCGTTGCTTTTGTCTTCCAGCAGATTGCGCCCAATATACCACGTTTCGAAAATACGTCGCCCGATGACACTGTGCAGGGTGATGCCATTGACAATAAGCCTGTCGAAAGCCTGAATGTGGAAATTGCCTTGTTTCAGTCCAAAGAGAATGACTTCACCGCCGCGTCGGGTGGATTGAATGGCATTGTTCACGCTGCTGTTGAAGCCGGCCATTTCCATGGAGACGTCGGCGCCGATGCCACCAAAGGCCTCTCGGACCTGAGAAACCAAAGCTTTATCGGCACTCCAGCCATGAGGGGCGGAACGGGAAAGGTCCAGTTGAATGACATCGTCGGCACCCAGTTGTTTGGCCATTTTTACATTGCCTGGATTGGGTTCAATGCCAATGACCCGGGTGGCACCAAGAGCCCTGGCCACCATGATCACAAAAAGCCCAATTGTTCCACAGCCAAAAACAGCCACGGTTTTTCCCCGCAGGTCAGCGGTGGTGCAGGCATGAACCGCATTGCCAAAAGGTTCCTGAATAGCGGCCACTTTCATTTTTATTTTTCGCGGATCAGTGGGCCACAGAACATTGGCTGGCAGTTTAATATATTCAGCAAAGCAGCCATCGCGGCCAATGCCAATGATAACGTCTTTGTCACAGATGTGTGTTTGTCCGATGCGGCACTGGTAGCAGTTCCCGCAAATGATGTGACTCTCCGTGGAGACAATATCTTTAATATTCAGGTTGTAACGAGAGGTGACCTTGGAGCCCACACCCACAATTTCTCCCACCATTTCGTGGCCAATAATGCGGGTGGTGTTTTTATTTTTCTTCAGGCTCTCAAAGATCATTCCCTTAAATGCGGTACGGCTCCATATTCCACGGTCGCTGCCGCAGAAACCGGCATAGACAACCTTGACCAGAACATTTTCCGCATCTTCCGGATCCAGACGTTCATCAAGAACCGGTGTGGGCATTTCGCGTTTCTGAAAACCACGGGTTTTGTCCCAAGGCATGCTTGACTTGTCGTAGACCAGGCACTTCATCATTTCAGCAGCCACGAGATCACCTCTGTATTTTGATTGAACTCAGTTCATTCGGGGGGAAGAATCCGGGTCATCGGAGTTAAAATCCTGATCCCAGTCGTCCCATGTCTTTCTTGAAGAATGTGACTGATCTTCCTCTTCGGCAAGAAGATCGTCGAGGGATACCATTTCCGGTGCGTTATCCGGTGAAGAAGGCTCTTCAAGAGAGGGAACGTTTGGGCTCACAGCAGTCCCACCCCCTATTTCAGCGAGGAAACGATCCAGTCCTCCCATTGCGGATTCCTCTGCAGGGGCTCCGATATTTGGCGGCAGTTCAAAATCAATCTCGGATTCTTGCCCGAGGGGTGAAAAACGGGGGGCTGCAGGGCTGCTGAATCCATCAGGATTATTTGTGTGGAACCGTTCAACCAACTCGTCCGCAAGGTTAAAATACGATCGGCTGCCTTTGCTGCGACGATCATAAATAACGGCAGGTTTGGCTTTTAACGCCATTTCACTGAGGCGAGTATTGCGTGGAATCCCTGAGTCAAACATCCATTGGCCAAATTCTTCGTCCATTTGAGCGGCCACGTGGCGTCCCATGCGGGTATGTTCACTGGCCATGGTCAAAAACAGACCTTCAAGGGCCAGAGGCATGACCTGGGCACTGGCGATGCCGCCTTCTGAATTGGGTTCATTTTCCATGGAAGATGGGAAGTAGCGGTCCCGGAAGGAATCTACATATTCAAGCAGTGATTCAACCGAACCACGGCACAATTCTTCAGCTTGAACTGGAACCAGAAAGCTATCCGAGGCCAGGAGGGCAGCCTGAGTTGGAGCCCCAAGACTGGGAGGGCAATCAATAAGGATGGTATCGTACAAGTTGCGGGCCCTATCAATCTCTGCTGCAAAAAAATCAGCTTTGAAGGACATATTTTCCAAAAACAGTTCTTCATCTTCCAGGGAAGAGACATTGGGTGAGACGAAGAAAAGTCCTTCCAGACTGGAGGCCTGAGCCAGATCGGTAATGGATCCCTGGCCTTCAAAAACACTATTGAGGCCAAATTCCAGCTTTTCCGTTCCTGGATTCAGAGTCCGGCAGACACCGCACTGAGGGTCTGTTCCCACAATGAGCACGTTGTGGCCCGAAAGAGCCAAGGCTGCACCCAGATTCACTGCCGAAGTGGTTTTGCCCACACCGCCTTTGCGGCTTACAAGACTGATAACCCGACCTTCAACCGTGTTCCAAGGGGTTCGCCGGCGTGGAGACGGGGGTGGATTTGTATCGGGTGAAACGGATTTGTTATTGTGATCATCCATGATGTATTTCTCCTGGGTGTATTCCTGGCTACAGTGACGCAAATGTGGCTGAATACGCAAGCTACAGCATCTTGAAGGGTCCTATCAAGCAAAAAACGGGATTTTGTCCCAAAAATGTTGCTACGGAGGATTTGGAACCCATAAAGTGACGAATCAGTCCATCAGTTTGCTTAATTCATCTACAAAGTTTTTCGCACCGGAAAAGACTTCGGTAATGGTCCCGGCAAGCATATAAGCTGGGGTTGTGACCATTTTGTTGGCTTTATCTACTACCGTACCAGTTGGTTGGCAGTCAATGTGCCGGGCGCCCATTTTGGTGACAAGGTCGGCGGTGGCCAAATCGTTGCCGATGGTAACTTGGGGATTCAGTTCGTTGCCAAAAACCCGGGCCAGAATGACCGGGCCAATACACATTGCTCCCAGGGGGATGCCTGCGGAATGAGCGGAACGCAGGAAGGTTTCCACTTCCGAATGGACCGTACATTGATCCCCTTCGGTGGCAAAGGTGCAAAGGTTTTTAGCGGCGCCAAAACCACCCGGAAGAACGACAGCGTCAAAATCTGTGGGGTTTAATTCATTCAGGGGAATGATCTCACCACGCATGAGGCGGGCTGACTCGGTCAGAATGTCCCGGCTTTCGCCATCTGCTGGTTCACCAGCCAAGTGGTTGATTACGTGCATTTGAGGACCGCTGGGAGCGCTGGCTTGAACTTCAAATCCGGCTTGGTTCATAGCCAGGAGGGCGGCACAGACTTCGTGGATTTCTGACCCGTCGTACACACCGCAACCGCTTAATATTAGGGCTACTTTTTTCATTATTTTGACTCTTTCTCCAGAATTTCTCCAGAATTTCCCCAGAAATTCACCAGTACCATGATTCAAATAGTATTTCTGGTGAATTTTTACCTTTTGGGGGCCCGGTTGTCAACTGCACATGAGTGTCCAATGACTTTAATAAGTAGAAAACCGCCGTATTTCTTTCTTTCCCGGCTGTGACCTTTTACTTTAGACGGCAGAATTGAGCCTGGGGATTCGGTGTCAGGAATCAGATATTCGGGAGTTATCATGACCGGGAAAATT
>JAAEOA010000264.1 GCA_024223715.1 bacterium | reverse complement strand
ATATGTTTAAGGCAACCGGTGTCAAGAACGCGTATTTTCCGCTGTTTATCCCTTTGAGTTTTTTGGAAAAGGAGGCCGAGCATGTGGAAGGCTTCGCCAAAGAGTGCGCAGTGGTCACACATCACCGGCTTGAAAAAGACTCGGGCGGTGCGCTAGTCCCTGCCGGCTCATTAACGGAACCGCTGGTGGTGCGACCAACTTCCGAAACAATCATCGGAGACTCTTTTTCGAAATGGATCAGCAGCCATCGCGATCTTCCCGTCCTGATCAACCAATGGGCCAATGTGGTTCGATGGGAGATGCGGACACGGTTGTTTTTAAGGACTAGTGAATTTTTATGGCAGGAAGGACACACCGCCCATGCAACCAGCGAAGAAGCGGTTGAACGAACGAAGCAAATGCTCGACATTTATGCGAAAATGGCTGAAGATTATCTGGCTATGCCGGTTATAAGAGGCAGCAAGACTGCGGCTGAACGGTTTCCTGGAGCAGTGGATACGTTTTGTATCGAGGCCATGATGCAGGATCGTAAAGCTTTGCAGGCAGGTACTTCACATTTTCTGGGCCAGAATTTTGCCAGAGCATCAGAAATAAGGTTTCAAACAGCCTCAGAAACCGAAGATTATGTCTGGACCACATCATGGGGTTCTTCCACCCGGCTGATTGGGGGGGTGATCATGACACATGGTGACGATGATGGGATCATCTTACCCCCCAAAATTGCTTCTGCCCATGTGGTGCTGCTGCCGATCATCAGAAAATCCGATGATCGGGAAAACGTGATGGCCTACACT
>JAAEOA010000263.1 GCA_024223715.1 bacterium | reverse complement strand
GCAAGGGAATTTATTCTAATATCCAGGGGGCTGCTGTTGTTCAAAACTTCAAAATCCAAATGGATACTGAAAGGATCAAAAGTATCAAAAACATCAAAAATCACTCCGGAATTTTCACGGACAAATGGTCCCAGGGAAACTTCTGTTGTCTCATAGTAACCAGCAGAAGAAGGCAGAGTACCGGGAGTTAGCCATAGCACATCCAACGCACCAGGGAAAAGGTCGTCTTCAGAACCATCGTCCAGACCCATTTGTAAATTCTGATTGTTGTCAGCTTCAATCAGACGAACCCGCAAATGGTAGGATGTATCTTCCACCAAATAGGAACCATCAGGAACATTTTCATCCACGTGATAAATCATTACCTGATTGGCCGGCACCCCCTGATCAAAAGGAGCAGTCAATTCAGGGTTGCGAGTTTCCAAAAGGAAGAATTCCTGAGCCAAAGGCCCTTTACTGAATACCTGAATGACAGGATTGTTTTCCCGCCAGGGCATAGCGATTCCCTGAGGGTTTCCGGCTTCAGGAAGTCGTTGAAAATCAACCCATCCCAATTGCCAACAGCTGTAGGCGTCGGGTAAAGCCGGGTTATCCCCTTCGCCGGTTCCCCAGGCTCCTGAGGACATAAGGCTAAACTTTCCCAGTCCGCCCCGGGAACGAACTTCAGACGATCCCTGGGATGCTGGTAATAGAGGATCGTACCGATCTTCGAGCCCAAGAAGGTGCCCTGTTTCGTGGGCCCATATTCCCAAGCCGCTGTGCATACTGGCCACGGCATAAAAAGCAGCATCGACACCCCCACTTTGAACCGCGGGCTCAATGAAGAATTGAAGGGCCTGAATTTGCCCGTTGGTGAAATCGTTTTCCTGACCGACACCTGCATGCAGTATAAGAACCCCATCAACCTGGCCGTCATCGTCGTCGGTACCAGGCAAACCATCGGGGCCGTCATTATCGAGGCGTCTGAATTCCAGGCCTAATTGAGCTACTTTTGTAATGGCTTCGGTGGCCATCAAACGTGAACGACTAAAGCCATAATAGCCAATATCCGAATAATCGCGCCGGGTACCCGAAAGATTAATTAAAGGGGAAAGAGTAAAATTCATTTGCAGATTTTCAGCAGATGCGACATGAAAATAATTAGCCATGGCTTGCCCTTCAAGAGGGAACAGGCGACTTGCCAGCTCCGCATCTGATTCCCAGTCAGAAGGCAAACGAACATCCGAGAAATCTACAGGAATAACCAGAAGATTGAAGTTTGCAGGAGTATCAATGCCGCTTTTTTCAGCCTGAACAAGTTTGGCAGCTGTGCGACGTTCGGCTCGAAGTCGGTGCAATTGGTGATATTGGTCATCGGAATTGGCAAAGGCTGAACTTGAAAAAAACACAGAACATAAAAAAAATAGAAAAATCAAAACACAACGAGTGTGTCTGACAGGAGGCTGAATAAAAATGTGTGTCTTTAAAACGTTCATTCCCCTACTACCAGATCCGGGCAGTATAGTTCCTGCCCGGACCCCAGAAAGCATCATTAATGATTAAAATGTCTGCGTCCGGTGAGTATGAGCGTGACCCCCAGTTGCTCAGCGGTAGCAGCAACTTCATCGTCACGTATGCTTCCACCGGGAGCAATAATTGCCCTTGCTCCAGCTGACGCCAGTTTCTCGATTCCATCAGGGAAAGGGAAGAAACCATCACTTCCTGCCACACAACCCTGAAGATCCAGATTTTGATTGCCTGCCTTTAATACAGCGAGCTCAGTGCTGTCAACACGACTCATTTGGCCAAAACCAAGGCCCAGTGTGGCATGTAGATTGCCCAGAACAATAGCATTGCTTTTGCCATGCTTGCAAACTTTCCAAACCATTTCCAAAGCGGTTCTGGTTTCTGCATCGGGCTGTGGCCCGGCGACTAATTTCATATCACTAAATTCTTCAAAACCCTCGTCCTCATCCTGCTTAAGAACCAGTTTGCCCCAGGAACGAGTACGGCCCCGGGTGACTTCCAGAAATACAGACAAATCGACAGTTAAAACCCTGACGTTTTTTTTGCGGGTCAAACGTGCCAGAGCTTCTTCGGTATAACCCGGGGCTACAATGATTTCCAGGAAACGCTTGGCAAGTATTTCAGCCGTTTCAAGGTCAACTTCCCTGTTAAAGGCAAAAACACCTCCAAAAGCAGATACCGGGTCACAGATTAAGGCCCTCTCAAGGCCAACCTTTCCTGCACCCAAACCGAAGCCACAAGGGTTTGTGTGTTTCAAAACACCGCAACAAGCCTCTTCGAAATCGCCAACAAGTTTTACGGCTGCTTGCAGGTCCACAATGTTATTGTACGAAAGCTCTTTGCCACCATGTTGGGTCAAACCTAACGGGCTTAATGGATTTTCCGGAACTCCGCCCGAAGGCAAATGCAGCTGTGCGGCCTGGTGGGGATTTTCCCCATAACGCAAGGCTATACCCTGACCAGCCCCTGATGTGTCTTCCAGCCAACCGGCAATGGCCTCATTGTATTGTTCGGCCAGCCTGAAAGACGAGGCTGCCATTTTCCGCCGAAAATCGAGACTGGGAATTCCTTTGTTTTTTACCAATTCAGTGAGGTAATCGTCGTAAAAGTCGGGACTGCTGACAACGGTAACCCGGTTAAAGTTTTTTGCAGCCGCCCGCAACATGGCTGGACCACCAATGTCAATGCTTTCCACCGTTTCAGCCTCTCCAACATTTTTCGCCAGAGTTTCTTCAAAGCGGTAAAGATTAACAATGACAGCATCAATGGCTTCAATGCCCAATTCCTTTGTTTCAGAAAAACAATTGTGATCAGGACCGAGAATGCCACCGTGAATAACCGGATGCAGGGTTTTTACACGACCCCCAAAGATTTCCGGATAGCCGGTCAATTCACTCACTCCAGTTACGGAAAAACCCTTGTCCCTCAAATAAGACGCAGTTCCTCCACTTGCAATTAATTGATATCCCTGGTCCAGAAGACCTTGAGCAACATCTTCAAGTCGGGTTTTATCAGTTACACTGAGCAAGGCTTTGCGGCCCTGCTCAGAGTTCTCCTCTACAGAAATGCCTGCCATTTCCGGGCCTCCTCAGGGAAGAGCAATTCCAGGACTTCCCGATACCTACTGTAAGTCTTGTCCAAAATTTCACTGGGGATTTTGGGTGGCGGCGGCGAGTGATCCCAATCCAGGGTTTCCAGATGGTTGCGCAGAATTTGTTTGTCCCAACTAGGTGGTTCCTGCCCTGCTTTATGCTCTGAGGCTGGCCAGAAGCGGCTGGAATCAGGTGTCAGGACTTCATCAATGAGGGAAATTTTACCATCGATGATACCAAATTCAAATTTGGTATCAGCCAGGATAACTCCAAAAGGTTCGGCATAATCGGATCCGGTTTGGTAAAGTTTCAAACTCAGATCACGCAAGTGGGCAGCACTCTCTTGGCCAATCATTTCCACTACTGTGGAATAGGGAATATTCTCGTCGTGGCCTTCATCTTCTTTGGTCGATGGCGTAAAAAGGGCCCCTGGCAGTTTTTCCGCCCGTTTGAGGCCTTCAGGCAGCTGGTGTCCGCAAATAGTGCCATCCTGCCCATAGGATTTCCAACCGGATCCTGCGATATAACCACGAACAACACACTCCACAGGGAAACGATCGGCTTTTTTCACAAGCATGGACCGTCCACCAAGAGCTTCGGGATGCTCATTAAAAGGAGCGGGGAACTCAGCCACATCGGCGGTCACCAAATGATTGGGCACCAGTTCTTCAAAGCGCTTGAACCATGCCAGACTCATGACATTGAGAACCACGCCCCGGCCTGGCACCAAGTCATTCATTATCACATCAAAAGCAGAAATTCGGTCAGTGGATACAATGAGGAATTGGTCTCCAAGGTCGAACATATCTCGAACCTTACCCTCATAGTCGGGATTTAAACCCAGGTCGCGGGTGCTGCGTAACGCTCCCATGGTGGAACTCTCCTGCAGTTGGGCCGACAGTACCGGCCGTAAGGAAATTTTTGAAACTGGATGAAAGAGCATCTTAAATCGGTGTTTAGCCAGTGTCAAGGCAGGGCCTGCAAAAGACCACTTCTTTCCCGGGATTTCCAGTGGATTTCACCATTTGAGTGAAATTTTAACTGAATACTTCCTTCCAAATCAGTCCTCACCGAGGGAACAGTGTCTCCTTTGACTACATAATAGTCATGGCTGGGATGGTGGTACCGGTTACCAACGCCACAACTGATCAGGATTAGTTCCGGGTTCAAAGCTTCAAGAAAGGGCTGACTTCCAGATGTTGAACTTCCATGATGACCGGCTTTCCACACCCGGGCAGGCCCACCCCATTTGCTACTTTCCAGGAGATGCTTTTCCCCCTCACTTTCCAGGTCACCACTCCACAAATATTGGGTAACTTTTTTGAAATTCAGGGCTAAAACCATGGAGTGATCATTTTCCTGGCTATGAGCAGGAAGCTTAAGGGGCGGATAAATGGAAACCAGTTCCCAATGATTCCACCGGTGCAAAACTTCTTCAGTGCCTGGACAAGAAAAATTCAGTCCCAGGGTATCGGGTAAAAGAGCTTCATGAGCTTTTCCGGCACCATACCATTTTATTGGAGGACATTCTTTGAGCAAAAAAACAGATCCTCCAGTGTGATCCAAATGCCCATGGCTGAGCAAAACGGCCTCGGGATTGTGGAGCCCGTACCGTTTTAACCAAGGAAAAATATTCCGGCTGAACGGACCCGTCGCCTCCCTTCCACCAAAACCAAAATGCCCTCCAGTATCGATTACCCCCGTCCAGCCATCAGGGAAACTAACCACCGAACAATCCCCTTGTCCCACGTCGAATTGCCATACGGTAGGACCCGTTTCTGAGAACAAAGAACCCGACCGGGAAAAGAGAAATAATGCGGCGCTCGTTGTCAGGATAAAAATCACTGTGGCAAAAAAAGAAGATATTTTTTTCCGAAATTTGAGTTTCAACGTTGACGCAAATATCAAAGAAAATATTGTCCAAAAAAACACTTTAATAAAATCGGGAGCAGGCATGGCAATATTCCCCCCTCCGGAATAATCTGAAATCCAATTCACCAAACCAGCAAGGGATCGAAAAACCAACCAACCAAGTGCCGAAAGAGAATCAGATAACGCCGGAAAAACCATGGAACTTGCCAGGCTTAGTACGACAATCCAAACTCCCAATGCAAAAGCAGGAACTGCCACAAGATTGGCCAAAGGAGACAACAGACTCAAACGCCCAAAAGATTCCGCAGCAAAAGGAAGAGTGAACCAGGAAGCGGCAAGACTCACAATAATACCGCCAATCAACATTCCTTTGACACCATTACGCGGCAAGTCAAAATCTCTGATTAGATAATTGACAGTTAAAATACCCACTGCAGCACTGTAACTGAGCCTTACTCCTGTATCGAGAACCTGATCAGGTTGCCAGAGAGTCGTCATCCAAAAAAGCAAACCGAGAAAATGAAGGGATCGCCCTCTTCTGCCCATGGGCTGACAGCCCATAGCAAATAGAGCCAGCCCGGCTGCTCTGATCACACTGCCTGGTAACCCAGTTAAAATTGCATAAGATGGAAGGATAAGAACAAGGAGAACAAACTTCTGCCAGGGTGAAATTTTCAGCAATTTTCCGGGTAAAAGAACGATTCCCAAAAGGACCCCCACATGCAGTCCACTAACGGCAAATAAATGCGCCAGGCCAAGGTCTGCAAAAGGTTCTCCTGCGTTTCGACTGGTATTTGAACGGACTCCCAAAAGTATGGCCCCAGCAAGGGAAGCTTCTCGGTGAGGGAGGTCCTTTGAAAGTTGTTTAAGAACCCAGTTTCGAACCGGACTAAGAAAGTATTGGACAATATTCGATAGTAAACCTGTTGCAGGAACCACCCGGGATTCTTTGGCGAAAGCTCTCCATTTCAGCGAACGTCCCGCAAGAAATTTCTGATAGTCGAACATACCGGCTAAGTCGCCGGATTTGGGTATGGAAAAATCGAATTGCCCAAGGATAAAGGATCCCGGCGTGGGAGTTTCACCTTCTCCATGAAGCAAAATGCCCTGTCCCCTTTCAGGTTGAGAACCAAGCGGAGGAAAAGAAACTCCAGGAGATATTCGGACAATGACCCCTGATACTTTCCATTTTCCACCTGGGGACAATTGTGACCAGCCAGTAGTTCTTACCATGGCAACAGCTGAGTGGCTTGCAATCCTGGATGGACTGATTCTATCCGGTGCCAAGGCGTATGGGGTTCTGTTCCGGTCTGCATTCTCAAGTATCCCGACCGCAACGCCTAAACAAATAACAGTTAACCAAATTGTAAAATGTCTGTTTTTCATTGTTTGAAAAACCAGAAGAACAGGCAACAACGAGCTTACTTTTACCAGACTCCACCGCAGATCAATCCAAGAATCCGGAATACAAAAATAATTTGAAAAGTATGTAGAATTACCAAACAGGAAAGAAGCCAGATGTAAAGCACTCCAGGCTAACGCCCAGTTTTGAACGGTAGGAGTCAGAGAAGATAAATCGGAAATCAGGTTTCGGTAGGATTTGGAAGAAGCTGAACGTGATCGCCTTCGCTGTTCCAGAAATGGCATTGGTTGCGGCCCAGATCCTTTGATAAAAACAGCATAGCGTCGGCTTTGCGGTACAGTTCAAAAGCGTCAGATCCTGCATCCGGGAAAGTGACCGCACCAAAAGAGAAGGTCACCGACAATTGAATCAATTCACCCTGATGAACAATCTCCTCTTCGAAAGAGGCATTGACCAACCGCTCCATAACTTCCTGTGCAGCGGAAAGAGGAGTGTCGGGAAGGATAAGAGCAAATTCTTCCCCCCCAATGCGACATACATGATCGATCCTGCGCAATTCATCTCGCAGGCGCCGTGCCACCATTTTGAGCACACGGTCACCATTGTGATGCTGGAACCGATCGTTAACACTTTTAAAATGGTCCAAATCGCAAATGATCAAAGAAAGAGGTTGTTCTGTGCGTCTGGCCCTTTCCAGTTCCAAAGTGAATTGCTGGTCAAAAAATGCGCGGTTGTAAACTTTGGTCAGGCTATCTGTGTGAATTCTAAGGTTCACTTCTCTTTGGTGTTGCCAACGCCGGGTGACAAAGCGGGAAAGCCTTTTGGCAAGACGCAGAAGAGGACTGCGACCCCAGTCCTCATGGGCCACCAAGAACAACAATCCAAGTTCAGGTCCTTCAGACGGGATCTGCTCATCCATACCCGGCTCAAATACAGGAACCGCCACTGCTGAAGAAAAATTGTCCTTAGTCAGATTTTTGCGGGCAAAATTGTGAATAAAAGCAGGTAGCTCATCAGGAGATGGAATCCAGACAGAATGAGAAGGTTGTCGAATGGCCAACCACCCTGAAGCAAGATCATTGCTGGTGGCGGAAAAAATTCGATTTTGTCCCTCGGGAAGAATCTCGTCCTTAAAAAGAAGAATGAAAAGATCAAACTGGGGAGTGAATTTTGCAAGTAGCCTCAAAATACTGTTAAGAATAACCCCGGTTTCACCAGATTGGGGAAACCCAATTTCCAGATCCTGAGCATCCTCCATTGCCCCAAGCATACCAGTAAATTCAGTTAAACTGGCATTGTTCGATCGTCCGGGCAATGGATTTCCAGAAAGATTTTGTAACGAAGGTGTCAGGGGATCCTTTAAATCAGCATCAGGTATGTTCCCGATGATAGACAAGTCCAACAGTCTTTCCGTACCTTTAATCAGGCAGTAGGATAAATGCGGTAATTCCTGGCCTTCAATAGCCACTTTCAAAAGAATTCCCTGTTGCAAAAGATCAGAAACAACCAGGCGAGCAGCCGAGAGAAGCCGAGTTGAATCGCCTGATACAAGAGCTTTCCGAACGACATGACGAAGACGGGGACTTGCCAATTTTAGTGGCAAATCCCTTTCAAGTAATTTCTTCAATGCCGCTTCTTGATGTTTCATTATCCCCAGAGGACTCCAATCCCGTATGCTAATGTAATTATTATGACATAATGTAATGAATTAATCAAGACCTCTGCTTGAAATTTTGGCCTTTGTCTTGCTATTTTACATACAAAGGGAACATAATTTGTCAGAGAGACTTTTTCAATACACTCTGGCCAATTTCACTAATATCGATTCAACAATCTTGTATTCGATAGGTTCCGGCAAATTCAAAACTCCAACTCCCTGGTGGTCAAGGATGACAATCATCATAACTAATTGCTACAAACCAGCTTCCATCCCAAAACGGCTAATGATGTTTTTTCTATCATTAGCTCTGGTAACCCTTGGGTTATCCTCAGCAGGTTGTTCTTCTTTCAAATCCAATAATAATTCCGGGGAAACTGAATCCCCCTCACCAAAAGATGATTTTATAGTAACTGGCCAGAAATCAACCAGTTATTCCGATGCTCAATTGGATTCCACCCTCGGGGACCTTGAATTACTGATCCCGCCCGAAAGTGAAACAACTGCCCTGCTACCCATTGGACCCGATGGTTATGCCAAACTTGAGGACCTTGAACATTTACTGACAACCACCTTGGGCTTGTTGGCAGATGACAATCAGGCATTGGCCCAGGACCACCTTTTTGTCTTGGAAGAGCAGTTGAATTCATCCCTTCCCGCCGGTGTCGACTCTCTTTATACAGCTCATCGATTAAGCCTTCAACGACGAACATGGTACCTTGATGGTGTTCTGGCCGAAATGGTCTCCTTTTCCGGAAATCCTGCTTTCAGTGACTCTTTGCTGGCCACGCAATATGGACGTTTGACAAACCATTCGTTCCCTGACTCCCTTGTTCCTGCCACCGGAATTACTCTTCCAGCCTTTACTGCCGATTTGTTGAAAGTAGATAATCAGGCTGTAAATAAATGGGTTTCATATTTTTCAGGCCGGGGGCATCGGAATTTCCAGATATGGTTAGACCGGAAAGCCTCACGAGACAGCCTTGTCAGTGCCATCCTTGTTGAGAATGAACTCCCAAAGGAACTGATCTATCTGGCCATTATTGAAAGCGGATTGGGCTCCCATGCGGTATCCAGTGCTGGTGCTGTGGGGCCCTGGCAATTCATGCCAGCCACGGGAAAATCCTATGATTTGAAACAAAGCTGGTGGATCGATGAAAGGCGGGATTTGGAAATGTCCACCCGGGCTGCAGCCAAGCACCTGAAATCTCTTCACAAACGTTTTGACGATTGGGCCCTCGTTTTGGCAGCCTACAATTCAGGGGGAAACCGAGTGGCTCGGCGCATTCGCATGCACGGTCATGACAACTTCTGGGATATGAGATTGCCTTCTCAAACGACCGCTTATGTGCCTAAATTTATCGCAGCGGCACGAATTGGTCAGTCCCCTGAAAAATACGGTTTCAAAACCAATACCCCTGTGGTCTACCAATATGATGTAGTTAAAGTCAGAGACGCCACCGACCTGCAATTGATGGCCCGCTGTGCCGGGGTTCCGGCCCACGAAGTTGTCCAATTGAATCCTTCTCTTTTACGGGATGCAAGCCCTCCAGGCTTTAAAGGATACCCTATTCGAGTTCCAAAAGGGACAGGCCCGAAAGCCACGACCGCCCTTAGCAAAATTCCTTTGGACAAACGTTTGACCTGGCGCCGACACAAAATTCAGCGTGGAGAAAATTTAGGTCAAATTGCCCGAAAATACGGTACCAGTGTTGGCGATATTTCGAAATTGAACAAACTTCAGAATGTTCATCTTATTCGACCAGGTGACCAACTTTTAATACCCATGCCTGCCCAGTTGTCGCAAATAGCCAGCAAAAGAGCCGATGAAAAAGGCCACTATGTACCCCCATCCGGGTATAAGCGTGTTTCTTACAAGGTAAAAAGCGGTGATAATTTAGGTAAAATTGGCAAAAAACTGGGAGTAACTGTAGCACATTTGCGAAAAGTTAACGGCCTGTATAAAACCAATCTGATTTATCCTGGGCAAAAAATATACGCCTACAGGCCGTAAAAAAAACCCCTCGGAACGTGTGTCCGAGGGGTTTTCATTTCAACAAGTATTGCCATCAAGCCTAAAAGGCAAATGAAACACTGATTCTGTGGGTGACTTCGTCGATGTCCAGAGAGTCACCAGCGTAGGCATAATCCACAGTCAAAGGTGAGAGTCTGAAGCCAGCCCCTGCGGTAATGTTTTCTGGATTGAATCCACTGTCATAACCAAAACGCAGAAAAACCTTATGGGCAAAATCCAGTTCCATACCCGTATGCGCATTTGCACTCATACTGCCGGAATTGAATTGATCGGCTGTTTGCCGGTTGTCGAAACGGGTCTCAAGAGATCCGGCAAAGGTTAAGGCCATGTTCCATTTTGGAAGAGGCTGGGTCCAGGCTAATCCCGGTACAATTGCCGGTGTGATGATTTCAGTATGGCCAGTGCTCCAGCTCAGATAGGTTGTTGTGATATCCTGAAATTTCACACCAAAATCTAGTTGTTTCCAGAGATTGGGTTTCAAAAGGCCAATGTCGGCTCCAATACCCAGACTGGAATATTCGCCAATACTTTGGCGTATGACCTTCAGGCTGGTTCCCACTTGCCAAGTGCCCAATTGTTCCGCATAGCTGAACATTAAAGCAAATTCCTGATCGCTTTTGTAGCGAATTTCATCCTGCAGGTCCAAAAGGCCCAGGGCTTCTTCATCAGAGACAATACCGTCGTCATTGGTATCGAGTTGATCCTCAAGGTGATCGGTAAATGGGATGTCATCCACCCCAAGTCGAATTACCGATATGCCGATCCCAGCCTGACCATCACCCAAAATACTCCAATTTACCGGTTGGGTATACGCAGCGAAGTCTCGATCAATAAGATCACCAAAACGTTCTGAGTGCATCAGCATCAGTTCTTTATCTTCAGTTGAAGCCAACCCAGCTGGATTCCAAAATGTGGCGCTGGGGTCATTGGCGACCGCGGTAAAGGCTCCTCCCATGGCTAATGCCCGGGCTCCCCCTCCGTTTTCCATAAAGGCACCAGCATACTTAGTTGCCAAAACAGTTTCGGGTACAACCAAAAACAAACAGATAATAAAATTTACGACCAGAGTTATGCCACTAAAAGGCTTAAGTCGTTTCCAATGCATTATTGCCTCACTGACCAGGGGTAGGGTTTTAGAGGTTCCTCCATGATTACCATGGAATTATAGGACATTTTTCCATCACAAGCCATAGGCTTTGATCTTTCTATACAAAGTACGCTCACTGATACCCAATCGATCGGCGGCAACCCGCCGATTTCCCTGCGAGGCGACTAAGGCATTTTCAATGAGACTTCGCTCGGCAGTTTGCAGGTCTCCCACTTGTTCATTGGGCAAGGGGCTGAAACCACTTTCTGCTGAAAAAGTTTCCACAACTTGCCTGTCATGGTTCAAATTCCAGTCCGAAGATGCCTCAACTCCTGCTTCATTTCGCCCTTGATGGGCAAAAAGCATGGATTTGATGTCTTTCAATTCCTGACGTATCTCAAGCAAAGTATGAGCCAGAAGACCAGGGTCGATGTTTGCAGCAGATGAATGCAGAGCAAAAGGAACCGGTAAAAAACCCTGCTCCTCCGGCTTTCCTGTTGCACTCAATTCCGGCGGCAGATCCTGAATTTCAATCATGCCACGCTGCTTCATTACCACCATGGAACTGATGGCATTTCGCAGTTCCCTAACATTTCCGGGCCATTGATAATCGACCAAAGCCTGCAGAGCGGACCGACTAAATCCTTTTACATGCAGACGATGCTTCGAATTCTCATCCTCCAGAAATTTATCGGCAAGAACTGGAATATCTTCAGGATGTTTCCTGAGAGCGGCAGTGGTAATGACCACCACTTTCAAACGATAATACAGATCCTGGCGAAATTTCCCCTCAGAAACACGCTGGGCAAGGTCCTGATGAGTGGCTGCCACCAGCCGAATATTGCTTTTCCCGGGTTTGCGTCCCCCGACAGGGAGAAATTCCCCTGTTTCCAGGGCCCGAAGAAAACGGGTCTGCATCCCCAGCGGCATTTCACCGACCTCATCCAGAAATAGTGTACCGCCGTGGGCCCGTTTAAAAACGCCGTCATGATCACTTACCGCACCGGTAAAAGCCCCTTTGACATGTCCAAATAATTCGCTTTCCAGGACACCTTCACTCATGGCTCCGCAATTGAGACTGATGAAAGGAGCCTCACTGCGTTTGGAGTTATCGTGCAGGGCATGGGCCACCAGTTCTTTCCCGGTGCCACTTTCACCCAAAACCAGAACATTGATATCCAGGGGTGCGGTGTGTGCAATCATGCTCAGCATTTCAGCAATCGCCCGGCTGCGGCCAAAAATTCCACTATTCTGTCTTACCTGCCGCAATTGAAGCAGTCGTGAGACAACAATCTGAATTTCCTCAGGAGGTGTTTCGGCTGGAAGAATCCGTACAGCAACCTGGGTAGATTTATCTTCTTCAGGAAACTGAGTTGTGTCTTGTCCCATGAGAATCAAATCGGCATCGGTTTTTAGTGAAAAGAACTTTCTTTCAACATGCCGGAACCGGGGATAATCGCGTGCATCGAAAAGGAAAACTGAAGTTTTGCCCAAAGAAATTCGTGCCAGAGCCTCTGATGGTGACTCAAACATAAACAATTCTATTTCAGGCAAATTCCATTGGGAAGCAGCCCCGTACAAGCGGGTGCTGCGGCTGAGTAAAACCACCGATTGCACTGGACTATCCTTTGATCAATTAATGCCAAAAACTTCTGCCATAATGGCACAATACAAAATAATCCCCTCATGCCAAGGCTTTTTATCAAGGTTTTTAAATTTAAGTATTAATATCAAGGATATTTTTAAAGATCTATGTATCCGGAAGCTAGTTCCACTGCTTCCTTTATCTTTTCCAAATTGTTCTTCACATCATCAACTTCCAGGCCTGCGTTGGCATGAAGTTGCTTGGCATCAACCAGGCTGGGATTGAAACCAAGTTGTACACGGGGAGGTGCCATGGTATTGGCCAGATAATCGCCCAAGGCCACCAAAGCTATTGCTTTTTCAATCTGACTTACGGCGTTGCCCAGAACGGGCTCATGGTGTTTTTCAAAACATGCGACAATAAGATAGGGGAACCGCCATGACTTGCCAAAGGCTCCCCCAAGAGTGGCATGATCCACACCAAAAGCCTCAAACTCAACGGAAGTTAATGATTGGGATTCTTCATGGCTTGAAGTCAGGACCGTTTTATATTTATCCGGAGAATGCAGTTCAAAAATGTATTTCCCAATGTCATGAAGCAATCCGGCAGTAAAAATTTCCTCAGGATCTGGATACCCGGACATTGTGGCCAGGTATTTGGAAATGGCACCAGTAACCACAGAGTGTCTCCACAACTCCCGATAATCAAGAGTACCATTTTTATGTTGGACAGCCGAAATGACCGTGGAAGCAACGGAAATACAAATAGCAACCTGACGTACAGTGCGATATCCCAAGACAGAAACACATCGGTTGATATCGCTAATTCCGCCTCGTGGAGAATAATAAGGAGAATTTGCCAGGCGAAGGATTTTGGACATCAAAGGAGCATCCAAACGTACGACTTCCGCCAGATCCGAAGCCCCGCTGTCGGGGTCATCAAGCACATCCAGAATTTTCATTAAGGTTTCGGGAATGGATGGTAAATCTTCAATGCTGTCGAGCATGGCCTGAAGGTTATTCCTGGAAATTTTTTCTGGAGTCATGGTGACCGCGGACATTGAGTCTCCCTAAATGAAAATTTCCATTTCAGTTTCCAGTGATTCCTGAAGTTTGGCTGAAGTCTCATCAAAACTTTCAGAACTCAAGCCCAGAATTTGATTTGCGGGACATGTCACCAGATCCATTTCAGGATCGTCTGTGAAACCAATTCCAAGCTGCCGACAAAGTTTGTTGGCCAAATCAAGATATAGAAGAAGGGGATTGTCCGGGGAAAATGCTTCCGGGGTGTGATGATTGCGAATGACATCTTCAAGGAGAGAGGACAGCTTCCATTTATTAACCAGCAAAGCCCCCACTTCGGCATGAGTAAAGCCAAACTGAAGCATCTCAGTTTCATGGAATGATTTGTTTTCGTTGTAGACCACTTGGACAATTTCATCGAATTGTTCAGGGATTCGGATGTTCAAAACCAATTTACCTATGTCGTGCATCAGCCCTGCCAGAAAGGCTTCTTCCGTTAAAGTAGGGGCATGTTTTTCAGCTAACATTCGACAGGCAAACCCCACCCCAATACTGTGCTCCCACAACAAACGTTCTTTTAAACCACTGCGGCTGGTCCGTGTATTGTACAAATTCCGAGCGGCACTTGTGACCACCAAACTACGTATGGAATTGAAGCCCAACATTACAATGGCTTCAGTTAAAGTTTTTATTTTACGGCTACAGGAATACATCGCACTGTTGGCTATTTTCAAAATTCTGGCCGTCATGGCCTGATCGTCGGAAATAACCTGTTGGAGCTGTTTGGCCGAGGTATTGGGGTCGGACGACAACTCAAGGACCTTGCTGGCTACCTGAGGCATTGCCGGCAAGTCCCTGGTGGACATAATTATTTTTTTAAGTTTTGCATCGGATTGCTCACCAGCTATTTTTTCGACTGGTGCATCCGCTATCGTGGTGCTCATTCAGGCTCCTGAACTCCATAGACTTTGTCACATGGAACAAGGTCACAATATTCCCCAGCTATTATTTCAATCAGACAGCTGTAGTCTTGAATAAGTATTCGACACCATCAGGGTCGGCCTTTAGTGAAGAAAACCCTAGGGTGAAATTGTTTTTTCCCATACTAGTGCTGATTTCTTCCAAAGCGTCTGCAGCCACCTGAAGGCGATTGACCAAATCTCTGTTTTGGGGGCTGGCGTCATCACTGAGGGATATTGCGGGGGTTGAGTGATGATTTCTTGGGGCGTATCCCGTATTTGTTTTATCAATGGCCTGACCAGAAGCCTGAAGCGGATTTTTTCTTATTGGAGTTTTTTTGATCTTGGGGCTGGGCATTTTGAAAGAAAACATTTTGCCCTGGGATTCAGTAGCTACTTTTTTTAGCTGAACAACTACCGACACCAAAAGAAGAGTCAGACCCAGGGCAATAGCCACAGCAGCAACCCAAAAAACGGGACCTAAAGTGTGAAAATTGCTGATGATGTTCTGATATTGCACTCTGAATCTCCTGGTTTGAATTTTTATGCTGAAATCTTCCCGAGCCCATTAAGCTCGCAAATCGACCAGCAACCCTACTTCTTCATCTTCTTCTTTTTCTTGTTCAGATTCAACAAGCTCGTCTTCCATTTCGAATTTGCCTTTTTGAATCATCTTATTTTGTCTTCGTTTTCTTCGCTTCTGGCGACGATCCTCGTCAGCATCAATTTTCTTTTTTGAGGCTTTTTCCGCTTCCTTCACTCGTTGAGCTTTTAACGCATCCTCTTTTTCCACTTTGTCGTCGAACTTTGTGGTTGGTAATGCAGCTTGTTGGGCTCGAGCCTGGTTTTTGGCCACACTTCCCATTTGGGACAGTTGAGTGGGTAAGGAAACTCCATCGCCGGCCATAACTACTCCATTTCAGGTTTCAGATTTTCGCGTTTGAACTATCCGCCCATCTGAGGCCAATGCCCATTGGCGCTCATCCAGGTCAGTGCAGAACTGAGTTGGAAAAGAGTCAGACAAGCCATAATATTTACCGGTTCCAATTTTTTGGATGTTTTTTCCAAAGTGGTCACCGCGACATCATCCTTGGCAGGCTGATCGTTGTCTTTTTGAATTTGCCGGGTAATTTGTCCGATGGAACTGCGGCCTTCATGACGTTGAATTTTCCCTTTCAGGCGCATTATTGCTTTGGTGTGAATTTGGCAGACACGGCTTTCCGTAACTGCGAGAATTTCACCAATTTCTTTCAAAGTCAGCTCTTCGTAATAATAAAGAACCAAGACTAATTGTTCTTTTTCAGGCAATTCGTTCATGCGCTGGCCAATGAGGTTTTTCATTTCCTGCAGGGCCAGTACTTCTTCAACATCTTCTGTTCTCGGATCCGCTAAAAACTCTCCAAGAGACGACCCTTTTTCAGAATCATCACTTCCTGTTTCGGCATCCAGTGACATGATCGTGGCGATGGAAACTTCTCCCACCAGGGAGTCCAGATCCTTTACCTCTATGCCAAGATATTGGGCAACTTCCGCGTCGGTAGCATGACGACCCAAACGAACTTCCAAAACACTATAGGCTTCTTCAAGTTGCTTGGCCTTGCGTCTCAAACTCCTTGGGAACCAATCCTGGCTTCGCAATTCATCGAGGATTGAGCCGCGAATTCTGGGGATGGCATAAGTTTCAAACTTAATACCCCGATTGTGGTCAAAATTATCAACCGCTTGAATAAGCCCCAGAAGTCCGGCACTGATCAAATCGTTAAATTCTACGTAATGAGGTAACCCAATAGCCATCCGACCAGCTACGTATTTAACAATACGAGCATAGATATCCACCAGGTCGCGCCGTGCTTCCTGTCGCTTATCGGTGGTAATTCGTTCCCAAATCTCGTGATGGGCAATTTTGACTTTATCCGACATTGTCAGACCTTTCTGATTAGTTGTTCACCAGAGTAGTTGCAGTATTCGTGCCAATGGAATTGATGTGCTTCTGGTTTTCATCAAACCCACAGCAAATAATTCCAGAATCTTTATGCGACCTTTTTTTCATTGATTTTAACTTTCTTATTTTTCCTTGCTTCATTTTTCTCTTTTGGGCTTTCAAACATGGGAATTGAAACAATCAAAAGAGTCATCATGGACCCCAGGAAAAAGAACCCCATATAGGCCATGATCATTTTTTTCATTGTGGCCAACATGCCCCAGTTTTGCCACAACCCCGCTCCCAGAGTTACTACTGAAGCCGCCATGGCTATTGTGTTGACAAAACGATGCATTCATCAACCTTTCGCGCTTTGGTTGAAATTTCCAGAAGTAACATGATTGCTTTGGCCCAAAATGAAATCCAACAACTTTCCACTGGTGGCAATTTCCACCTTTCCACTATTTTCCATGAGGGAAATTGGCAAGGGGTTGATATCCGAGAAATCCAGAATCTTTGCAGGAAGGCCTGTTTGCTCCATACGCGTTAACCCCAACCAGTCACAATTCCAATTTTTTGCAGCCATTGTGATACTATTCATGTCACGTGGATCCTGATTGGATGAAATGAGCATGTGCCGATGGAATGTTGCATTAGTTGCCAACCACCCGTGAAGAACTCCACCAGTTACCATGGCTGAATGATCGAGATTGGGCATATCAACCAAAACGACATCGTAACGTTTCAGATGCTCTTCGCTTTTGGTTAATTGCCTGGGTTTTTGAATGACCGCAGCGTCAAACCCGCTTTGTGAAGCTTCAACCTGCAGTTGTCGAATTTGACCTCGATTTTCCGGCATTACATTCAGAACCAAAGTCCTTCTACCCAGTTCCTGCAGTCTGGAGGCGGTGGCCAGAATCATTTCTGATTGCCCTGTCCCCCAGGATCCCAGAAATGCATGGCAACCATAAAAGCCTTCCCAATCGCAATTGCTGGCTTTGAGGCTTTCGCCCAACCAGGAAAGAGCTGCGACCCGATCATTTGACGCATGTCCGGTTTCGCTGGTAAATCGGGTGAGCAGTTTGGTTATTGTTCGCGGGTCTGCACCGCCATTGACAAGCGATTCAGCTAACGGATTGTTCCTGATTATGGCTGATGATGGATCCAATTTGTCGAAGTCTCTGGTAATGGAACGCACCAACTCTTCAATGCGTTCAACTTCTGTTTCCATGTCATTTTGTAACGCATTCTCATGGGAGACCGATTGTCCCAAAGCCTGGAAAATTTGATTGGCAGATTCAGGCTTTCGGGTATGCCCGCCAGGATCCTGAACCATGACCTCCACGATTTTTTCATGACCGAGTCCGTCTGGCTGTCGTTTGGTTACAGTCCGGCTGCCAAGAATGACAGCATCGTCACCAAACTCAGCTTTTACCTTTTTATAAGCACCCTTTAAGGTTGATGCAGTTACTACTGCGGGCTGGGAATCAGCCAACGGCCTGGTCCTGTTGCGGGAATCCACTGGTCACCACCGTTCCGGCAGACTGGACCTGTGCCGAAGATGCAACTTCGGTATAGCCCATGACAGCCAAGTTGGGATATGTGGGCTCAATGAGCCTTTTGACGAAAATTCGAATAGGTGTCGGCACCAGAAGCACCGGCGGAGGGCCTTGCGTATAGGCGGTTCGTAGAACGCCTTCCAGTTTGGCCAAAAACGTTTGAGCGAATCCAGGATCCAACATGACTCCACCGACAGTTTCGCTTTCACGACCGGCTTGAGTCAGGGTTTGTTCAACTTCCGGATGCAACGACACCACATGAAGCTGGTTGTCATTCTCTGTATAAAGAGCAGTGATGGAACGGCCCAGAGATTCACGTACTTTTCCCAGAAGGAAGTCGTTACCCATTCCGGTTCCCGCAAAATTTGCCAGGGTTTCCAGAATGGTAATGATGTCCTTGACCGGAACTCTTTCGTGCAGCAAGCCCATCAGGACGTTGTGAAGCGTATTGATTGTTACTTTATCGGGAATGAGATCTTCAATCAGAGCCGGTGCGTATTCGCGAATGGATTCGCACATGTCCTTAATATCCTGACGGGAAAGCAATTCATCGGAATGTGTTCTAATAAGTTCGGAAAGATGAGTGGCCAGAACAGCAGCAGGCTCCACAACGGTAAAACCTTCAACTTCAGCTTCGGCTTTTTTGTTTTCATCGATCCAGAGGGCAGGTAAGTTGAAAGCTGGCTCCGTTGTGGGTGTCCCGTCTATGTCACCGGTATCCGGACGAGTGCTCATCGCCAGCAAACGGCCGGGGAAAAGCTGGGACCGGGAAATTTCAACACCCTTAAGTTTGATAACATAATCGTGGGCGCCCAACTGAAGATTATCACGGACCCTGATCGGGTGAATAAAAATACCCAATTCTGATCCTACCTGACGACGAATGTTACTGATCCTGCTCAGCAAATCGCCCCCACGTTTGTCATCAACAAGAGGAATAAGCCCATAACCGATTTCAAGCTCAAGTCGATCCAGAACAAACAATTCTTCACCGTTCAAACCCTGTGGTTCTTCTTCAGCTTCCACGGTTTCGGCTTCCGCTTCTTTAGCCCGGGCTTCATTGTCGTCGTAGTTTTCAACGCGCTTACCCATAAAATATCCGGTAATCGCCGTTAGAATTGCAAAAGTAATAAAAGGAACAGTTGGTAAACCGGGAATTAAGCCGAAAACAACCATGGCTCCACTGGCCAGATACAATGCCTTCTTCTGACGGAAGATTTGAAGAGTGATCGTTTGC
This sequence comes from bacterium, assembly GCA_024223715.1. GTDB lineage: Bacteria > Krumholzibacteriota > Krumholzibacteriia > LZORAL124-64-63 > LZORAL124-64-63 > LZORAL124-64-63. The sequence continues at coordinate 5,904 of JAAEOA010000263.1, read as the reverse complement.
CCAAGATTCAAAGTGCTGCTCGATCGGGTAACAACCATACCGGCAGCTGTTGATACCAAAAGGGCGGGAATTTGACTGACAAGCCCATCACCAACGGTCAGAATGGTGAATTTCTGAAGAGCTTCACCGGCAGACATGCCCATTTGAACCATGCCGATGATGAATCCTGCAGCAATATTAACCACAGTAATCAGGATACCGGCCATGGCATCACCCTTAACAAATTTACTGGCACCATCCATGGCACCAAAAAATTCTGCTTCCTGGGCAATTTCAGCACGACGTTCTTTGGCCTGAATCTCGTTAATGATGCCGGCATTCAGGTCTGCATCAATAGCCATTTGCTTACCGGGCATGGCGTCGAGAGTAAAACGAGCGGCCACTTCAGCAATACGACCACTACCTTTGGTGATTACCATGAAGTTAATAATAACCAAAATGATGAAAACTATAACACCGATGACATAGTTACCACCGACAACGAAATCACCAAAGCTGTCAATAACTTGACCAGCTGAACCGGTGCTGAGAATAAGACGGGTAGAGGCAACATTTAAAGAAAGTCTCATCAGGGTGAGAATGAGCAACAGACTGGGGAAACTGTTAAAATGCAGGGGCTCTTTAAGGTAAAGTGCCACCAGAAGCACCGTAATAGAGAAACTGATGCTAAAAGTGAGCATCATGTCGAGCATCATCGGAGGCACAGGAACAACCATCAGTCCCAGAATTACCATCACAGCAGCAGCGCTCAGTATATTACTGTTCGCCAGCACCAGGTCTCTGTTAATGACGTTGTCTTGGGCCAAAATTCACTCTCCGGTGTGTTTTAAGCCTTTTTAAGGCGGTAAATGTAAGCCAGCACTTCTGCTACGGCCTGGAACAAGGCGTCGGGAATCATTTCCCCTACTTCAACCTGACGATACAAGGACCGTGCCAGTGGTTTATTCTCCATGATGGGAACCCGCGACTTGCGGGCAATCTTTTTGATGATCTGGGCCAAATTATCCTGACCTTTGGCAACCACCATTGGAGCCGCCGAACCGGGAACGTATTTCAGAGCCACGGCATAGTGAGTTGGGTTTGTGATGACCACATCGGCATCCGGCACATCGGCCAACATTCTTTTCCGAGCCATCTCAAACTGCTGACTTTTAATCCTGGCTTTAATTTGAGGGTCACCTTCGATGTCTTTATTTTCTTGTTTTACTTCATGTTTACTCATTTTGATTTGTTCTTCGTGCTGGTACTTGGTCCAGAACCAATCGATGATGGCTAACAAAGCTGTAAAGGCCAGCAGTTGAGCCATGAGTTTAATGAAGGAAATTTTACCCAGGGAAATGATGGCCTGTAACGAAAGCATTGCCGATGCATTAAGATCGTCATTCATTCTCTTGAGGGCGAAATAAGCCAATGTTGAAATTATTACCACTTTGAACAGATTTTTCAGGAGATCCACATACATGGTTTTTTGGAAATACTTCTTAAAACCTGACATTGGATTCAGTTTGTCGGCTTTAAATTTCAAGGACTCAGAAGAAAAATGGAAACCAATTTGAAGTACATTCGCTCCAATTCCCGCAATAAAAACTCCAGCCAGCAATGGGGCCAACGCAGTAACCAGAACTTTTATATTGGCTTCAAACATTTCCATCAAACCATAAGTATTGGAAGGTTGCAAAGCATGGCTATGGGAGAATAAGTAGGCCGCATTATCGCCAAGGACTTTAAAAAAATGGCCTGTTGAAAGCAAAAGAAGGCTCATGCCGATAAACAGCAAAATGGCCCCGCTTACTTCGGTGCTCTTGGCAACCTGTCCTTGATTTCTGGCATCCTCGCGCCGTTTACCCGTCGCCTTTTCTGTTTTTTCGCCACTAGAATCGTCAGCCATTTTCTCACCTCCTCAGGATGCGCTCCAGTGGAGCCAGTCATCAAGGCATTACTTGCGAATGTATTAACCAATAGCCAAAAACAGCTCTCCAACCTGTTCATGCATGCGGAACATCATTCCCAGAACCAAGTCCTTGAAATAAATGAGGGAAACCCCAAAGGTGATAAGGCCCACAGCAATTTTGATGGGAAAACCAACAGCCAGAACATTGATTTGGGGAACAGTTTTAACAATGACCCCCATAGAGGCGCTAACCAATAATAGGGTGACAATAATAGGAGCGGCAATGCGAAGTCCCAGAGTGAATACGGTCCCGAATTCTTCCAGCAGATACCAGGATCCTATTGATGGATCAAAACCACTGAAAGGTGGAACCGCGAGGCAACTCTGGAACATTGCCCCCACAAGTATTTGATGGGCACCGCTTATGAAAAAGAGAAGAACTGTCAGAATATAATAGAGTTGTGAGATCACCGAGACCTGGGAATTTGTCATGGGATCAAAACTGTTCACAATGGCAAAACCAATTTGCATACCAGCTACGGAACCAGCGTATTTTACTGCAGTGAAAGTCAGATTGATGGTAAAACCAATCATGGCCCCCACCAAAACCGAACGCATCCCTTCGAAAGCTAAACCGGACCAACTTAAATCGATGCTGTTGCCATTGGTCACTGAGGCAATTCCAGGAGCCAAGGCAGTAGAAAAGGCCACGGCCATGGCAACACGCCACAAAGGCGGCACACTGCGCATGTCCAACATTGGCAATGTTGCAGCCAAAACGCCGAAACGCAGGGCAAGGGCCCCTGCTATGGCCATCAAGGTGATGTCGAACTCAAAATTCATATCACATTAAAGCAATTCGATTAAACATCTCAGTGGCAAAGCCCGTCAATTGGCTGATAGCCCAGGGCAAAGACAAAATCAGAACCGTAAATACCGTGAGGATTTTCGGAACAAAGGTCATGGTCATTTCATTGATCTGGGTCGCGGCTTGGAAGATTGAAATCAACAAACCCACAACCATTCCACTGATCAACATGGGGCCAGCCACGAATATCACAGTTTTCATTGCATTCTGGCCTATTTCAATGACAGCTTCGGGAGTCATGGACACACCTTTCCTAGGTTACTGGAAGGCCTGGACTAAGGATCGGACCACAAGGAACCAACCATCAACCAGGACAAAGAGCAGAAGTTTAAAAGGAAGACTAATCAGGACGGGAGGAAGCATCATCATTCCCATGGACATGAGAACCGATGCCACAACCATATCGATAATCAGAAAGGGAATAAAAAGAACAAAACCCATCTGAAAGGCAGTTTTTAACTCACTGAGAACAAAAGCGGGAATAACAACCATCATGTGGAGTTCTTCAGGTGTTTCCGGTACTTCGGTATTGGTAAGTTCCAGGAACAGGGCGATATCTTTTTCCCTGACCTGACTGAGCATAAATCCTTTTAAGGGGATTTGAATGCGCGAAAAGGCCTCTTCCTGGGTGATTTCATCATTCATGAAAGGTTCAACAGCAGTAGTGTTCATTTCATTAAGAACAGGTGACATAATTACTATTGTCAAAAACAAAGCCAGGCCAATGATAATCTGATTATTGGGAGCTTGATTGGCGCCAATGGCTTGCCTTAGAAACCCGAGAACAATGACAATGCGGGTGAAACTTGTCAGCAAAATCAAAAAGGCCGGGGCCAAAGACAATACGGTCATCAAAAGAACGATTTTAAGCGCAGAATCCATTCCTCCGGCCGTTTGAAGGCCATCGAGGGAAATGCTAACTGTTGAATTTTCATCTGAGAGCGATGCTGGATCCACGATAGGATCATCTTGCGCTAAAACAGGTCCGGATATCACAAAACACAGCAACAGAGCCGTGATTAGAATTAAAATGTGTTGTTTTCCTGATTGGCGAACCATGGGCAACTTTCAGATGAAAGGATTGTTGACTTGGTTCTCTACAGGCAATGCCTGTGCCATTTTGATTAGCAAATAAAAAGCAGCAAAGGCCCGTTAAGGGCCTAGTTTTAGTAAAGTTATGGCATTTTTGATTTGAGTTTGGTTAATCAACAGGCAAAAAAATATTTACGTCATAATACAATTGGCAAATTTTCTTGCAGTTTTTAGGCAGTAGTTTGCGATTCCTGGATAGTATTTTTTTGAGTCAGCAATTTTTTCCAGAAGGGGTCGGTATGTGCATCGTTGGCTTCAGTTTCGTGATTCAATAAATATTGTTCATAGCTTTCTTCTTTTAGAATAACCATAGAACCATCGTGTCGATAGATGTAATGAACCTGGTCTCCGAGGCGAAGAACTTGAATTTCCCTCTTGGGGCCCAAATGCCAGATTGTCAAAATTGTGGAGTCGGACTTCCCTCCGCGCTTATTGATTTTTCCTAAAAGTTTCATAAATAACATTAAAAGCCCAAAAACAACAGCCATGCCAGCAAAAGCTTGCCACATTGACCCTTGGCTGCCGCCAAAAGTCAATTTATCACCTGTATTTGCAGCATTTGCCAGAAATGCATAGGACATTACAGAACTCTTTTCAGTCGTTCAACACGGTTCAGGAGTTTGGAAATCCGGATGGCAAAGTGATCATCCACAACCACAACCTCACCGGAGGCTAATAAAGCACCGTTAACCAGAATATCAACGGGCTCACTGACCATTCTGGATAACTCCACAACCGAACCATTGGAAAGATTGAGCACATCACGAAATTTCATGCGTGTTCGACCCAGCTCCACAGTGATTTGCAGATTAACGTCCAGCAACATGTCCAAATTTGCAGTATCGGGAACATCGCCCCCCAGATCATTTAGGAGGGCTTCAGATTCATCGGTCTGCAAGGAACCATTATCAGTGGCCAAGCCGCCGCCTTCATTGTCATTCATTTTAAGATCATCGGTGGTCATTCTCTACTCCTTGTCCAGTTTTTGGATCAATTTGACCGCACGGTTTTGTCCAATTCGTCCTGCTTCACCAATCCAACTTGTTTGTCCTTCAATGTTTACAAGAAGTGGTGAATCCTTGCTCTGAGTTAAATGAAGCATATCACCCAAAGCCAAATTCATGACTTCCTGAAGCGATGATTCCAATTCCCCAAGCTGCACAGTAACTTCAGTTCCGGTCCCCTGAATCATATCCAGAATCCGCCGGCGGTCGTCTTTCTTTTCCACCGGGGTTCGTAGTTCAACACTGGTTTCCGGATCAAAAATCTCTTTAACTGGCCCAAATGCCGTGTAGGGAATACCCATTTCAACCGTACCTTCTACGGTATCGAGTTTCACAATAAATTTCATCACGACCATGGCAGTTCCTTCGGCCAGGCCAGTTAGATAATTGGGATTGTTTTCCAGATTTACAAAACCAGGTTTCAGGTCCAGCCATTTGGATGCGCCTTTGCGCAAAATCTCAGTAAAACGGCCAACCAGACCCGCATTAATACCCCGTTCAATTTCCGTAAATTCCCGAATGTTCTCTTCAGGATCAACCGTTCCACCCATCAATTTTTTCAAAAAGAGAAAAGACAAACCCAGGTCGATGTGAACCAGAGAATAACCTTTCAGGGGTGGCAAAGTAACCAGTGCCACACAAGTAGGATTGGGAAGTTCTTCCTGATAATCGGAGTATGTGGTTTGACGTAATCCTTTAAATTCAACGGTCGTGGTCATTCTGAACAAATTTGTGAAGTCGATGGTTCCTGTTTTGGCATACGCCTCGCCAACGGCATTTAGGTTTTGCTCGAATACTTTGGACATGCTATTGGGACGATTGAAATCGTACCTTTTCCCGCCCCCGGGAAGAAGGTCTTCATCAGCTGAGTCGGCATTCAGGACATCATCGAGGTCCATCTCCATGCCATCATCCACATCTCCAGCCATGTCTTCACAAATTGCTATCGCCTCACTATGTCCGAAGCTGGAAGGATTATCAGTAACGTGCGTGTAATGTTTAAATGGTTTTTTCCATTTAGATACTCTGCTTATACCATTATCACGTGT
>JAAEOA010000262.1 GCA_024223715.1 bacterium | reverse complement strand
CCCAGGCTGCTTTCCGAAACGGTAATGCCAAACAGCCGGTCGCCGGTCGGTTGAGGGTTCACCGGTGTCAGAGGTTCAAACTCCGGATCAGGCAGAGGCTGAGTTGTGGAATCGCCCGAGCAACCACTCAAGAGTATTAAGGGCAGGAAAATTAGAAATAAACGTCGCATTTAATCCTCCGTTGAACTGTTAAAACCTGACTCTATTATTGGGCAACCGGGAGTGAGGATCAAGATACAAAAAAAAAGGCAAGCCCACAGGCCGGCCCTATTTAAAACATTGAGCGAGAGTAGAATAAACCTTAAGGGCAATAACTCTTCAAAGTTCCCCCGTCGGCGTCTTCAGTGGGAACGACATCTTCCACCATGAGCAGGTAGTCTTCTATTTCGCCATCTTCGAATTGTCCCGCACCATACCGGTTATGGGAGCCCACATTCCACCTTGATTCCAATCCATCAGGACAGTTACAAATGGGAGCATCGCCATATTCTCCTTCGTGTTGGTCAAGTGCCCAGGAAAATTGGGCCGTAAGAATTATTAGAGCCAGAGAGATTATTGTCAGATTCAAGAAACGCTGACTATTGGACATGGATTTCTCTTTTCGCACTCCGGTTTTCCGGTTTTTTTCACCTTGCCGCCCCCAATTTTGCAATCTTTTGGCATTTCCGGAGGTAATAAAAGTCGCTCCGGCAGTCGTGGTGGTTTCGACAAGAGAGTTATTTGCATGGAATACCGAATCTTACAAAATATATATTTCTGCAAAAACAAGTTTGATATGTTAGAATAAAAGTCGCTTATGGGGTGCCAGCCGTTACCTGCAAGTCATGAGAGGTTTTATCATGCAAAAATCAATTATCTCCTGTCTTCTTTTTTTACTGATTGCCTCTGGATCAATGGCCAATCCAGAGTTGAGTTCATCACTGAACACCACCAAAACAAACTCCCACATAGGGTTAAACCCTGGCATAGCAGATGCACGACAAGGTGGCGAAGATATTGCTTCCGCCATTGTCATAGAATCTCTCCCCTTCGTCGATACCGGAAATACTTCCGACAATATTGATGATTATGACTTCCAGTGTCCTTACGGCCCTTCCAGCAGCCCTGATGTGGTCTATTCCTATACACCATCTGCAGATCAGGCGATCAGTGTAGACCTTTGCGGCTCTGGTTATGACACCAAAACTTTTATTTTTGACAGTTCGTTGAACATGATCGCCTGCAACGATGACTTTTATTCCGACGAAATTTGTGGCCAATACGTCTCCTTTATTGATTTGGCCTACCTCAATTCCGGCGAAACCTATTACATAATCATCGATGGTTATGGCGGAGATTCTGGTGACTATCAGGTTGAAATCCTGGACGCATTTATTTGCGATCTTTGTCACATTGAAGCCCCGGATGATGAAGGGGAACCTGAACTTGTTGATGGTTATATCGATTCCTTCAACAACGGCTGCGGAGGAAACAGTGGGAATTTCTCAATTCTGACCGGGTCAGGAACTGGTGAATTGGAATTTGGTGGCGACAGCGGCTGGTATGTTTCCAGTGATGGAACAGACAGTCGAGACACCGATTGGTTCCTGGCCACCATCGGTCCTGAAGGCATTATAGAGTGGACGATGGATGCAGAAGTTGAAACCTATGGCTTCCTGCTTGGCCCTAACGATTGCAATGATGTTGCGGTTCTTGGCTCGATTTTGAGTGGTCCCTGCATTCCTCAGACCCTTACAATTCAAGGCACTCCAGGCGATATTGTCTGGTTGTGGATTGGTCCGGTGGATTTCACCGGCCCTCCCGGATTCAGTGGCCATGAATACAACTACATTTGCAACTTCACCGGCCTCTGGAATGAAACTGTCAGCACCGAAAAGGTTTCCCTGGAAAGGGTAAAAAGCTTGTATCGGTAAAAGACTAATCCACACTCTTGCCTAAGAGTTGAGCTCTGGCATCAAGCTGAGTCAGGAGTCGGTCAAAAATATACCAATGAAAAGGCTGAAAAAACCGCCAATATATATGCCCCCCAAGGCGTTTCGTCGCGTAATGTGCGGTAATGCCCAATAAGTTTTTTTCAGCTAAGTTATTGCATGATGCGTTGTTATCCGAAGGATTCACAATCTTATCAATTTTAAATTCCAACCAAGCGTGTCCCGGCATGCGCATTTCAGCTCGCAGTAACAAACGCTGGTCTGTTTGCAAATCCTCCACCCGCCAAACATCGATCACGTCATAGACCCGTAACTCTTTTGAACTGCGCCGGCCCCGGGTCATGCCCACTCCAAAAAAGAGCCGGTCAATGAGCCCCCGCACTCGCCACATCCAATTGCCTTTGAACCAACCATTGTTTCCGCCAATGGCAGTGATGGCGGCAAATAGATCTTCAGCCGGAGTTTCGGTTTCCAGCTCATAGTGAGCCCGAAAACGAGGAGGTTGGCGCAGCTGATGGAGTTTGACTTTCAGCTCGTGGGCCGGTGGATAGGAATCGGACCAGCGGGAGGCCACCAGATCCTGCTCTTCCCTGTTCAGCGCCCGGATCAAAGCTTCACGATAGGACAACGGTTCAAAAGGAACCACTAAACGAATAGTATTGCACTGACAAACCGTATCGTGAACCAGGCTGTCGAAAAGGCATTGGGTAATGGGAGCCGGAACGGGTGTTAGCAAACTGGCCACATAACCAAAAAACCTGGTGCCATTGATGGGGATATTTATAGTCCGATGTGGCTTTTGGAGAATCTCCCAAACTATTTTCATCATTTCGGCATAAGTCAATTTTTCAGGACCGCCCACGTCAAAAACCTGCCCTGCAGCCAGAGGCGATTCCATAACTCCCACCAGATATTTCACCACATCACGAATGCCAATGGGCTGACAGCTGTTTTTAGCCCATCGCGGCAACGGAACAATTCGCAAATGACGGGCCAGGTTTTTGATAATTTCAAACGACGCACTTCCCGAACCAACAATGACTGAAGCCCGCAACGTTGTCAGGGGTACCCGGCTTTTGGCCAGTTCGCAGGACACCTGATTTCGACTGTTGAGATGATTGGACAAGTCTCCATGGTTTTGAAGGGGGGGCTCCAGAGATTTATTGGCCGAACCACAATCGCCCGAACTACCCAGACCACCCAAATAAATAATCCTTTTTAAATTTGATTCATCGGCAGCCTGACAAAAATTCCGGGCAGCTTTTAAATCTGTTTCAGCAAACTCGGTGGGTCCCAGAACCAAAGAATGAATGAGATAATATGCTGCAAAAACATCCACCATGGCTCGCTTCAGACTTTCAACATCCAGAGCATCGCCTTCCACAACTTCGGTATCCGGCCAGATTTTCTGGTAGTTCACCACGTCACCGCGCACCATGACCCGAACCCGGTAGCCCCGACGCACCAGCTCGGGAACTAATCGTCCGCCTATATAACCGGAAGCGCCAGTGACCAGAACGAGGCCGCATTCTGTGCAGGGAGATGTAGGCAGGTCGTTGCACAGAAAATCATTTCGCCCACGCCACGGTGGTGGAAGATGGTCGTTGGGTGTGTGCATCGACTCTCCTGATTCTGGGAATGTTATTGTGTCAGCAACCGGATATAACTGACCAGAGCCTCAACATCTTCCTGACTGAGAAGCCCTTCCCAGCCAGGCATGTATTCCCCGTTTCCGGTCATTATGGCCTGAATCAATTCTTCATTGGTCATGGGATTCATAGCTACAGGATTAGTATGATCCAATGGTTCCATATCCAGAATTTGAGTCATGACTCCATCACCATAACCGTCTTCGCCATGACAGACAGCACAATAATTTCCGTACAATTCTGCACCCAGCAGAGGATCGCCAAGAAGTTCGTGTTTTGACGTACCCAGGTATCGCATATACGCAATAAGGGCGTCAATTTGCTGGTCGGAAAGCACCTTCCCCCAGTTGGGCATGGCGTCGGTCAAAATATTGTGACGGTCGCGGCCGCTAATGGTTGGGCCGTCTTCGCCGGAAATGATTTTGCGCAAAATAGTATCGCTGCGGGAACGGATGGTTCGGGTCAGATCGGTTGGTGTCAAACCCAGGTTGGATGCCAAAGGACCTCCGCCTTTCCCGTCCGGACCATGGCACAGCTGGCAGTGAGAGGCAAAAATTCGTTGACCTTCGTAAGCTGAGTTCGGGCTGGCTGCATTGGCTGAAGAGGCCATCAGAATAGAAACAAAAAAGGCGATGAATACTGAGGCGCGCATTATTTTAACTCCTGGAGCAGAGGAAAGAATTATTCAAATAAATCCTACAACCTTTGTCTTATTTAAGCCACATAATTATTGTCGGTCAATTTCTCTGAACTCAAAAAAATAGGCGTCCCCCGAAAGGGACGCCAAAACAATTGACTTAAAAAGCCAAAACCGAATTACCGGTACATTGTTTTCACTGGGTTCATCAATGCGGATTCGGTTGCAATAACGTCGCTCTCGATCCAAACATAAATAGTACCAGCAGTGATGGTACCAGCAGCAAGGCCGGAACCGTCATCGTAGTCAGCGCTGGCATAGAAAGTGAAGTCATCAGCTGCAGGCGGGCCAGGATGCAGGAGGCAGTATGCCTTCGTTACCAAAAGCAATACCTACAGAATTGTACGATAGCTCTTTAACATGTTTTCTCCCTATAAAGACATATGAAACTTAAACATATACAATAAATGTATTTTTATAGTTTTTTCATTTTATTGCAATTTTTTATAGTTTTTTTCAAATCAGTCCTTCCACGTAAATACACCCCATATTGGAAAATGGTCGCTGGCCTTCGTCTCATGCCCCACCCCGGTGGACAGATTCTGAAGATCCCGATAAAAGAGGTGATCAAGTTCAAGTTGAACTCCTGCACGGTCCAATGGCCCTGCTTTGGCCGTTCGTCCGGCTGGAAGCCTTGTCTCCCGAAAACCTGCCTGCCTCAAAACTCGGCTGAACAAAACTGTTTCGTATTGAGTGCCGGAATTAAAATCTCCTCCAATGATGACCGGCCCTGATTCCAACTCCAAACTGTCGCGCATAACCTCGGCCTGTTCAATTCGTTTGTCCAAAGAGATAATAACCGTAGATAAATGCACACTCACCACACGGATTATTTTCTGCCCCAGGTGAACATCGACTGCCAGAGCTGACCTATGGTTTTCGGTGGCTGGATTGGGGTGAGGCAATACCACATTCCTGGCATGGCTTAAAGGCCATTTGGATAAGACCGCATTGCCAAAAAGCCGGCCATGATGAGGGCTTATGTAGGCTGGGTGATAGTAATAATTCATACCCAGGCTGTCAGCCAGAAATGCTACTCCTGCGGCTTCCATTTCCTGAAGCAACAAGACATCCGGTTGGTGAAGATCAGGATTGGATTCAAGATCCATTAACGACTGCTCCAGTTTTTCGCTGAATTGGATATTGTAGGAAACAATTCGAAAGGAATCGGGAACTGCAACCGGCGCAGCTGGGATGGTGCCGGAATACATGTGGATATCGGCTGAGGTAAGGATTGTTTGGTGAGCGCACCCCATAAAGAGCATCGTATTCAATACCAGAAAAGCCAGCAGGCGAAAAGCGGTCTTTGCTTCCATTGTCTCCCGTAACGCCCCTTTACTTTTCTCCCAACCTGGAGTTTTCTGAAATAGTGGATCCATTGACCAAGCTCATACATATTGCAGTTTACAATAATACAAGGTGGATAAAATGAATATTCTCAAAGTAGCCATTTTTTTCTTATTTGTCATCGCTGCTTCTCCCCTGTTTGCCGGAAATTACATCATCACCATTAACGGTAAATCGATAGAAATGAACCTCCACCGGGAAACCAAAGTCGTATTGCCCAACGGCACTTCTGTTGAGTTGTGCCCATGAAAATGTCGCTCTTTCTTTGCTTGGATCAAGCCAGATGATCTTTGTTATTTCCTAACGAGCATAGGCAAGATCATGCGAATTGTTTTTAGGCAAAGATCGTGTCACCACCTTTCGGTCATAATATTCCGACCAACGATCAGGTAACTCTATGTGATCACGAAATATCCGCTCCCTGAAGATCTCTCCAACTGTCAACCGATGGTTGTACATTCCTCGAGCCATCGCTGGGGTCGGCCCACGTGGATTCTTCTCCCGCCTGCATT
>JAAEOA010000261.1 GCA_024223715.1 bacterium | reverse complement strand
TAGCTACCCTGCTCACTTTATTATTGACCGACAATCCCTTTACTAACTCCGGCTTTTGTGTGGCAATGCCTGTGGGGCATGTGTTTTTATTGCATTCCAAGGCTTGAATGCAACCGAGCGCCAGCATCATTGCACGGGCACCGTTACACGCATCGGCACCCAATGCCAAAGCACGAAATATATGAAAACCAAAAACGATCTTCCCAGAAGCAATCACCTTAATATTTTTTTTCAGGTCGAACCCGTTGAGCACATCGACCACAAATGCCAACCCATCTCTCAGTGGCATGCCCACGGCATCAGTAAACTCCATAGGGGCGGCCGCGGGGCCGCCTTCGCCACCGTCTACCGTAATAAAGTCAGGTTTGATGCCGGTGCTCCGCATGGCTTTGCATATGGCAACGGACTCACTCTTCTTGCCTATGCACAGTTTAAAACCAACAGGCTTTCCACCAGAGAGTTCACGAAGTTTTCGGACAAATTCCAGTAATTCAACTGGAGAGGTAAAGGCGGTATGGAATGGTGGTGAGTCCACCCTTTTATACGGTGATATCTGCCTCATTTCAGCAACTTCAGGGGTATTTTTGTCCGCAGGCAAAATTCCTCCATGACCGGGTTTCGCTCCCTG
>JAAEOA010000260.1 GCA_024223715.1 bacterium | reverse complement strand
GCAAACTAATGGTCGGGGCGAGAGGATTCGAACCTCCGACACCCTGCTCCCAAAGCAGGTGCGCTAGCCGGACTGCGCCACGCCCCGACCCAAATGCAAATTCAGAACCACCAGCCGTGGAAACTTGGATCTTTGTTCTGGGTTCACTTGAAAATTCTATCAGAAATTCCAAGTAAAAGCCTAAACTCACCAACCGCCACCAATTTGCCAGTGTTTCCGAAGAAATTGTTATTATAACAAAACATCGGGCAGGGCATAAGATTGCCTCCGACAGGCCATCTGTCAAACTCCAGTGTCCCTTCTGAGGAACATTTTTTTAAAAAACGCCAATTTCGGTTCACGCGTCCCTTGACATTCTCCACTTTTTGGCTTAGTTGTATGTACAAACAAGAAAGGACCAGTCTCTTTGAGTGAATCAGGTAAATCGTGTAATTCCGGCGAAACGTGCAATATGATGCACTATTGCCTCTTCTTCACCTCCCAGGCCTTCTGCCGTTCCTTAAACCGCATGGCCGAAGAGGAGATGGCTCCCACCGGTTTGGCCCCATCCCAAACTTATTTGCTTATGATCATCATTGAGACCCCCGGCATCACTCCCAAAGAGCTTTCAGAGCATATGCAACTGGCTCCCAGCACCGTAACCCGCTTTATCGACAAATTTGTCGCCCGTAAGTTGGTCACCAGAGAATCGGACGGTAAGCTGGTAAAAATCACTGCCACCGAAGCCGGAAGAAACCTGAGCCCCGTCATTAAAAAGGTATGGGCAGACCTTTACCAGCGGTACAGCAATGTGCTTGGTAAAGAAAGAGGGGACAATCTTGCCATTCAGCTGGACGCCGCCCGCAAAGATCTGGAAAGCTGATTTAATACGCGCGTTTTTGTATGCGCACCTGACAACCACCATCAAAAGGAGACAATCTGATGGCCGATAAAAAAATTCTGATCAACATCTTCCACCCCCGCATGGAACAATCCCGTGGTAATAAAGCCATGATGGATGCCGCCAAAGAACTGCCCAATGTCACGGTGCGTAATCTTTACGAAGAATACCCCGATTTCAAAATCGACGTAGCCAAAGAACAAAAGCTCCTGCTTGAAAACGACGTCATCGTTTTTCAGCATCCTTTGTTCTGGCTCAGCAGTCCTGCCCTGCTCAAAGAGTGGCAGGACACGGTACTGGAAAAAGGTTTCGCCTTCCCTCCCGGGCAGGGCGACAAACTGGCTGGAAAAATCTGGCAGACAGCCGTCACTGCCGGCGGGCCCACTGAAGGCTACACCAAAGAAGGCCCTTTCCAGGCCGACTTTGAAGACATCCTCATTCCCTTCCGCCTGACCGCCACCTACAGCTCCATGCAATGGCAACCAGCCTTTGCCATCTGCTCGGTCATGGCCGAAGATGACCAATGGATGCGGGCCATAACCGCTGAAGAATTGGATGCCGAAGCGGCACGCTACAAAGCACTGCTGCAATCCTTCTAAAAAAAATAAGAAATGCCGGGCTGGGCCCGGCATTTCTTATTCATTACAACTTCAACATACGAAATTAATAAACTCCATCCACCCCAGCCATCAACCGCCGCATGGCGCGCCCCCGATGACTGATGGCATTCTTATCCGCACTTGGCATTTCAGCCAGAGTCCGCATCTCGCCCATCGGCCTGAAAATAGGATCATAACCAAACCCCCGGGAGCCCACCGGGTTCATGGCCACATCGCCCACCACACGACCCACTGTGGAAATTTCATACCAGAACGGACCATTAATATCCCGACCGGGCGCCTCTGATGGTAAACCTGAAGGTGCCACCACGGTAGGTGGAGTCAATGACTCATCAGGCTTCTTCACAGCCCAGACCAGACTGTCCGGCAACCGCATTCCTTCTTCAGCCAGGCTGACATCCAAACTTTCACCAGGCCGCAACGCATCTTCACAACTGCAAAACAATCCGTCAGCAATTTCTGCCAACCGGGACCGGTTGTGGCCCTGACTCGCCAAATCCAATTCCATATTCCTGCGGTAAACATCCCACTGTTTTCTGCGGTCAGCAAACTGACTCCAAAAAGCCCACTCATCGTCAGCGTTCCTCACACCAATGGACCGGGCCCAGGGGTTGTGCAACCACCTTTGCTCAGCAGGCCGTTCCACGGAATAATCCATACGACCCGGACGCGGATCAACCCACACACAAGCAGTGGAAAAGCGAGCCTGTCGATACCCTTGCGGAACATCTTTCAACAACTCAAGTGTCTGCTCCACATTGCTGCCGTAAGTGGCGTCGGAACCGGAAAACCTGGCGGCAAAAATATCAGGAAAACCATTCAGTTCCCGAATTTCAAGAGACGTATCATCGGCCACGGAAATTTCACCGGTGTAGGCCGCGGTGACAATAGCCTTGCGGCGGGCGTTGCCCACAATGGAAGTGCCATCTTCAATAACATCGGGCAAGCCGGGAAAATCGGCCGAAGATAGAACATCAAAATCCAGGCCCGAAAAAAGCTCCTTCAATTCCCGAACTTTGTCTTTATTCTGACTGGCCAGAACAACTTTGCGCCGACTCATGAAAATCAGACCTCCAGAACCTTGCGTTGCAGTTCATTAATTTTGGCGATGGCTGCGCCACCAAGGTCCAGCATCGAATCCAACTGTTCCCGGGTGAAAGGACGCTGTTCAGCAGTGCCCTGAATTTCAATCAGTCCGCCACCTTCGGCCATCACCAAATTCATATCTGTATCGGCGTTGCTGTCTTCAGGGTAATCCAGGTCCATGAGCACTGCGCCACGAACCACACCCATGCTAATAGCACCCACCATGGAGCGCATCGGATGACGTTTCAACCGCAACCGGCTCAAGGCATCGTGCAAGGCCACTGCCGCTCCGTTGATGGAAGCACAACGGGTTCCACCATCGGCAC
This sequence comes from bacterium, assembly GCA_024223715.1. GTDB lineage: Bacteria > Krumholzibacteriota > Krumholzibacteriia > LZORAL124-64-63 > LZORAL124-64-63 > LZORAL124-64-63. Next base: position 21,722 of record JAAEOA010000260.1, on the reverse strand, counting down.
GAATGACATCGCAATCCACGGTGATGGTCAAATCGCCAAGGGCATACATGTCGGTTACGGCCCGCAGGCTGCGCCCCACCAGACGTTGAATTTCCATCGTCCGTCCGCTCTGGCCATTGCCGGCGGCTTCACGGCGCATTCTATCGCCCGTACTGCGGGGCAACATTCCGTACTCGGCAGTAACCCAGCCCTGACCCGAGCCTTTCAACCAGCGTGGTGTTCCGTTGGCAATGGAAGCGGTGCACACCACATGAGTATCGCCCATCACAATCAGGCAGGACCCTTCGGCGTGAGGCAGGTAGTCTCGGGTAATAGTGGTCGGGCGCAATTGTTGCGGGCTCCGATCTCCGGCGCGTTCAGTCATGATTATCCCTCTCGTGTTGGTAACCGGCGGCTTCCATTTCATCGAGGCCGACGATGGTTGTATCTTCAATGGACCGCCCCAGAAAACGTTCGCCAATATCGGCAAACTTCCAGGGCAAATCACTGAGTAAAAACGACATTTCTCCCGTGCTGTTCGCCTCATCTTTTTCCAATGAATCCCGGCGAAGCAATTCTTTTTCCCGAAGCAATTTTACAGCCGCCTCGGCCAGCATATCTCCCGAATCAACGAGCACCGTTTCCGGCCCCATAAACGCACCAATATCTTCTTTCAAAAGAGGATAGTGAGTACAGCCAAGAATAAGTGTATCTACGCATGCATCTTTTAACGGTTGCAGATATTCCTGCACCGCCAGATGCATCATGGTTTGCCCCATTTTGTCTTCTTCAACCAAAGGCACAAAGAGCGGGCATTCCAAAGCCATGATATTATCTTCCGACAAACCACCGGCCAGCAGGCCCTCTTGGTATCGACGAGAGCGAATGGTTCCGCTGGTGCCAATTACACCAACCACTCCGCCACGGGTCGCCTGCAAAGCTGCGGTCACCCCCGGTTCAATAACCCCCAGAACGGGCACCGGCAAAGTCTCCTGCAAATGATCCAGGGCAAAAGCACTGGCCGTATTGCAGGCCACCACCACCATTTTCACACCCCGGTCAACAAGCAAGCCAGCATCCTGGCGAGCAAAAGATCGAACCGTAGGCGCACCCTTGGTACCATAAGGAACCCGGGCCGTATCTCCAAAATAAACCAGATTTTCACACGGCAACCGACGGTGCAAACTGCGCAGAACCGTCAGGCCTCCCAGACCGGAATCAAAAACACCAATAGGGGCACGTCTTTTATTTTTCTCCAACTCAGAGCCACCTTCGCGGGTCAAAAGGACGATCCAGATTTAAATGGCCGGCAAGGGTTTCAACCTGAGCTCCGTCAACCAAAATCACACAGCGACGGGTTTCAGGAAAGTTCAGGGCCACTGTCCGCAAAATGCTGGTTAAAGTTGCAGCCTCGGCAGCACTGCCTCCCGGATGCCCGGTCACTAATTCCTGACTGAAATCCAGAACCACTGCTTTGTCTTCCGGATTTATAAAAGCCGCATTGGCCACACAACCTTCAGGAATGGGACTAACCGATCCACTAATGGCCGGCCCCTGGCAAAGCTGTTGCATCAAACTCAACAGATCTTCCCCAGCTCTGTCCCGACTGCTGATCTGACGCTCCTCCGTTACGTACCCCGTGGCATCCCACTGAGGAAAAACCAGAACCACCGATCGGTCCCCCATTCGGGTTTGTCCCACATCGTTACCTGAAACAAAAACATCAAAACCGACAGAGGCCTCTATTGCTTGAGAGGTAGTCCAATACCAATACCCACCCCCACCAAGAGCAATCACAAAAATAATCCAGAAAATCAGACGTCCCAATGAGAAGCCCATCTTTTTCTTTTTCTTCTTCCGGGGCCGGCGGGTAGACGGACGCCTGCGCTCTGCCATGGGCCGATTCTCAGAAGATTGCCGTCCTGAATTATCAGGATTTTCAGGGAGATCGGGACGATCACTCATCGTCATCCTCCCCTGCGTTATCATCCTCATCAGCAGGTATAATTTCTTCAGGTGTGGTTGCCGCCATTTGTCGGCTGTATTCTAAAACCGCATCACCCAAAGCCCGGGCCAAATTTCTTTGATACGACAAACTGCCCAGATTTTCTTCAGAATCCGGATGAGTCAGAAAGCCCATCTCAACCAATACCGCGGGCATGTATGCGCCCACCAAAACCCGGAACCCGGCCTGACGAACACCCCGGTTTTCCAAGTCCAAATCGTTGCAGACATCTTTCTGCATCACTTCGGCAAGCTGACTGCTGCTACTGATAAACCGATTTTGCACCAGCTCCCAGACAATAAATTCCACATCGCCCGGCTCCTGCCCCGAACTGTTTTCCGCCGCTTCCACGCTCTTGGCCCAATCGCTTTTGGCGGGAGCCAGAAAGAAGGTTTCAAAGCCCTTGGCTCCGTCGTTGAACCAACTGTTGCAATGCAGGGAAATAAACAAATCGCCATTGTTGCGGTTGGCTATTTCCGCCCGATCGGCCAGTTCCAAATATTCGTCTTTGTCACGGGTAAGAACCACTTTCAGGTCACTTTCCCGGTGCAGATACCGTTGCAGCTCCCTGGCCACACCCAGATTTACATTCTTTTCCAAAATGCCCTGGCCACCCACAGCCCCCGCGTCGTGTCCCCCATGGCCCGGATCAATAACAACCGTGCGCACCCGAATGGCGTGAGTCATATCGACCAGTCCCTGATCGATGTTCACATTAGCCCTGCCGTGAGGAACCGGCGAAGGCATGGCCGTCACTTGTTCTTCTTCCAGAACCAGAACAATTTCATTACCCTGATTTGCCGTATAGGTTCGGTAATGTCCAACCAGTTCGTCAACCCGAACAGTAATTAAAGCATAGTCGGAAAACTGAGCACTTCGCGCCCCGACAACCAACCCTCGCCGACCCGATTGCACAACCCGGCCCGCATTTACTGAGGCCCCGTAAATTTTTATTTCAATAGTTCCCTGTTCAGGACTGCTGGCCCGATATCCCAGGGGTGAAGTGCATTGAATATGAACGGCGGTGCTGCGACCCAGCCGTTCCACCTTCAAGCCGGTAACGTTGTATTCAGCGCTGCCCAATTCCATTTTGCGGCTCACCGGATCCCAAGCCACGCGCTCCTGAATTTGAGGACCAATGATTTTTTCAACCAGAGTCATTGGCAGCCACAAATCACCGGCATAATCAAGAACCGGGATCGGCAGCAAAGCTTGTCCTTGGTCGGTAATCACCAGGCGGGTATTGCCGGTCATCACAAAATCCCGGGACCCAATTTTCAGCGTCAGACGGCGCAGGCTTCCTTCCCAGAAACGGGCCGCTTTCAAAACCGTCGCCACCGTGGCAGAAGGCAGATACATTTCCTGACTGTCGGTCAATAACAAACGACCTTCAATCATGCGGGTTTCGTCGGTGGCCTGATAGTGAACCGTCAAAGGCAAATCACCCGCGCTTTTGTCCACAGTCAAAAACGCCATGGGATCCAGATACAGATCGCCCTTCACATCGGCAGGAGCCGAGTCCTGAGCTGAAACCACAGCAATGCCAACTGTGCTCAAAACAGCCACAGTCAGCACCGAAAGAATCATCGATTTTAATATAGAATTCACTGACATCCTTGTGTTCATCCTGTCGGTTAATCCCGCTGTCTCATTTTTCATTTAATCCCGTTTGCCCAGTTCACGGTCCATGCGGCGTTTAACATCTTTTTTCGCTTTGCTATCACGTTTGTCGTGCAGTTTTTTACCCCGGCCCAATCCCAGTTCAAGTTTTACCAGCCCTTTTTTAAAATAAATCTTCAAAGGCACCAGGGTCAGGCCCTGCTCTTCCAATTTTGGACGTATTTTCCGCAATTCTCTTTTATTCAGCAGCAGTTTCCGGGTGCGGTAGGGTTCGTGGTTCTCCCGGTTGCCCATTTCGTAGGGACCGATGTGCATACTGACCACATAACCCTCACCTTTGCGAATTTCCCCATACGAATCGCCCAGGTTGACCCGGCCGTTGCGCAGAGACTTCACTTCGGTGCCCATCAGCACCAATCCGGCCTCCCAGGTATCCAGAATCTCAAAATTATGAAAAGCTTTGCGGTTTTTTGAAATGATCTTTATACCCGCGGGTTCCGCTTTATTGCCTTTATTGCCAGCCATGTCCACTCCGTTGCAATGTTTGTCGTTATCCAGACCCAAGAATATACCCTGCCAGAGCCATCCTGCAAATAACACAATTACCTGAAAAAATCTTTTAAGCAGGTTGACAGCGCCATATCCAGAGGCTAAATTGACCGCCCGTCGAGGGAATCGCCATTCCGGAGACGTTAAATTAAGAGTTCAGGTGCCCAGGTGGCGGAACTGGTAGACGCGCTACGTTCAGGTCGTAGTGAGGCTTGCCTCGTGGGAGTTCGAATCTCCCTCTGGGTACCATACACTCTTAATAACAAATTTGAGACCACATTTCCGACATTTCGGAACTGTGGTTTTTTTTTGTTGAATAACTGAGTTTCTTGCTTCATCGCCACTCCCCTCTCCTTCGATTTTATCGGCACGATAACTGCATTTCCTCTTCCCGGAAACACCGGGTTCAAGTTTCAGATTCTGCACCAAGTGCCGAAAACAAGACTGAAACCCAATATTTACTTGGAAACTGCACTGGAAATCGCCACAATAGGGAAAGCGGAGGCCTTCATGCGCTGGATCGATATCATCCTGCCTGAACCGAAAACCAGCCAGGAATTTGACACCCTCATGGACGAGGCCATTTACCTGAACCTCGAAATTGACCCTATTCAACAGAAGCACGGCCTGGACAGCCCCCAGGTTCTGGAACAAATGGGCAGAGTGGGCCGGCGTTTGTTCAAAGCCATCAGTGAAAACGATTCCCGGGCTTTTTCTCCCTCAAAAAACCCCCTTGGCGCTCCAACGCCCAAAATTGGCATTCCCCAGCATGACCAGTTGGTTGGTTATCATATAGTGACCGACGGTCCCTGGGCCAGCCTGCCCTGGACCTGGATGCACAATGGGCTGGAGTTTGTTCTGGAAAAACACCCCATTTGCACGGCAACCGTCAAATCAGCCCTGCCATCGTTATCCAACCAACGTCCCTGGATGACCCGTTGCCAGCGGGCCGAATTTCTGGTGGATGATCATGGCGATTCTGACTTATTCAACACTTTGCAGCAATTGCGTCCTGATGAACTGACCCAGCCGGAAATCCTTTTTGTACCCGGTCACTCAGACCAAAAAATCCGTCGCCTCATTTTCCGGGAAGCTGAAGCCATTGAGAATGCTCTGGGCAGCGGTCACCTCGGACAGGATTTGGCCGACCTCGATTTCCCCAAAGATGCTGTTACACCCGGTGAGTTAAAAAAACTGGGTATTAATTACCAAGCCATCCACTTTGCCGGTCCCACCAGTGAACCTGCGGTCACTTCCGATACCCAGGGCCAGTTCTGGATGAACCAACTTATTGACGAAGTCAATACCCCTGCTGACCTCGATATTGAAGAGGCCATGGGTGTTGAAGGGGAAGTTCTGGGTGTTGACCCGATCACTTCCCTGCTGGATGCGGTGGGCGAAAAATATGACCGGGAAGGAATCACCGAAAACAGGGTGGGTTCTGCCGGGATCGCCCGCTCCGACGGAGCTGGCCAATACTCATTTGATCCCCCGGCTAAAACCTCCAACAACCCCTGGCTATTGGATGATGGCCCCGTGGAACCGGAAAGCATGGCTGCCGACGGTGGAGTCCCTCCATTGGTTTTTTCAAACAGCTATCGGGCGCTGCCTGAACTGGGAATGCGTTTCACCGGAGCCGGGGCTTCAACATTTGTCGGACCGGTTCTGCCATTGTTCAGTCGACCGGCACGTATTTACACAGGATACCTGTACAACAGCCTCGCCGAGGGATGGAATGCAGGAGCCGCCCTGTGGAATGCCTCACGAAAAGTTCGGAAAGAGCTGGGCCGGGAACACCCCGCATGGTTGAGTTATGGTTTGCGCGGTTACGGATCTTTGTCTTTGCAATATTTGTAGGAATATTGCAGAAAATTTTCAGAATATTCTGGGGCCTTCAAACTGAGGGCCCCTGCACAATCATCATTATCTCTTCAGCAACAATGGGTGAACCCACCACCATATCAGGACCTTCGAGCAAATAAGGTCGGTTCTCAAAATCAACCACAACCCCACCGGATTCAGATACCAGCAACAGCCCTGCGGCCACATCCCAGGTATTTATTTTGCCGGGAAAACTCATGACCAAAAGATCATAAAAACCTGCCGCTGTCCAAGCCATTTCCAAAGCAATGGCTCCTGCGCGACGAATCTTTAGCGGAGCTTTAAGCAACTGGTGCATTCGTTGTGAATTGCCCATTATTTCGCTGCCTTGTCTTATCTGGTAACACACAATCGCCTGGTTTAAAGTTCGTTTCGATGGCCCATTCATAGACTGGCCGTTCAGGCGTGCTCCAAAACGGAGGGTGGCAGAAAAACAATCGCGGGTTGACGGCTGCAATACACAGGCAGCCAAAACCTCATTGTTCCACATAACAGCCAAGCTGATGCAGTAATTTGGAGATCCGAGGGCGTAGTTTAAAGTCCCGTCTATAGGATCAATTTGCCAGGTTCGTTTCCCCGGAGAAATATTGGCGGAAGTGCCCGGATTTTCTGGATCCACTGAATCATCAGAATCTTCAGATGGCCCCCCAAACTCCTCGCCCACAATCAAATCATCCGGAAATTCCCGCCCAATGCGCTGGCGCAGCAAAGTTTCAATGGTCAGATCAACGTCAGTAACCACTTCGCTACCCTGTTTAGTCACCAAATCACCGGTATTTCGGTAATGTGTCCGGGCTATGTCTGCGGCCTCTTCACACCAGGCAATCATTAGATTTTCCAGAGCCAGATTTCCAGCATCAAATATGTCAGTTTCCATTAACGGACTGCCTTTCATGCCACAATATCAACTCATCCATCAGCAGATGAACATTTCCAACGATGGTTTCAATTTCCTCAGGTGTGGCCTCATCCTGATGAATGCCAACAATAGCCACACAAACATTCCCCGTAGCTTTTTGAAAACGCTCAGCGCACATTTCAGCCAGGGGGCCTTCTTTGTGCGGGCCCAATACGCTTAATTGAACCCCACCGGCCGCCCCCGTGGCCACAGCCCCCACATGATGCTGGCCGCCCCCAATTATCAGGACCCAATCTTTTCCGGCAGGTTTGGCCCGCAGCTGAACCAGAGTTCTATCCGCACCTTTTTTAAAAACAATCTCTGAAAGCTGGTTATCCATACAAGACCTTCTTAATAAAAGAGAAAGGCGTAAATTGCCCATGGGAATCAATTTCAGCCTTGCAACCTTTTCCGTGAGCCATGCGTCTTCCTTTTGAACCCGGATCTTCGAAACCGGATCTTCAGTTTTTGAATATCACAACCATAACGAGGGTACCTGAACAGGTAAACGAGTTAATTGATGCTACACAGACAAAGACAGAGTATACTTTTTTATTGGATTGAGGAACTTGTTATGGGGTGGGTAATCATTTTTCCGTATTTTTTATGGGAACTTTTCCCTCACCGGAAGCATTGTACTTTCCATCCCACGACTGAATCCAGATTTGAGGCCTTTCGCAAGCTTCAGATCTTTGCCATCGGAGAATCATGCCGTCAGAACGGCTAAACCCCAATCCCCTGTCGGGGGTCCTCCGTCTGTTCTTGTCACGCCAAATGCACTTAAGCGTTGGTGCTTTTGTCGTGGTGCTTGCTGTTTTCTGTGCCTTCGACGCCACCCGGACACGTCCCAGCGATGGTACGGTCTGGTTATTGGGCCGCCCCACCCTGGAAGTTCTCGATACTATTCACAGCACCCGCGGAGCCGCCACTCCCCTTCGACCCGGCGATCAAATCGAAGGCATTGCCAACCGCATTGTTGATACCCCTCAATCGGCAGCCTCTGTTCTGCGTGAACAGCAACCTGGTTCCACCGTTCAATATCTTATTAAAAGAGGCGACAAGCACCTGCAGGTTGCTGTCCCTCTGACCAGCACCCGGGCCAATCTTAGTGATTATATGGTCAACCTGCTTCTGGCTCTGGTGTACCTTGGTATTGGGTTCTGGGTATACCTGCGCAGTGGCAATGAACGGCCGGCAGCCCTGTTCTTTATACTCTGCCTGTCTTTTTCGTTATACTTTGTTACGAATTTGAATCAGGTCAGTTATTATCTCGGGGCCATCATCACTCAGAATATTGGGGCGTTTGCCCGGTTTGTGCTGCCAGCAGTCTTCCTGCATTTTTTCCTGATTTTCCCCACCCGAAAATTCATGATCACAAGGCATCCGTTCCTGACTCCGCTACTTTATGTTTTGCCCACCATGTTGTACTTGCGTTTTACCCTCGATCAGTTCGTGGGAGCCCGCGGGGCCCAAATTCATCCGTCCATCTGGATGCTGCTCGGGCTTTATTATGTGTTCGGTCTGGTCGCTTTATTACACGGATATTTCAGTTACCGCGACCCACTCATGCGGCAGCGCGTGCGCATTCTAACTTTTGGAACTTTGGCCGCCGTTGTGCCTTTCCTGATTTTCAAAATTGGCATGGAAGGTTTGACCTTCCGCCCCGAACTGGCCCGTTTGGGGATCGTTCCCCTGGCAGCAATCCCCATTTCTTTTGGATACTGCGTGGCCCGGTATCAGGTTTTGCAAATCGATCTCATGCTCAAAAAGAGCCTTTCTTATGCCCTTCTTTCGGCTTTGGTATGGATTGGCTACCTGGGCGGAGCCTGGTGGCTTGGTGGCAAAGTTCTGTCCCTCTTTCCTTTGGCCAGCCCTTTGGTAGCCGTAGGTGTTTCCCTCGCGGTAGCTGCCGCTTTGTGGCCCATCAGGCAAAAAGTACAATCCAAACTGGATTCAGGCTTCCACCATGCCCGTGACAACATGGCGGCCTTAATTGAAGAATTCAGCAAAGACATCCCCAGAATTATTATCAGAGACGAACTTTTGACCAGAGTGGGAGGACGCCTTTGTGAAGTTCTGGAGCTTCCCGGTATGGTGGTCTATCTGGCCGATCAAGACAAAACCGTATTCGATTTCTTACGGATCGGGGTCCTGCAAGGTCCTGAATCCCGCCATCAGCGCCCCATGGACCAAAGCGGCCAGCAAACCAAACCAAATGCCCAAATTCAACCGGTTTACCCATATGAGTTGAACCTCAGTTCATTGGGCCCTGGCCTGGCCGAAACCGGCGAACCGTTTTTTGTCGATGGCGTAGAGAGCCAACCCATGGCCGGACGCCAAACTATTACCCGAGAGCAAGCTCTGCTGAAAGCAAGGCACGAAGAAAAATCCCTGCTGGCACGTCATGGCATGCAATTGCTGATTCCTTTAATTACCCAGGAACGTCTAATTGGCCTGGTGGCACTGCCTGCCCGCCCCACCGGTGAAGATTACGAAGTTCATGAAATACAACTGCTGACTATTGTCGCCGGACAGGTCGCCTTACAGGTGGAAAACACCCGCCTTTATGAAGAAGAAGTGGCCAAGCAGAAACTTGAAGAAGAAATGGCCATGGCCCGGAAAATTCAATCCCGCCTTCTGCCTTCCACCATTCCCGAATTTGATGGTGTTCAAATCGATGCCATCAATATTTCAAGCAAACAGGTTTCCGGCGATTATTACGACGTCATAGAACGCAATGACGGCAAACTGGCTCTAATTATTGCCGACGTCAGTGGCAAAGGAATGCCTGCCAGCATTCTGGCTTCCAACCTGCAGGCCGCCCTTCGCGCCCATTGCGACATATGTCACTCACCAGCCGAAGTGCTCGAGAAAATCAATTTGCAAATTCACGCCAGCACCGACCCCTCACACTTTGCCACCCTCTTTCTGGCCATTTTTGATCCAGAAACTCATACCATGGTCTGTAGCTCCGGCGGGCACAACCCACCGGTTATTATGCGGGAAAATGGCCAGGTGGAATTACTGGAAGCGGGCGGCCTTCCCCTTGGTGCGTTTGGCTTTGGAACCTATCAGGAAGAAGAAGTCACCCTGGAAAAAGGTGATTTGGTATTCTTCTATACCGATGGTGTCACCGAGACCAAAGGCCCCGATGGCGATGAAGACTTTGGCGAAGACCGCTTAAATGACGCTCTTCGTGACCATAGAATTAAAAACGTTGATGACCTTTTTGAAGAGTTGCAAAGTCAATTGCACTCCTTCAGCGGCACCACTGAAATTGATGATGATATCACCATGGTGGGGCTGAAAATTACGGAATATTGTCAGAATCGTTTCGAAAGAAACGCGGCCCAGGCGGAAATGCAATAAAGTGCAACCTTTGTTGCCGTTGGCCCGTAGTAGACATTATCGATCAACATTTTCAGGGACTTAAGGTCCTCAAAATGATCTTTTACTGTGGCGGAAGGACCCTGTTTTGAAGTGGATGTTTGCTGGATTGTTTATGGCTGCACTCCTTATTGGAGTGGGCTTTTTGCTGACTGATCAGGGAACCGGCACCACTATCTCACATTCCCGGGAAGCTCAGGAACTGGCTGAAAAAGGCAGTTCACAGGTTTTATCCTTCAAATTTTCCGAAGGTGCCGAAAATCTGCATCTGGCACTGGAAATGGACCCTTCTCTGGCCGAGGCGGCCATTGACCTGTCAGTGGCCTACAACCGCATGGGCCGTTTAAAAGAGTACAAACAGTATCTCGCCATGGCAGACAGCCTTACAACAACCATTGAAGACGACAACCGCCGCATGCTGGCCCAGGTTCGTTTGGGGCTGGCCCATAATAGTCGTTACGCATTTATGGTCGATTCCCTGCTTGTACAGCTGAAAAAGAGTGACCCGGATAACATTCACGTCATGATGGCAGCTTTTGAAACCCGGAAGATGAAGGGCGAAGTTGAAGACGAAAGCCTGGTCTGGGAAAAGGTCCTGGAGATTAACCCCAATTTCGCCGAAGCCTACAACCGACTGGGTTATGCGGCTATGTACAAAGGCGATTACGATCAGGCCATTGAGCATATGAAAAAATATGCCTTTTTGGCTCCCAATCTGGCCAACCCCCACGACAGTCTCGGCGATGTGCTAACGGTCATTGGACAATACGAAGAAGCAGCCAGAGAATTCAGGGCTGCTGTGGCCGCCCAACCCGACTTCTATTTTTCATACATTAATCTCGCAAAAACCTATCTCTATCGGGGTATGATTGACCCGGGTGTGGAAATCATCGACCAGGTTCATGAAATGGTTGCCGGCACCGAACTGGGAAAAAAAGTCGACAGCGATTTGCTGCGCACTTACCTGATTATGGACATGAACTCAGAAGCCAATGAGATGATTCAAACTTTTTCACAACGATACCCTGACGATGAAATAGGTCGGCTGTTTCAAGCTTTCCGCCTGGCTGCTCTTGGTCAGATAGATGAAAGCCTGGCCCTGCGAGATAGCCTTTTCAATCACTGGCACGCACAGGATTATTACGTTCACAACAAATTGGCTCGGCAACAAATTGACCGTGGGGAAAAACAATTTGAAGCCTTCATTGCCGATGTGGCTGATTCACCATCGACCCGGGTTCGCAAATGGGAAATTGTTGTTAAAAGCATGGAACAGTCCGTGCCTTACCACAACCAGTGGAATGATAGAATCAAACTGGCTGCAGCCTACCTGAGCAATGGCGATAACCAAAAAGCCCTCGACCAACTGGGGCCCATTCTGGAAATCAATAATAGAGTCATTCCTGCCCTGGTCCTGGCTGTTAAAACTGATCTGGCCATGAAGAATACCAAACGGGCCCGCCAAACTCTGGAACAACTCAAATGGAGCATCCAGCAGTCAGACGAAGGCTACCTGGGCCGCCAGCAAACTGCCCGGCTAGAACAGCAGGTCATTGAGTTGGAGGGAAATTCCTAACCCACAGACATAAAAAAATGGCGGGTGGATTAACTCCACCCGCCATTTTTTTTTAATTTAAACTTCGCTGAAGAAGTATGGCTTCAGACACTGGATGATGCGCTCGTAAGTTTCGGGATACAAGCCCCAGATAGCTGCTGCCACGGAGCTCAACAAACTGTTTCCATCCTGAGGGGTGAAACAGAAACCGGAAATACTGTGGCCGTCTTCACTGACGTGCATGCTGTCCACAGGTATTACCGACTGATTCAAAATACGCCCGCAGAAACCGTGGTCACGACCGAAGGAGAACACACTGTTTGCCGTGGTTTTGTAAGTGATAGCCAACCGGTCGTTATCCACCACCCGGTTGACCAACTCTTCATGGGTTACCGGCTTTTTAACCTTCATATGATACTGAATGATGTGCATCAGCTGGGTATTCATTTTCATGGCCGAACTGAAGATGTTCAAATCATAACCCAGGGTATCGAAAAGATGCCAGGCGTCGCGGGCGTGGTGAGTTCCAAATCGGGTTTCCTTGTGAGAACCAACCTGAGGACTGGGCATAAAGTTATTATCCTGGCTAATGTCATTGCTGCGTCGCAGACATACAAAACGGCCTTCGTCCAAATTTTCCGGCCCTTCATCGCCAAGACCAAAGGTTTTCAGAAGTACAGACAGATTGTGAGTATTGCAACTGACAACCTGCAGGTATTTGTCTTCGCCGGGAATCAGAACATCGTCGTTTATTCCACGGGCGTATTGTTTGCCAAAACCAAATTCACTGCCTTGAGCAATAAACAAATCTGTACTGTCTTCATACCGGGAATAGAGTTTTTCTTTCATTGTGCTGCCCGAAGGGGTGCAATCAATAACCACCCGGCTGGCCTCCATAGCCTCGTCGGTGGTGTAGTCCACCCGCAGCCCCATTTTTTCAAACTGATCCACCCGATCGTCATCGGTCACCAGGCGGGCGCCACGACGCAAAAGGTTCTGCACCTTGGAGCGATCTGTCAGCAAGGGAGTGCGTTTATGAAAAAGCACTTCATCAATACCCAACTGGGCCCTGAAGTTGCAAAGAAGCCCAATTAGAGGTTCTCCGATGGTTCCGGTTCCAATAACCAATACATTCTTGGCGCCGAGCATTGTTTTCTCCTTGGTTTATTCATTTAAGGTGAAGGCTCACCATTCATTCACTCAATGCCCACCGCTCATGCGGCAGGACTTCCAGATGCCGGCCAAAAAACTTATCAGCCGGATAATTCAGGAAATTACTCACCCTACTGGTGTAAATACAAGCAAATTCCGTAGTTTGTCTACCAAATCTGCTCGATGCACGCCCTTCACGGAACAAACTGTCCCAATAAGGATTGTACGCCGCTTTCAAATTTTTCTGAAGAACAGACCGTTGGCCGAGAGCTTCACCGATAGCTGCTTGAAGCTCAAGCAATTCCTTCTGATCAGGCTTTTCCGTTGATTCAAGCCTGTCTCGGCGAACAACCATGGTGTCGAGATCTTCCTCCACGGTAGCCAGCTCACGCCAGTCGTTGCGCAGGGGCCGCAAATTCTGCACCTCCTGCTCCACTTCGGGAACAATCATGGCCGTTCGCCAGCCCACGCTTTTTTTGCTGCGCAAAATGTCACCGTAAGTATGATCGCCAAAGTAAAGAATCTGGTCCCCGCCGGTGCCCAATTGTTTTTCCAGAAAGAAACAATCACCTCCGACATAACATTGACCCTTTCGGTTCGGCAGCAATTCCAAAGTGTTCGGTTCATGTGGTTCGGCTTCGCCTTTGGGCAGAAAATAACCTGGCTTACAGGCAAAGCAGATGATCAAATCAAACAGATCCTCCCAGGAACCGGAGTCTCCACCCACCAGAAAATCCATGACTGCTGCTGTGTAATCAGCTTCACTGTTGGTCAATAGAAAAAGTTTCTTCCCTGCTTTTCTAAATTTTTTCAGAACCGCAACAAGGTCCGGATCGGGTATAAAAAACCGGCCCAGATCGGCCATGATGCGGGCTTTGAGGGTTCCATCGGCATGCATGGTATCGACAGTTTTTCGAATCTCAGAATAAATCTGATCGGCGGAACGGTCGGCACAAGCTATGCCGTTTTCTTTCAGGTCCATCAGGCCTGAGAAGATGCAGCCTTCGGGCATGTCAAAAAGGGTATCAAAAATTCGGTACCGCTGGCCGGAAAGGCGCACATCGCCACTGGAATAAGCCTGCCGGATTTCGTCTTTCTCCAGAAACCGAAACCCACGGCGGGCCCGGGTGACATGATTGTATGCATCCAGCTTGAGCAGGTTTCCTTCCTGCTTGTCCACAATAAGACCACGGATAACTGCGTCCGGATCCCAGCGCACCGTGCGAATACTCGCCTCGTAACCGTGGTCTGAAATTAATCTCTCCAGGGCCAGATCGAAACACAGGTGGTTAAAGTTTTCGGTATTGTAGACTGCCAGAGTGTGATCCATATCGAAGCCAATAGCTTCAATGGATTCCATTCGTAAGTTTCGGTTGGTAAAAATGCGGCGGCCTGGTGCTGCCATACGATCTGAAAATTCAGACATATAAACTCCGGTCATTTCAACAAATCAACCAACCGGAGTCAATATTTGTGCTTCAGATGGGGCCTGATGGTCAGCCTGTTTCAAAGCCGGATGTTCGGGGAATTGGGTTATGGCCCGACGCTGCCAACTGGCGGCGTTGTCCATGAAGTCCATTTCTTTCATCAGGTCACACCCGCGCAGCCAGCCCCGGTGGTTCCATTCGTTTTCGGTTATGGTGCGTAAATACAGTTTCAGGGCACGTTTCCGATCACCCGCAAAACGCGAGCACTCTGCCATGCCCAACCAGGCAAAAGAATAATCAGGATCCAGGCTCAACGCCCGTTCAAAAAATCCCACAGCATCGCTGACATGTCCGCCAAGCAAAGCCAACTCGCCCAGATAACGTAATGGATAAAGATCAATAATTCTACGGTCTATGGCAACCCCGTCCTGATCTGGGTTGGTTTTCATCAGGTTTTGCAGATTGCTGGCAATAGACTGTTCAAGCTCATAAGATACTTTTCGGTCCAATGTCTCCGCGTTTATCTGAAGGTACTTCAAGTCCGAAACAGCACTCTGTAAAACCACTCTGGCGTCTTTGGGGAAATACACGGCCATTTTTTGAATTAAATTTCTGGCTTCGTTCAAACGCCCAATAGCCAGCATTCCTGAAGAAGATTTTGTACCCAAATCCGGCAACCATCGTTGTTGTTTCAAATAATCAGCATCCCGACTTTCCATTCTCTTCCAAGCGGTATGCAAATATCCAAGGGCTGTGGTCAGTCCGGCGGTGGGTAAAACTTCATCGTCAAGAGTTTGAATTCCGGCCGCTCCCATTTTATAAGGAAAATAGGCCTCCTGAGGATACTCTTGCATGGCTTTGCGCAAAATGCGTTGGTTGCGTTCCCGTTTGCGAGCCTGATTTTTCGACTCGCCTGTTTCGTGCACCACGGTAAGGTCGGTTTCCTTAATGAGCAGGTTTTCTTTTTCTGCCCACCAGTTCAAACTGTCGGTTACCTGTTCAAAAATTGGGAATGTGTACCGAACATCCGGGTGATTTCGGAAAAGGCGTACCATTGACGCATTGGCAGTGGTTTCTTCGCCAATAGGACTGGCCATGCGCAACCGATAACCTGCAGCACTGGGATCGTGCAACAAACGCTGAAATTCAACCGGGCGAACCGGTTGCAAAAACTCATCGGCATCCAGCACCAGAACCCAATCACTGAGGGCTTCATTCAAAGCTGCATTTCGGGCGGAGGAAAAATCATCGTCCCAGGCAATTTCCAGGACTCGGGCTCCATACCCTTCGGCAATAATTCGTGTATTGTCTTTTGAACCCGTATCGACCACGATGACTTCATCCACCAGGGCGAGGACCGATTTAATGGTCATCCCAATGGTGGCTTCTTCATCTCTGGCAATAAGACACAAGCTCACAGTTTTGCGATTCATGTACTGCAAAATCCTTTTTTGGTTGCGCTCTCGATTCCATTCGAGGCTCAAACCTGAATATCGGCATTCAGATCATTCAGTTAACTGAAATTTTGCACCAAAGTCTGATTTTTTTGAACTCCGTAAACTTTCCTGAAATCGATCGGTTGCCAAATGAGTCTTTCGCCCCCAATATTAGGGAGACAGGTAAAATTTTCTTCCATCAACAGCATTCAGGGAAATGACCCAACAAGTGCCGAAATTCAATCAGCCCGTGCTGAGACCTGACCTGGAAAACAATCTGGTTTCCGGCCTCATGCCCTCTTTTGCTCTTCTGGACAACATTCGCAGTGTCTGGAATGTGGGCTCCATGTTTCGCACCGCCGATGCCGCCGGTCTTGGGGGACTGTATCTGACAGGCATGACCGCCACTCCTCCTCGCAAGGACATTGAAAAAACAGCCCTCGGGGCCACCCTGAGCGTTCCCTGGGATTATTGGAAAGACTCGGCCTCAGCCGCCCGGAATATCAAAGATCAGGGCATCAGCCTGGTGGCCCTTGAGCAAACGGAAAAATCTGTCAATTGGCAGGATTTTGAATTCCCATTTCCTCATTGTTTTATTGTGGGCCACGAAGTGTCAGGCGTGAAATCTGAAATTTTGGATCTGGTGGACCATTCGGTGGAAATTCCCATGGCCGGGGTTAAACACAGTTTGAATGTGGCTGTCAGTTTTGGAATTCTGGCTTACCGGATCAGGCAATGCTGGCTGGAGCAAAATTCATGAAATTCCAATCTCCCTGGCAACAAAACTCTTTTGGCCAATTCATTCTTGTGATTCGGCGCCTGATGCGACCCTTTGGGAATCTGGAGAATTTTCTTATTGAAAAACTGACTTTGGCCCAAAACCAGAGAGTCATTCAATATCTTAAAAATAATCCGGCATCGTCTTTATTGCTCATTCTTCCCCGCTGTGTGAAAAAAACGGGGTGCCGGGCCGATGTGCAAAATGGATTGGAAGAATGCCTGCACTGCAACCAGTGTGTTTTGGGCGATGTTGCCCTACTCTGTGAAAGCTATGGAATTGATGCTCTGGTGGCCTTTCGGAGCCATATTGCCTTTGAAATGGCCCGAACCAGAAACCCAGACCTGATAATTGCCACCGCCTGCCATGACCGTTTGATCAAAGCTCTCAGAGCGGTTCCGGATTGCCCCGCCCTGCTTGCACCGCTGCCCCCCATGCCTTTGGTTTGCCGAAATGCCGGTGTGGATTTGCAATGGCTGGACAAACAATTGAGCCTCGTGTGTCGGCCCGAAGACACTGTTCCTGCCGAACCCATGCCTATTCATTCAAATCTTCCCAAAGTGCGGGCTGCGAAAAATTCATGATCAGAACCCCGTCTTTCTCCCAGGAACTGCGCCACGCCCTGCTATTGATGCGGCCCGACCAGTGGACCATTCTTACCTTTCAATTCATGGTTCCGGTTTTGCTGACAGCTCCTGCGGCCCAAGGTGGCGGATGCTGGTTCAATCCGGCCAGTGGGGCCGTTCTTTTTAGTGCCTGGGGCCTGTGGGTTATATTTCTGAACGGTGGAACCCTTGCTTTTAACAGCGCCTACGACAAAGACACCGGCCCGGTTGCCTACCTATCCAACCCGCCCAAGCCTCCCGCCTGGCTGGCCATGGCTTCGCTATCCCTGATGATTGCTGGAACCGTTCTGTCCCGGCTTATTGTCGGATCAGCATTCAGCCTGATTGTGGCTGTTTGTCTGGTGCTTTCGGTGCTGTATTCTCATCCGGCAGTCCGGCTGAAATCGCGGCCAGGCTGGGACCTGCTGGTGAACATGATTGGCTACGGGGGGGCCACCACATGGGCTGGTTTGCTGGCTGGCAAAGCTGCCTATTTCGGGGCCGATGTCAATGCCTGTGCTGCCGGTGGTTGGCGCAACGTTCCCTGGCCTGGATTGCAGGGCTCTGTGGTTTTGCAACTTCAGGAATCAATGTCTGGGGGTGCCGGGTGGATGACTCTTGGCTTTGTTTTTCTATTTGGTTCGTTTTATCCGCTGACCCAGCTCTACCAGATGCAGGATGACTTGGAACGTGGTGACCGAACCCTTTGCACTGCTTTGGGTGGCAAACGCTCCCTGCAGCTGGCCCTCTTGCTGAGCCTGGTTGCAGGAGGGTTTCTGGCTTGGGGATTGATGGTGCGAAACGCAACCTGGAGCTTGGCTTTTCCGGCTTTGGCCCTGAGCGCCTGGTCCATTCATTTGATTCAATGGCTGAACCAGGAAGCACAAATGGAACCGGAAGAGCAGGAAAAAAGAATGTACCGGGCCCTCAAATTGTGGGCCCTTATGGATGTTGCCGTGGTAACCGGGTGGTACTTTTAGATGTGCATCCTCTTTTAGAGATGAACTCTCTTTTAGAGATGAACCCTCTTTTAGAGATGAACTCTGCGGCGGCGGCTGATTTCACCTGAAAAATTAGCTCCCAGAGAGGAAAACTCTGCCAAGACCTGATCAATAAGCAGAGATTTATCTTTCAAAGGCAAAAAGGCTGATTTAAAGCCGTTCATGATCAGGCTCAGCACATCGTCTTCACTCAAATCATAATTTTCCACCGCTAAGGCAAATTCATTGGTTACCGTGGTTCCTGAAACCAAGCGGTTGTCAGTATTCAGGGTCACACGAATGCCTTCATCCATAAAACGCAAAATGGGATGGCTCTGATAATCGGGAATGGCTTTAGTCTGCAAATTACTGGCCAGACAGACTTCCACTGGAATGCGACGATCATTCACCCAGTTCATTAAATCCATATCTTCAGCCAGGTGAGTTCCGTGCCCAATGCGGTGAGCCCGGCAATAATGCAGGGCCTGGTGAATTGAAGCGGGACCAAATGCTTCCCCGGCATGAATAGTGATGTTGATGTTGGCATTAAGAACCCGCTGGAAAGCTTCGATGTGATCTTTGGCTGGAAAATCTTTCTCGGCCCCGGCCAGATCAAAGCCAACCACTCCGCGGCCTTTCCAGCGCACGGCCAAATCGGCCAGTTCAATGCTTGACTCAGTGGATATATGGCGGATACCGCAAATGATTTGTCCGGTAATGATCCCATATTGGCGGCGGGCATGGTCCAAACCTTTTTGAACGGCGGAAACAATGCTGTCGTAGTCGAGTCCTTTATTGGTGTGCAGCAGGGGACTGTAACGAACTTCCATGTAACGCACATTTTCATGGTGGGCATCTTCAGCCAATTCGTAGGCAATGCGGGTCAGTTCCGCTTCTTCCTGCATCATTTTTAATGTGATGTCAAAAACCCGCAAATAATCAACCAGGCTTTGGCAATCGTCGGGCACCTGACAAATGGCTTTCACATCTTCCAGAGTCTTGAATTCATAACCGGTTTCGAAGCGTTTGGATAACTCAAGCACCGTCTCGAGGCGTAAAGAGCCATCCAAATGAACGTGAAGGTCGGTTTTTGGCAAAGCATGCAGGAATTCAATACTGGGGCGGGAAGTGTGGGCCATGGGAGAAATCCTCCGGCAGACAGGGCGGTCAGGCAAAAACAACCGGGTTATAAAAAATTATCGATGCGGGCGAAGAGTGTACATCCAGTTCCCTTAAGAGCGACTCATTTCTCTTGGGGCCTTCTGCACAACTTCGAATTCTCTATCGATCACTAGCCAAGCAATCGACAAAAACCCGCATCGAAAAAGAAGCAGGTAGCTACTGGTTGCTGCTTGCACCCCATTCGCCGGAACGATGAGGTATTACCTTTTGGAACCAAACACACATTGCAGCGGCCTGGAAACCCTGGGCAATAACAGCAAATCGGAAACCACCGTTTCGTAAGTATACAGAAAATCAGGGAATAAAAGCAAGTCTGATATTGGGTTTTTCGAAAAAATCGCAACCTGAGAGGCCAAGAGCCCAATGGGTATTGGACAAGTAAATACTCAAACTGTATATTTGCTTTAGCAACCCCAGACCATTTCCGGGAGTAATTAATGAGGAGTAAGCCGATGACATTGGGCACAAACCCCAAGGTTTGGTCGATTTTGACAGTAACCGCTCTGGTCACACTCTTATGTGGCTTTTCCTGGGCGCAGGATGATTCCAAACCCCTGGGTTTGGCCGGTGAATGGGAAGCCATCACCCCCGGTCCCCAGGGAGATGTATCTCACCTGCTTAAGATTGTGGAAACTGATGGCCAATGGACCGGCCAAATTACCGGCCCAACTGGTGAAACCAAAGATGTTAAAAACCTGAGAGTGACCGGGAACCGCATCAAATTCACGATTCCCATCCCCAAGTTCAATTCCGAGGCCAATTTTTCAGGAACTCTCAATCCCGCCAACGATACCCTTGCCGCCACTATTGAAGTGGCTCAAATGCCTGGAAAACAGGAATTGCTGTATAATCGGCGTGAAACAAGTGTAAAAACAGAAGATGGCGTGGAAAGATACCTTGTGGGCAGTGGCCCGGAAGGTATCTGGTTCGGTGAAGTCCGCACTGCGGATGGGGAATACCAGCAAGTGTCCCTGACGATCAGGGAAGACAATGGTGAGTACATAATCACCCTTGAAGATCCTTTTGTTAATTCCGTGCGCGGCCAGGACATAAAAGTCACTGAGACTTATATCAGCTTTACCTTCCGGCCGGTGGGCTCAGACTACCCCAGTCACTTTTCCGGAAGCTATATTGCAGCCGATGATCGCCTGACGGGTTCTTTCTCCCAGCGCGGGGTCAGTCGCTTCATAAAGTTCCACCGTGACCCGACTACCATCATTCTGGGTAAGACCAAAGATGGCCAGATTATTCTTCCGGCTCGCATCCGGCACCTGCATAATTTTGCTGTCACCGGCCGCCTCAGCTATTGGGCCGCAATGCACATGGTGAAGGATGAGACCTATAATATTAACTCCATCACCACCGGACAGCTCAATTTCGACCTTTCCGGACGCTGGTTTGCCATGGACAATTTCTCCATTTTTGCTCGCTATTATAAAGGTGGGTTGGGCTTTTCTGATGAGGAATCCAAATTGGCTCCTTTCCAGAGCCTTGGCCTGAACAGCGACAGCACCATGAAACTAAACGGCTGGGAATTTGGTGTCACTGGCTATTTGGGTAATGCCATCAGCGAAAGCATGAAGTTCAATCCTTACCTGACAGCGTCCTTCGGGAAAGCAACCTGGGAAGTTAATTCCTCAGGTTCCGGTTCCGATATCATTGCCATTGATGACCGTCCCCTCGAAGGCAAAGACTGGGCTGCAGGCTTCGGAATTGGTACCGAATACGAAATCAATTCCAGTTTCAATCTGGAATTTGAATGGATGTGGCGGTACTTCATGACTGAAGATGAATTTACCTGGGTTAATGTGGATGAACATTGGACCAATACTCATGCCTGGGCGTTGTCTCTGGGTGTGACTTATATGTTCTTCTAAAATTATTCCTGGTTTTCAGATCTTTAAGGGCTGCCTTCGGGCAGTCCTTTTTTTTGCAAGAAGGCGTACCATAATAAATCCGTAAGGCTGATGACGGGAATAGGCCGGGAGCTCAGGTTCAAAGCATCGGAAATTTGTCCCTGACACCCAGGGTTTGCTGTCACCACTAAACTGGCCCCCGTGTGGAGAAGATTTTTCGATTTTCGGCTTCCCAACTCCTGTGACAACTCCCCGTGGGTTAAACTCCAGACTCCTGCACTTCCGCAACAGATCTGGCTTTCATATGGGTCCACCAGCTTCAATCCGGGAATTTTTTTCAAAAGCTGCCGAGGCTGTTCATAAATGCCCTGTCCGTGTTGGGCATGGCAAGGATCGTGGTAAACCACTTTTAAAGGAATCGGCCTCAAATTT
>JAAEOA010000259.1 GCA_024223715.1 bacterium | reverse complement strand
AAAGAATCTTTGTGGTTTACACCGGCAAGCCTGATTTCGACATCAACCACGGGATAGCCCATCAATGATCCGCTCTCCAGGGATTCCAGAGCACCTTTTTGGGCGGCATCAATAAGATTTTGGGGGAGCTCTTCAGTCGAAATATCAGAAATAAACCGATTGCCGGTTCCCCTGGGTAACGGTGCCGCCTTTAACCTTACTTCTCCATAAAGACGCTGTCCTGCGATTTCTTTATCAAAGACAGCCAAAGCTGTTGCGGGGTCCGCAATAGTTTCTCTGTAGACCACCTGGGGTTGACCGACGTTGACATTGGTGTTGAATTCCCGCTGCATGCGGCTGGTAATAATTTCCAAGTGTAGTTCACCCATGCCCGAAAGAATTGTCTGGCCGGTGTCCTCGTCCTGGCGCACCCTTAAGGTTGGATCTTCCGCCATGAATTTTTGCAAAACAAGGTCCATTTTTTCCTGATCGGCATGGGTCCTGGGTTCCACCGCCACCGAAATGACTGGTTCGTAAACTTCAATATTTTCGAGCAAAACGGGATGATTGGCGCTGCAAAGGGTCTCACCGGTTGAGGAATCCTTCAAACCTACAATTCCTGCAATACTGCCCGCCCCAATGGAGCTGACACGCTCCCGCTTGTTGGCGTGCATCTGCAGAATGCGAGCCAGCTTCTCCTTTTTTTTAAGCGACGGGTTATATACATCCTCTCCGGCTTTCATCGTGCCACTGTAGACCCTTACAAACGACAGTTT
>JAAEOA010000258.1 GCA_024223715.1 bacterium | reverse complement strand
GATCGTTGGTCGGAATATTATGACCGAAAGGTGGTGACACGATCTTTGCCTAAAAACAATTCGCATGATCTTGCCTACGCTCGTTAGGAAATAACAAAGATCATCTGGCTTGATCCAAGCAAAGGAAGAGCGACATTTTCTTGGGCACAACTCAATGATTGATGTCAGACTTGGGCCATAGCCGAGCCAGCGAAGGCGATTAACTTCAACGAGGAGAATTTTCTAAGATAGAAATTAAACTAATGCTTTTGCGCTACTATTTTCGAATCTTTTTTTAAGCCCTTGGTATTATAAAAAAAATTTTACTCCACCAAAATCAGGAATATCGGACGATTTACTTCGCAAAAAGAAAACTTAACAATTGGCATACCCAAGCCTCCACAATTAGGAGGTGATTCGTTTGCGATCAATATATGCCACCAGGTTTTCTACCGAATCCAGGTTCTCTGGAATTAAGTCTTCGTCTGCGACGCTCATTTCAAAATCCTGCTCCAAAAAGGCAACCAATTCCATGACGCCAACAGAATCGATGATACCACCATCCAAAAGAGACATGGAATCATTCTCCAAAGGACTGTCATCCCCAAAAAGGAAATTCTCAATAATGTAGTTCCGAACTTGCTCTTTCACTTCCATGTTTTCTTCTCCATTAAAAATCAGGTTTGGGTTTCATGACGCCAGACCAATTCTGGCGATTTCAAAACCGTTTTGGCGACCCGTTTTTCAAAACCGGGTCCAAAATCATATTGCAACATTCGGCTGCTCAACACTGCCACAAAGGCCATATTATCCCGGGCACTGACCAATTTTCCAGCTTTCATTTTCCGAACCAGCCCAGCCACCCGTTTTGACTGCCACAGGCCTTGATCGGCCTCGGTCAGGCTCTCTGCACTCTCCTGGGCCAGAAATCGGTCCACCAGAGAGAGGCCTTCAGAGGCCATAAAACTGGCACTGTCTGGTGCCCGGTACGGCTGTTTGGGCCTCTTCAGAATATTGTCAGGTAACAAATCCGCAACACTGTCTTTAAGTATCGCCTTTTCCACCAAGGACTGAAGCTTAACTGAAGCGGGCAATGTTCCGGCAAATTCCACCAGGTTATGATCTAAAAAGGGGAAACGGCCTTCCACTGAGTTTCCCATAAGCATTCGGTCTCCCTGACTGGACAGCAAATAACCAGAAAGGAAAGTCGTCATTTCCAGATACTGGGCCTTTGCAACAGGGCCCCAGGTAGAGAACTCTTTGGGCAGGCTATTAAACAACCGCTCTTCGGCAGGGCCTGCTGAGTGTCCATTGGCTGCCTCGGGGTTCAGAAAATTAACCACGGCAGCAGTATTGTTCCAACGCGGACGGTGAGAAAACAATGGATCGTCTGGTTTGTCGAGACCTGCGCCATAAAATTTACGGCTGAATTCCGGTGGTGATTGGGCCAAATAAGGATACAGGCGAGTCAAAAGTCCGGAACGGGATTTAGACTCGGGATCCCGGCTCCAGAAATTGCGGACCTTGGCTTCCCTGAAAATATTATAGCCCACAAAAACTTCATCAGCCCCTTCACCTGTAAGTACAACCTTAAAATTTTCCTTACGAACCAACGCGCTGAGAGCATGCAGGGGTGCGGGCGCTGTTCTTAAAATGGGTGTTTCGGTATGCCAGACCACATCTCTAAAACGGCGGGCAATATCATCGCCACTGGTGGTGACAATTTGGTGTTCAGTTCCTATGTGAGCGGCCATTTCTTTTTGCCACAGGGTTTCATCGAAGACCGGATCTTCAAATCCTACGGAAAAAGTTTTCAAATGATGGTCGGTGTATTTATGAATAATGGCTGAAGTTGCTGACGAATCCAGGCCACCACTGAGATATGCCCCCACCGGAACATCGGCTCGCAAACGAATTGTGGAAGCCTCGACCAGCTTCTCCCGAACCTGGTCGGCCATGCCTTTGGCTTCCTGCCTGGAAACAAAACGATGGTCCTGGCCAGCGGGCAGGAAGTTCGGTTGCCAATAGCGATTCATTCGCAAACAGGATGGCAAAGGGGCCTCTGCCCTGAAGCCACTTTGTTCATCGCCTACAAAAGCGGTGCAACCAGGAGGCAATTGGGAAACGCCCTGAAAAACTGTGGCGGCTCCAATATTTGCCCAATAATGGAAAACTTCGGCCAGAGCACCCGCTTCAAGGGAAGGCTCAAACCCTGGAAAAGCCCGCAGGCTTTTTATCTCTGAAGCAAACAGCAACTGGCCCTGATTTTGGGCCAGGAATAATGGACGAATGCCCATACGGTCACGGGCCAGAAATAGCCGGCGACGGTGGCAATCCCAGATGGCAAAAGCAAACTGGCCGTTAAAATGCTCCACACACTGAGCGCCCCACTGCTCAAAAGAATGCAGAATGACTTCGGTATCGCTGTTGGTTTTAAATACATGACCAAGGGCGGTTAACTCAGTCTGCAATTCCGGATAATTAAAAATTTCACCATTAAACGTGATCCAGTACCGGCCTGAATCCACAGTCATGGGTTGCTGGCCGGATTTAATATCGATGATACTCAGACGGGCATGCCCCAGAAAGGTCGATCGGTCACGCCAGGCGGCAAATTCATCGGGCCCCCGGTGCCGCATTATGCCAATCATTCGTTCGGGTGTTTGATCGGGTAAATCCAAAGGGCCATCCAGGGCTATCACTCCGCAAATTCCACACATAAAGCCGGTCGACCTTTCACAATTTTGAAATTACTGAAAAATATCGGGCATTTGCCCTTGTTCCCATGATACATTGGAATGCAAATCTGTGTAACCACAATTGTATCCAATGCAAAATTACTTTCTATCATGGAGGCCATTTCGTGCGCTCAAACAATATCCTGAAAAAAAATCTGATCTTGCTAACTGCCAGCCTTTTGGCTGTAGGTTGTTTTGCAAGCATCGCCCTGGCTGAAAAAGCCGGAACTGTTTTGCGCGATCACCAGATTGAAGCCGAAGATTATTTCGACATCACAGTTTTGGGTAATGTTTCGGTTAGCCCAGATGGCCAAAACGTCGCTTATTCAGAAAGCCGCTGGGGACGTGGTAAAGAAGGACGCAGCACCGACCTGTGGCTGGCCAGCACCAATGGGAAAAGCAACCAGCGCCTGACTTTTGATGGCTTTGGCGCCTCATCACCCACCTGGGAACCCCAATCCAAATTTGTATTCTTCCTGGGCCGGGACAATTCAGGCCAGGATGACCCCCCACGAGATGGCAGCCGACAGGTTTTCCGAATCAGTGCCGATGGGGGCCAACCCCAGGCCATGACCCGGGTTAAAAAAGGTGTGTCTGGGTTTCAGCTCAGCAGTGACGGCAACAGTCTCTACTACAAAACCAGTACAGAAGTCACAGACGAACCCTGGAAAGACTTAAAATCGGAATACTCGGATCTGGAATTTGGCCATGGTGTGCGCAACCTGCACAGCATTCGCCGTCTGGACCTTAATTCCTGGCGGGACGAGGAAATTCTTGCCGCAGACCAGGTCATCTGGGAAATGCAACTTTCGCCCGATGGCAAACAAATAGCCCTGATTACAACCGAAGACAACGAACTGATTTTCAAGGAAGGCTGGTCGAAGGTTGAAATTCTGGATATTGCCAGTGGTGAGATCACTTCCCTCACGGATCAGGCTTGGCGCGACCAGCACAAAAGCCCTTATGGCTGGTTGGAAGATCTCTCCTGGAGTCATGACAGTCAGGCTTTGGCCTTCTCCATTGCCTACGATGGTTTTGCACCAAACATTTGGGTTGCCGAAAAAACGGATATCTCATGGCCTCTGCAACTGATTAACCGGCCCGATGGTGTCACTTACAGTGGCGGCATGACTTGGCAAGGCACCAACCGCACTCTTGTTTTTAAAGGCGAAAGCATGGGCCGGGTTCGTGTTTACGGCATCAAAAAAGTTAAAAATGGATCTCAGGGTAAAAGCTCGGTTCTGGTTGGTGGCGATGTTGTCGTCGGTGGATACTCCTTTGACAAAAAAGGCAGCAAGATGGTGGCCAGCTACGAAACCACCTCCACTGCCAACGACCTTTTTATCATTAAAGGCGAAACCAAACACTCGCGCCTTACAAATGCCAATCCTCAGGTTGCCACCTGGATCCTGCCTCAAATTCAACACGTCAGCTGGACTGGTGCCGATGGTGACCCTTGTCATGGCATTCTGGAACTTCCTGCTGGTTATAAAAAAGAAGACGGGCCCCTGCCCACCGTCATTGAGCTTCACGGTGGCCCCACCAGCAGCAGCAAATATCGCTTACGCCTGTGGATTTACGGCCGCGCTTTGCTGGCCAGCAAAGGCTACGCTCTTCTGAGCCCCAACTACCATGGCAGCACCGGCTACGGCGACGAATTCCTTGAAAAACTCATTGGTCGGGAAAATGAAATTGAAGTCACGGATATTGCCAACGGCACCCGCTGGCTTATTGAAGAAGGCATTGCCGATGCTGACCGTATTGGTGTCATGGGCTGGAGTAACGGCGGCTATCTGACCAACTGCATGATTGTGGCCGAACCCGATATGTTTGCCGCTGCCAGCAGTGGTGCCGGTGTGTTGGATATGACCATTCAGTGGGGTATTGAAGATACGCCCGGTCACGTCATCAATTATGTGGAAGGTCTTCCCTGGGAGCGGGCGAAACATTACCAGGAAGCGTCCCCGCTGTATAATCTGGACCGAGTCAAGACCCCTACTCTCATTCATGTGGGTGGCAATGACCCTCGTGTCCCCCCAGCTCACAGCAAAGCTTTGTACCGAGGCCTGAAGCATTATCTGAATGTTCCCTGCGAGTTGATTGTTTACCCGGGCGAGCCCCACGGCTTGACAACTCATGAGAATCGTCTGGCCAAAATCACCTGGGATTTAGCCTGGTTTGAAAAGTATCTCTTGGGAACTGACGAAAACTAACTTCGATTTCCTCCCGGTGGTCCTGGACTGCCGGGAGGTTGTTTTTAATGGGTCGGGAGAACCATGCTGATATTGCTTATTCTTGCTGCCGTAATTCCGTCGCTCATTCTGATGATCTGGTTCCACAAACGGGATGCCAACCCAGAACCTCAGGCCGTTCTCTGGAAAACTGCCGGCCTGGGTGTTTTGGCCGCCATTCCTGTAGTCGCGGTGGTTCTTTTTTACAACAACAGAATTGAGGCCATTGAATCACCCCTATGGTACGGATTAATGTCGGCTTTCTTTTCAGCCGCCATTCCCGAAGAATTTTTTAAGTTCATCGTCCTTTATTTTTACGCCGCCAGATTGCGGGATTTCGACGAACCCATGGATGGAGTGGTTTATGGCGTGGCCGCATCCCTGGGTTTTGCCACCATTGAAAATATTCTTTACGTAACCCAGAGTGGTTTTGGAGTGGCAATTTTGCGGGCTTTCACTTCAGTGCCAGCCCATGCTCTGTTCGGCGCGGTCATGGGAGTGTTTGTGGGCAAAGCACGTTTTCCAGGAGAACGGTCCCGGTTTTTTCTGTTCCAGGCTCTGGCCTGGCCCACAATTTTGCATGGTCTTTATGACTTCCCCCTGATGGCAAATTCCGCCGCGGCCGATCGTCAATTTGATGGTGGTGTTTCCGGATATTTAATGCTTCTTGTTCCGGCCGTTATTTTCGGTTCCAGCACTTGGGTTCGGCGGAAAGTAAAAAAGCTGCATAGTGCTCAAATGACACTGAAAAATACCGGCTGAAAACCATTTTCCTCTACTATTGTTAAAAAAAAACCAACGTGAAAGCCAAAACAGGACAAAAACATCCAAAAAATATTCAGACAAATGAGTCCAGTTTAAACACCCAAACGGCCACCATGAGCCCTAAGTCATTGGACTCTCCCAACTTAAGGCTTTTTTAAGACAATTTTGACCCTCTTTGTGCCGCAATATCTTGACCATTTGATTCCCCTTGACACCACCCACCCCGAGTGGTTAAATTTTTCACATGACATTTTCGTGACTGTTAAAGGTCTTTGTTTTGCCGACGATCACCTAAATGTCCCAGAAAGAAAAAACTGTCTTTTTCTGGACCATTTCCGGTCCTCGAAATGACCGATTTCGGACTGAAAATGCCGGGAGGCACAAGTTGGAACCGAAGTACAAAAATTCACACTACACCCACGTGATCAGGATCGTCCTGGGCATGGTTGCCATTGCCGTTTTCGGTATGCTAATCAGGCCTTTGGTCCTGCCCCGGTCTTTTGGTGAGTACGGTCACTATCGCCCCGGCGCGGTGGAAGACGAAACCAACCGCCCCATGCGAAACATGACCAACGAATCCTGCATGGATTGTCACAAGAATATTAAAAAAATTCATCGCAAAGGCGTTCACGAATCAGTTTCCTGCGAAGTTTGTCACGCATCTTACGCCGACCACATTCAGAATGGGGAATATTACGCCCCCATGCCAGTGGTTCGTGGCGAAGATATCAAAGCTCTGTGCCTGCGCTGTCATAACAAAATCATTCGCGCGAGACCACCAGAGTCCATCAAAATGATTGCCCTTCCCGAACACCTTGAAGAACAGAATGTAGGCACTCACCACGTCTGTAACCAATGCCATCATGTTCACGCCCCACTCAAATGGGTGAAAGAAGCCAGGGAAATGATGGGCCTGTCGGAGAAAGATGAGGACAAACCAGCATGGATGAATTAAAAAAAATTGAACAGGAAATAAATCAGGACCGCCGGGGCTTTATTAAAAAAATGCTCAAAGGTGCCATTGGTGGTTCGCTGTTGTTGGTCATGCCGGCCACAGCCTCGGAAATTTCCAAACAAATTCCCGGTATGGAAGATGAAAACGAGCTTTTCATTAAGGACAAGAAATTTGCATTTGTTGTCGACATTACCGGTTGCATTGGCTGCGGTTCCTGCTGCATTGCCGACAAGAACGAATACCAGGTTCCCGATGGTCATTATCGTACCTGGGTTGAACGCTATATTATTGACGAAGAAGACAACGTGTATGTTGACTCTCCTGACGGTGGTCTTGGTGGTTACACTGAACCAAGGACTGATATTGAGCATGACATTCGCGATACTTTCTTTGCTCCGAAACTTTGCAACATGTGTGAAAAACCTTCCTGTGTTCAGGTATGCCCTGTGGGTGCCACTTTCCGCACAGACGACGGGTTCATCCTCATTGACAGCGACCGATGCGTAGCCTGTTCTTATTGTGTGCAGGCCTGCCCCTATTCGGTTCGTTTCATCAGCCCGGTCACCCATACCGCAGAAAAATGCACCTGGTGTTACCACCGGGTTCGCAAAGGCATGCTGCCAGCTTGCGTTAATGTTTGTCCGGTGGGCGCCCGCAAATTTGGCGATCTCAATGACCGGGAGTCCGAAGTTTTCCAACTTCTGCACCAACCCAATGTCATTTCGGTACTGAAACCCTCCATGGGTAACAAACCATCATTGCATTACCTCGGTCTCAGAAGGGAAGTGATCTAATGCATGAAGCAGCAGAAGCCATTGGTAATACAATTGGTTATGTCTTTCCCAACGATCTGCATGTTCACTGGAGCTTGATGATCGTTCTGTATCCTTACATTACCGGCCTTGTTGCCGGAGCTTTTATTGTTTCTTCGCTGTACCACGTGTTCAAGTTGGAAGCATTCAAACCTCTGGCCCGGTTTTCCCTGTTGTTTGCCTTTGCATTCATGCTCTGCGCCACCTTGCCCCTGATGGTGCACCTGGGTCATCCAGAGCGGGCTGTCAGCATGTTGCTGACCCCTAACCCAACCTCGGCCATGGCCGGGTTCGGTTACATATATGGGGCCTATGCTTTTGTTCTGTTTATGGAAATCCTCTTCATATACCGGCCCACCATGTCCCGTTTTTATCAATCGGCGACCGGGCCCATGAAGCATGTGTTTTTCTTCCTGAGTACCGGCAGTGACAATCTTTCGGAAAAAGCCAGAAACCTCGACAAACGTATCATCGGTATTCTGGCCGGCATTGGAATTCCCATGGCCTGTGTGTTGCACGGATATGTGGGTTTCATTTTTGGTGGCATTAAAGCCAACCCGCTTTGGGCCACTCCTCTCATGCCGGTAATTTTCCTGCTTTCAGCGGCTGTATCAGGCATTGCCGGAATTATTGTGGCCTATTACATCCTCATGCGCATAAAAGGCCGTGAAGTTGATCAGGTTTGCGTCCGGTCGGCTACCAAATTTCTGTGGGGATTCTTTATCGTCGATTTCACTTTCGAAATGCTGGAAATCTTCTCGCACGGCTACATGGCGACTCATCACTGGCACTCTTTGCACAATCTTCTTTGGGGTCCTCTGTACCAGAGTTATTGGGTCTATCAGGTTGGTGTTTTCTCAGTGATTCCAGTACTCATTCTGGGCTATTTGAGTCTGGTCAATGTTAAAGACAAAATTTTCAACATTTTGGCCCCGTTAGCTTCAGTGATGATTCTGATCCAGGTCCTTCTCATGCGCTGGAACGTGGTTATCGGTGGGCAAATGATGTCCAAAAGTGAACGCGGCACTCTCATTTTTCAACCTGGCTGGTTGGAAAAGGAAGGAATCTTGCCTGCCATCATTTTGATGTGCCTGCCCGTTCTGGTCCTGTTTGCTTTGGGGAAAATTTTCCCTTTCTGGTTGGAAGATGATGGAAAAGATCGTACGGCCGAGACTGCTGAAAGCTGATTTTGGCCCAAATAATAACCGAAAATCCCGAAAGGGGGGTTCTCGCCAAAAAGATGGTTTGCCGGGTAATTTAGGAGGAATTCAGGAAACTGGATTCAAAAACAAGAATTCCAGGAGGAATTTAATGAAACAGTGGACGAAAATTGTGTGTCTGACAGCCCTCTGCCTGATGGTAGCCGGTTCTGTTTTGGCCACAACCAATGCTTCCAAAGATGTCAGCAATGCTGCCATTCAGGAAGAAAACGTGAAGTGCCTTAACTGTCACCTCAAAGAAAACAGCTCCATGGTGCAGCAGTGGAAAAACTCTCCACACGCTGCAGCTCAAGACGGCAAAGTCGGTTGTTATAACTGTCACGCTGCCGACAAAGGCGACATCACTGCCTACATGCACGAAGGCAAACTGATCAAGACCATCCAGTCTCCTAAAGACTGTGGTTACTGCCACGAAGAAGAAACTCGTGAAATGGCTCCTTCACATCACTCCACCGCTGGTCAAATTATGGCCTCTCTGGATAATGTGCTTGGTGAAGTCATCTGCTCCATGGAATCCAAAGCTGACGCCGCCAACGGTTGCTGGCAATGCCACGGTTCCATTGTTACGGTCCTGAAAGACAAAAACGGCAAAGCTCTGCTGAACGAGCACCAAGCCGTTATGTTTGACCCCATGACCTACCCCAACTCGGGTATTGGCCGTTTGAATCCTGATGGCACCCAGGGTTCCTGTAACGCCTGTCACGGTCGTCACTCCTTCCGCGCTTCAACGGCTCGTCAGCCTGAAAACTGCGGTAAGTGTCACCTTGGTCCTGACCATCCTCAAAAAGAGGTTTACGAAGAATCCAAACACGGTATCGCATATTATGCAGCCGTGCGTGAACGTGGTATGAACGCCATGAACATTCTTAAGTCCGGTAGCTGGGTTCTGGGTAAAGACTACTACACAGCCCCCACTTGCGCGACTTGTCACATGGGTTCAACCCTCAAATCTGACGGTTCTGTGACCAAAGCTACTCACAACGTGGGTGACCGTATCAGTTGGAACCTTCGTGCTCCTATCAGTCCAAAACTGAACCGGGTAACTTTTGCCAACGGTGACGAAAAAGACGTCCCGGGCGATACTCCTCCTCAGGTTGGCCAGGAAATCAAGTACAAGAAATTCATCATGGAAAACGGCAAATGGAAAAAAACCATGGCCGAAGGCGAAGTCGTGGCTGTTAACAGCTGGGAAATGCGCCGTGATGACATGAAGATCGTTTGCAAGCAGTGCCACGGCACCCAGATTGTAGACAACTTCTATGTACAGTTCGATGAACTGGTTATTACTTACAACGAAAAATTCGCAAAACCCACCAAAAAGCTGTACACCATGGCCAAAAAAGAAGGCCTGGTTTCCGGTTCCCTGTTCCATACCAAATTGGGCTGGCACTGGTGGGAATTGTGGCATCATGAAGGTCGCCGCGCTCGTCACGGTGCCGCTATGATGGGCCCCGATTACACTCACTGGCATGGAATGTACGATGTGGCAGAAAACTTCTACCACGAATTCCTGCCCGAGCTGATGGAACTGGCCGCAGAACATGGCAAACTGCCCATGTTCGAAAAAGAAGTCAACGCCATTCTGGCCCGCCCCGAGCACAAGTGGCGCAAAGATGGATTTGACGCATCTGTAATGAAATCCATCAAAGAAGAGCAGAAGACTCGCTATAAGCAATAGCATTCTGCTTTGAACTGATGTAGATTGAGCCCTGTCCCGTTTCGGCGGGACAGGGCATTTTTTCCGGGTTAATCCGGTCAACAAAACAGAAAATCAAACTGAGAATAAAGGGGTTCGCGACCATGGGTAAGCAATTGATGAAACTGACTTTTGTATTGATGGTGGGCTTGTTGCTCTGGCCGACTCTCGCCTGTGAAAGCGAAAAAGCCGCAGCACTGAATCCTGAAGTAATCGAACTGGCTGAAACAATTAAATTGCTGGACCTCGGTGCGGGGCAATACACTGTTGGCAATTATTTGACCTCCGAACAAGTTAAGCACGCCGAAGCCAACAGTATTGACGATACTTATCCGGGCACCATTAAATTTTCAGACGAAGACTTTTTTGTTGTGGCTGCGAAAAACTCTCATCTCATTCTTGCCATTTACCAGAGTAACGAAGAGGCCAGTGCTGACGACACCAAAAACATGGTTGGTCATCTGATGAACCGTTTTGGCATTCCCACCACCATGGCCCACGGCAAGCTCATTTATTGGGCTTTCAGCAAAGATGGACTTATTGATGAAGAAAGTTACGGCGATTCCAAGCTTACCGGTGACATTGAAATTCTGGCTACCGTGAAACTCAATTCCAGTATCGTTGTTTCTCCCGGCATGAGCAATGAAACCAATACCGAAGTGGGTTCTCTTTATTACATTATTACTTCGGATCGGCTGTTGGAAAAATTTATCGGGGATGAAAAATAAAGTTCTTTTTGTAGAAAAAAAGCCGCCCAGAAAGGGCGGCTTTTTTTATTAGAACCCTGGCTCAGAACGAAACGTCACTCTTTGGTTTGTATTTGGATGAATAAAAGAAATTTCAGATGCGTGCAAAAGCATTGGATCACCATCTTGTCCTCTCCCGTAAAGAAAATCGCCCGCAATGGGTATGCCTAAACCCAGCTCATGTGAAGAATGTAAACGCAACTGGTGAGTGCGGCCCGTTTCCGGAAAAAATCGAATTCTGCTGCGTCCTTCAAAATCGCCAATCTTTTCCCAGCGCGATATCCCCCGCTTTCCATTAATGGGATCATAAATCTGATGAGGCCTGTTTTCAACATCCAGGCGAAAACACAAATCAATGATTCCTGATTCTTCAACCACCTGACCTTCAAGAATGGCGATGTATTCTTTTTTAACCTGACGGTTTTCAAACTGTTTGGCCAAATATCGGAAGCTATCTCTGCTTCGGGCAAGGACCATAATTCCGGAAGTATGCAAATCGAGGCGATGAACAGCTGGCTGGACCAACCCCTCTTCGAAACTATCGGGGAACAGGTTGAGCATTCTTCTTTCTACGCAATCCTGTTTCTCTGCCCCTCTGCCCGGGACAGCCAGCAAACCTCCTGGTTTGTTCACCACATAGAAACAATCATCAGTATGAATAATTTTGCATTCCTGATTTTTCAAAACTTCTGCACTCCACACAGCATATAGCCCAGAACGGGTCCGCATTTGTCAGTGCAGGCAGGGTAATATTCACCCTGATGGCGGGTAAGGGAACGGTTACTTTGACCCCAGAAGAATTCGGCCAGGGAAAGGGGTTTCAATTGATTTAGAGCCGCATGATTGAGTAATTTTGGTGCGCAGCAATCGGCCGTCCCGGTAGGCAAGCCCTGTTCTGGTTGCAGGTCTTTAAGACGGCAAGACTGACCATTAAAATTATTCAAACAATACAGTTTGTGAATATCTTTCATCAGGTTTTGGGACAACAATTTTCTTCGATTCCGCAATTTCCCCTGTTGCTCAGTATTTCCTTCAGCTTGCTGAATTTCCCGTCCCAGATCAGTGATGGATTTTTCCACCGGCAAAGTAAGATTCCAGAATTCATCCACATCAAACAATGGCCCAACCCAGGAAGACAACTCCCACTGACGGTCGTATTGTCCGGAAAAAGCTTTCAAAACAACTCTATTTCCCTGGAGATTTTCGCAAATCAGAATGCCAAACATTTTGCCCATGGCCGGTCCGTAAAGAAAATCAGTGCCAAAAAGAGGGTCCGCCTCTTCAATGGGTTGGTCAAAATCCAATCGTTGGTGTTTATCCAGAAGAAGCATGAGTTTGTCGGCTTCGATTCTGGCCAGACTGGACTCCAGGAAATGAATTTCCTGGCAGTTATGACAAAACCCTTCGCATTTGATGTCATTCGTCGGCATACAATCCTCTATTGGGAAATTCCCTGATTTACTTGACCCACAAGTCCTCTGTTATTCGCCTTAGGGGGCAATGGTGACTAATGCACCACTGGAATAGGCTGTAAATTCCGGTGAATAGATGCTTTGCAGAGTGGCTGGTGCAACCTTGAACTTACCCGCAACCGTGGCCCGCATTCGATGAATCAATTGATAGTCTCCCGTGGGAAGTCCGTCCATAAAATAATTCATGCCGTTGTCCCTGATTTCACGATAATAAACCAGGCCTGACTGCCATGAATGCCCGGAGAGCTTAGTTTCAGGTTCAAAACCAGAGGGTCGGGGGTCGCGCAATTGAACAAACTCCATGGCAATTTTTGTACCGACATGCAAATGGACTTCCATTTGATCACCGACTGAAATTTCGGTTTCCCCATCAAGGGGAGTCAAAACCCAACCCTCAGAATTTTGCGTGCGCAGGTAATAGCTCCGTTTCACAGACAATACATCACCCTGCCCTTCCGGAGGCCACTCAGTGGTTGAAAAATGCCTGGTCGCTGAGGCAAAGATCAAGTCTCTGGATTGGTTTTCAACCTTCACTGTATTGCAGTCCGACCCTTGAATACCTGCATTCTGGTATACAAGATGGTTGTCCTTGCCTGAAAATTCTCCAGGCTGAAAAACAATGGTTGTATCCTGGACACAGGTTTTTACCGCGACCCTTTGTTCGAAATTCAGAGTGCCCTTATTTTTCATATGATGCGCCAGGGCGTAAATGACTTCCGCTGTGGCCCTGGTACTTTTCCACTGATTCAGGTGGCGGTTAAGAAGAAGCCATTTGACTAGGCCGTCCGCCCGTTTGTCATCTGGGTTCAGCTCGTTCATCACTCGCAAAATCATGGCATGACTTTCAATAGAATCGCGGCTCCAACGCCAGGCTTGACTTTCGGTTTCCCAAAATATGCCTTGGTCTTTATCCTGGTGAGATTCGTCCATCACCGATTCGAAAACCATCTTGGCTTCGTCGTGACGATTGTTGCGCCACAAGGCCAAACTCAAATGAGCTTTCATCATTCGGCTTAATTTCAACCAATGCCGGAAACTGAAATCCAGAAGGAACAACTTGTCTTTGGTATCAAAAATTTCGCTACCCCATGTCTGAGCCATTGGATTGCTCATGAGGGAGGCCAAATATGTAGCAGAAGTCCAACCCCGGTCATTTTCTTTCATTTCAACCAGGAGGTTCGACTCATAGAAGTGAAACAAATACACCCAGGCTTTTCCTGATAAAACATCAGGCGTTTCCACCCCAAATTCATTTCCCCTGGTCAATCCGTGCAGAATATAGGCGGTGTTATAAAAAGAAGACGGGCCACCGGAAAACCAACCAAAACCACCGTCATCAACCTGAAGTTTGCTCAGAGTGTCCAAAGACTGTTGTCTGGATTCTCTGGCTGTTTTTGGATCCAGGATATTGAACAATTGCTGCCGGGAACCAAAACCACCCGAAGCCTGCAACAACCAGGGCGACTCTTCCAATTGCAAACGTCTGTTGGGATCGGCTGAATTCCAGGGCTCGTAGCGGGTGTCTCTGCCGGCAACCTCTTCAGACCATTTCTCCGACTCAGGAAAATCGGCATAAAGCTGGCTCATTATGCTGGAGCTCAGGTATCGGTTCAAGGTCTGTTCCGTACATTCGTAAGGGTAGTTGATTAGGTAAGGGACGGCTGCCAAAGCGGATTCAAAAAGCTGGGCGTCAATCGTGACAACAATTTTTTCAACATCCAGCGAAGAATCATCTGAACCAGAGGCGGATTTAAAAATCAAACTTCGGCTCTCAAGGCCATCAATTGCCGCAAATTTTGATTCCATTAAATGCACCCTGCCT
Organism: bacterium; assembly: GCA_024223715.1. Taxonomy (GTDB): domain Bacteria; phylum Krumholzibacteriota; class Krumholzibacteriia; order LZORAL124-64-63; family LZORAL124-64-63; genus LZORAL124-64-63. The sequence goes on along the minus strand of JAAEOA010000258.1, from coordinate 44,317 downwards.
GGCAAAATGGGAACCGGCCGTCTTTCGCCATCACTAAGGTCCGATGTTCTGCCCACCACTTCAAAAACAGGAAGGCCTATTCCGTCCGGGATGCTTAAAGGAAACATCAGCACGCTTTCCTCGCCCGCTTCGATATTAACCGGGATTTGCAAATGCTCCCTTTCTGAAAGTCCGAAGGATGCCGTGATGTTCTCCCCGGTCTCCTCATCGTATATGGAAAAATCGACTTTGCAGCGCAGTTTCTGATCAGTGCTGTTGTTCAACAGGACTTTAATTTCTGCACGGTCACCCTCACGAAAGAACCGAGGGAAAGAGGGCCGAACCAAGAGGTCTTGGCTGCTGGTAATTGTGGTTTTTAAGTGGCCGTGTTTTAAATCTTCAGTCAGAGCATGCAGTTCCAGATTCCAATCGGTGACTGTTTCAGGCACGGTGAACTCGAATTCTGCTTCGCCTTTATTATTAAAATCCAAGTGAGGATTAAAGAAAGCAGTTTCAATAAATTGGCTTCTGACGGGAGAGTCAGCATCTTGTTCCTGGGGCCCAAGGCCATCGCCAGATGACACACTTAAACTTTTAACCTCCACCATGTATTCTGCTCCCTCAACAGTAAACGTTGAGGCCATGGGTATCGAACTTGCAATTCCGGAATCCAGAGTCATAACCTGACCCGAACGGCCACCCCTGACATATAGCTGACCTGCCAGGGAATAGATGCCAAATCGCCACTCAGCCAAATGATCAGCAATTAGTACTGTATTAAATCGTCCCAGATACTCCCAATATTTTTTTGTATGAGGACGGCCTCTGTAATCCAGACCCGAAGTAACCTTACCAGGATGCCGGGAGTGCAGAAACAATCGGTTAATATTGGTATTTTGATGTAAGCCAAAGGCATCCAGGCTACGGTCGTACATATACGCCAAAAGTTCGGTGCGATTTTTTATGGGCTGCCCATCACAACGTCGCATTTTGACCCGGATTTTCTCTTCATTCCCACAACGCAACCGTTCATTAAGAGTTAGCAATTCCAGATCCAGATGTTTGTTATCCCATGGTACATGGATCAAAACCGTTTCAGAAAAATGTTGATAGTCGCTTATGGCTCTAGCCCCAATGTGAAGACCTCCTCGCATGGTTTCGTTTATTGGGAATTCAATAATTGCCGAGTCTTTTCCTGAAGTCAGGACTTTCTCAACCAAAAGATTTTTGTTGTGATGGATGCTGAAATGAATAAGCTGATTTGGCAATCCGGAATGAACCAGAATTCTTGCTGTCTCGCCCACTTTCAAATTTGATTTTTCCGTCGCCACTAGCAAACAAACCGGCAAATTGTCCATTTTTGGTCCTGCCACAATAAACTCATGCCTAGTCAAAGATACTTTTCCTGACTGGTCAGTTGTGGAATAAATGACCCGGTAAGGCCCCGCTGGCAAATCCGGTATTGTGACCTCTGCCAGGCCAGTGACATCATGATGTATTTCTTTCCGGGAAACTTCGGGTCCCTCAGGCCAATGAGCGATGTCTGCCAACCAGTGCGGATTGTTTGCCCAGCGGGGTTTCTGCAGATCGCCCGGGGTTTCAAAAATCGTAAGGGTGTTTTCAGATGTCCGTACAGGTCTTTCAGAGGGTAACACTGCTTCACGGGGCGGAATCAAAGAACAAACCGATAGGCTTCCTGTTCCTGGTTGTGGTTTATTGTTAAGATCTGTTCGGAGGATTTCAAAATCGGCATTTTCCTGAGCTAACACCACACGGTTATTGGATATGATCGTTGCCTGGACTGCTGCTAAACCAATCCTGAAATTCCGGATTGTTTCAATGGTTTCACCGCCTTCATTTGTCACTTCAACTTTCAGTGAAAATCTGAAGGCTTGAATTTCAGATTGTGAAAATTGATCATCACTGGCAGCTTCAAATTCAATTTCAAAGCTTCCATCTGAACCCAATTCACCTTTTCCTTCAGCATAAATGGGAACCGCTTCAGAAGTTTGGCGATGTCTCCAAAACCGGGGACGCACCCAATTTCGGGAAATCGACCACCGATATGAACCTGAAGCAACCGGCTGCGCAAAATAGTATTGGGCGTGTCCCAAAAGACGTACCTGTTCACCGAGATGAACCTCACCCGCAGGTGTATCAACCGAGACTTCAAAAGTAGGCCTTTTGTATTCTTCAACTTTGATACGTTTTTTTTGCCCGCTTGAAGTGCGCAACGTCCATTGACCCAAAACACCTCTGACTGGAATTTCAAACGAACCTGAAACGGATCCAAAATTATTGGTCACCACAATTTCACGATGAATCAGCTTTCGGTTGGCGTCAAAAAGTTCAACGGTCAGAGAATCATGAGGCAGGGTCTGAAAATCTGTTCGGGGTTTCTCACTTTTGAAAGAAACAACCTTCCACATAACGTTTTGTCCCGGCCGAAAAATTCTCCGGTCGGTGTAAATGATGCTGGAACGAATGTTTTTTTCTTTTGGGGAATGAGAAAAATATTTGTTTTTCAGCCAACTTTCATGCTGACCTTTTTGGGCATAAACAAGATAATTTGACCGCTCAAGCATGGGTATCATTGCCTGTCCCCGGGCATCGGTCCTGAGGGAAATTGATTTAGTGGAATCCTCCCATTCCCCCAAATAAAACACGTCCAGTTGCACATCGGGTACGGGCTGCCCCGTCAGGCCCGATGATACATCCAGATACAGCTCATTTTTGTTTTCCCACCTGGAAATAACAAGGTCAGTGTAAAAAATATCGAACCAGGATAAAATATTAGTTTTTTCCCTGAAGTCTTCCTCGAGTGAGGCTGCGACCACATACGCCCCAGGAGTTCCTTCCGGCAGCGAGGCATAGCTGAAATGGTATTGAAAATCCATCATATCAGGCACGACCTGTGACCACTGCAAATTCGGTGGAATTTCCTTAAGCAGTCTTTCGGTTTCTTTACCGTCAGTGAAAGCAGATTGGGATATTTCACGGCCATTTCTGAGTTCTTCAAACAAGTCAATGCGCCAGGCACGAAAATACACTCGGGAGATGTTTCGGTGACGGATTTGGATGGAACGTTTTCCATGGCCGTCGAGGGGCATGGCTTTCAGCGAATAATCGGGGCGTTGCAAGGTTTCCAATTTTTCAATACACAGACTGCCCCCCACACTGTGGGGATGTTGCCGGGCCCCCTGCTGGAATATTTCCACGGCTTTAATCAGGTTGTCAGAACCATTTTCCTCTTCATACAAAGAGCCCAGGTTCCACATCCCCTTGGACCACCAGGGTAAATCTTTGTCCATTGTGGAAAGCAGCTCCTCGGTCCAATCTATATACTTGGAATTTTGAACCGGAATCCGAATGTGATCGTGAATAGTATCTGACAATTGAAGCATGACATCGAGAGCGGCTTCCTGGCGACCATTCTTTTGGTGGTTCAATGCCAAATCAACCAGTAGTTTGTGGATTTTTTTCAGAGGATGAATTTCATCTGAATCCAGTTTCGATTGCTCATCGGTATTTAAAGTCAAAAAATCAGATGCAGAAAATCTTTTGGTTTCTTCGTGGTGGGACGCCGACCAGTAAGTGGTATTTCGCAAATGCATGACCCACAGATAAGTCACCGCGTCACGGGCAGTACCACGAATCCGGGAAGGAAACGAACCGCCGGATAAATAGGGTTGCAAATCACCAAAATCATTTTCAGAAAGAGTGCCTTGGTTCAACAGTACTTGGTAATATGCGCTATTTATCTCTCTGCGGAAATCTCCGATGGTCCAATCTTTCAACAATGCCGCCCTCCCGCCTGCCTTGGTAGCATTGCCCCGAATTGAATGTCGGTTTCGGGAGAGGTAATGATTCAAACTGTAGCCATAATACAGATTAGTAAGGTTTCGCTGTTCAGCCTTTTGCGGCCAGGGCGTATTAAGCATCAGGTCTACGGCTTTTTCGTATTGCTTCATCGCCACGCGCAACTGAACCTGCCGAACAAGAGCCCGGGTCCAGCTTTCTTCATCCTCCAAGCTTATGGCCTGCAGCATTATTTTATTCAAGGAAATGCAGGCCGATTCTTTTTTTCCCTCATACAGCAAAGTATCCACCAAGGCAAAACCCGTGGCTGGGTAAGGCTGAGGAAGACTCGGATTGGCTGGAACTGAAGCGGGAATTAAAAGGAAAATAACGGTAATACAGATGGATACGGTTTTCATGATCATGCCCCCATGCCTGCGAAAACATTGGAAAAAAAGTCCAAAACTCAATCAGGTGGGGTAGTTTTACAATAAGGAACAGGGACACTGGCAGTCAAATTCATGTCCTGGCCCGCAGGCATTCAACAATTCGGTTGTGCCCAAGAGAATGTCGCTGGGTGCTTTTTTACAAAAGAACCCAGCAATCTTCAACCTAAAACAGACAAAACTCCTGTGTTTGATCAAATCTATAGTCACAAGTTGAACCAGCGACATTCTTCTGGGCACAACCCAATAATTCCCCGATAATGGTTAGTCCTGCCTCTGCTTGCTGCTAAATGGTTCATATGAAAGCAACGGTCCCTTAATGTACCCCCGATCGGCCAGCACCGACCAGGCAAAGTGATCAACAGGAAAAAAACTCCCTAATCTGGCAGCCAATTTCCCCGGCTCGTGGAGACAAAGATCCTGCAAGGGTGTTTCAGGTATATCTCCATACAGACTACTTCTCAACAACCAATGAAGGGAATTACCAGGATCTTCAAAGTTACTGAAAAATGGGCCCAGCATTTCCAGGCGCGCCCGAGCCTCTTCGTCGGCACTGGCTGGGTTAACGGCCAGGTTGTCCAGCTCCTGACGAATCAGTTGCACCACCTGCCAGGCATCTTCAGGGAGGCTGGTCACTTTAATGGTTGGTTTGATTCTATAATTTTTTGCCACTAGGTGAACAGTGACCTTTATTGAGTCCAAACCCGTTTTTCGGGCGGAAATCAAAAGCCGCTGCGATAGAATGTTCTCAAGAACGTCACTCTGAATTCTAGTCAAAGCCGGTGAATTTTCAGCACCCACCATGGGGAATAAATAATCCGTAACTGCAACTTTTGAATCGGGATCGTGGAACATGTAACCAACAGTGCCTTTTGCGGCTGGTTTACACACAGAAAAATCTTCAATTTCCCGTGGTTTCATTTTGCCTAGAATTGTTTTTAAGTTCTTGGACATTTTCTCAACCTGAAAATCTCCGGTGACTACAAATTGACAATCCGGACTGCGGAAAATTAGCCGGTGCATTTTATTCGCCTCATCAATTCGCCAATCTTCAAAGCCTTGCACATTAGTTTGATGCCACCCCACAAGAGGGTGGTTATTTCCCAGAATTGCCTTTCTTCTGGCTACCCGGGCCAGAACAACCGGGTTTTCCAATTTCCTTGTAACGGTCTTCAACTTATTTTCCTGTATCCAGTCCAAAACATAATGGTTCAGACGACTGGTGTTCATGCGTTTATTAAAAGCGGCAAGAACCTTCTCATGCTTTAGGGCAGGACCATGGGCGGAGATTCTGAGGTTGCAGGGTTGAGATTCCATTTTAGTATTCCAGCCAGGACGATCACCCACCGGTTTCTGGGCGCTTCCTTTGGCGTCATATCCCCAATTTGCCAACCAATCAAACCAATACAATCGTCCGGGTTTTTGGCTTGTCTGTTCGCTTTCCAAATAGGGATATTTGAAGGCAGCACCAAAGTAAACATCGTCACTTTCCGGATGTGGCACTAAATACACAGGCAAACCATTAGGCAGCTTTTGTTTCTCAATTTTAGCCAGAGGAAGTTTGGCTGCCTGCTGCAGTACCGGAGTAATTTCAGCAATACCCAAAGGAATTTCACGTCCCGATTCAACCAGATATGGGTTTATTTCAAGGCTTTCGGAGGATCGGTCCCGGGTTCCACCTATTTTGTCCTTCAAATCCCCGAGGGACAAGGCGGTATAAGCTCTATCGGCAGTAAATTCATTCTCAAAAAAATCAGAAATCAAGGTTTGGTCCAGAGTATCGACCAAAGCAGCCATGGCCTCGGCTTCGAGTAATTCACGGCCATCGGCCAACCTTTGGGCCCGCCACAAAGACTGTTGATAAGGCTCTTGGAGACGATCTTGAATATCTTCTGAAAAAGCTTTTCGATGGCGATCGAATTTCCAGCTGTTTCGAACCCTGTGTTTAACTTTGCGCGTCTCGTCCCAGAACTGTTTGAGAGATTTTTCTTCAGATGTTTTTCGATCATAGTCCTGGCTCCAGCTTCCCGGCAGGAACAGGATCAAGAGAGCCTCATCTTCAAAAAGTTGTAAAAGGGGGTGCCCATTTTCACGATCCATTATTATTTCAGTTAGGTGAACAATGGCCGCCTGTTCAGGTGTTTTGTAGGGCAACCTAAACCCAACTGCCAGAAGGTCATAGGGGTCCTTGGAATCTATAATAATGCCCTGAGGATCGGGCCTGAGCGGAAGTTCAGCAATAGTTGAACCCGGATTTTTTGCTTCCAGAGTGGAAAATGAGTCCTTCACCAGTTGTTGCACTGTGTCCGGATCCACGGGACCACTGATCAGTACAACCATCTGGTTCGGTAGCATTCTTTCATCCAGAAAACCCTGAACATTTTCCATGGAAAAACTTTTCACTTTTTCTTTGGAACCCACGAGGGAGTAAGTATCGAATGACCCTTCAAAAGCCATGGCCATTATTTTTAAATTGAGTGCCACGCCTGTGTACACTTCGGTCCTGTAGTCATGTTCTCCCAGCACTCTCAGCCGTTCTTCCTCCAGATCAATGAGCTCGGGTTGCAATCGCCCCAGCCGTTCGGCTTCCACATTGAGAACTCTGGGCAGAAATTCAGGAATACAAGTGCTTATGGTATGAATGTTCCGGGATGAAGTGGTTGCGTCATGTGTCAAAGTCAGCAAAAGCAGGGAATCCCGCAGGGTGCCGGACGGAATGTTCTGCGAAGAGCGAAACATGAGGTGCTCCACCAGGTGAGCCAGACCTTCATTACGGGCGGCACCACGCAAAGAAAGGTACACATCCACCTGGACTAATGTTTTTTCCGGCTGGGGCAAGACGAGTAATTGCAAACCATTATCGAAACGGGTCAGTTCGGCAAGTGCTGGATTCGCAACCGCATCATCATCTGCAAAGGCGCAATGCCCGGTAAATAGAATAACCGCCAAACAGATGGCGGTGAAAATAACATCCCTCAATTGACAGCCCCGTTCAAAAAGAAGTAAAGTCTTCACAAGGAGATTTCATGACCCCGGGAATACCACAGATCAGCCTATGCATGATCGTCAAAAATGAACAGGAAAATCTTCCGGATTGCCTGGCTGCAGCCCGTGCTCTTACCGATGAGCTGGTTGTTGTTGATACCGGTTCCAGTGACAGTACCCAGGAGATCGTTCGACAAGCTGGTGGGATCCTGATTGAGACCTCATGGAAAGAGGATTTCTCCATTGCGAGAAATCTGGCTTTACAGCGGGCCACAGGGACCTGGGTTCTGGTTCTGGATGCAGACGAAGTTTTGGGTTCATTCGATGAACCCTCACTGCGAAATATGCTGGCCAATACCAATGAAGAAGCCTTCACTCTTGAAATTCAATCTTTGATTTCCCGCGGGAATATTTCCACAGCCCCTATTACACGTTTGTTTCGGTCCCGCCCCGAACACCGGTACCAAGGACGGATTCACGAACAAATTTTGCCCGCAATTTGTAAACAGCTTGGCAGGCCTGAACTGGAGATCAAACCCTCAGGGTTGTTTGCCCAGCACAGCGGATATCTTCCCGAAGTGCGTCATCTGAGAAAAAAAGACCAGCGAAATGAAAATCTGCTCCGGCTTATGGTCAATGAAAACCCGGAAGATGGGCATGCCCTTTACCTTTTGGGAAAAGAATTGAGTCAGAGTGTGGGCGGCGATTTTTTGCGCACTCCGGCCACCAGTGAAGCTGCTCAGTGGTTGGATCGGGCGTGGTCAAAGTTGCGAAAATCAAATCATTCGGGACTGGAAGATTTGGCCGTCAGGAGACTGCGACACCAAATAATTTTCCATAAAACTGAAGTTATTGATCAGGATATCGATGAGGTAAAAGATAGATTTGCCACCAGTCTCATGCTCAGGTTTCTCCAGGGTGAGTTGGCCTTTTATAGGAAGAATTTTGGCAAAGCTAAAGATTATTTTGATCAAATTTCAGATTGCTCGCAACCCACTGGATTCGATCTGGATTCAAGATATGCTGAATCCTGGCCCAAAGAGCGTATGGCCCGCTGCCTGGTGGCTCTGGGTGAATTTGACCAGGCGGAAAAACTGATCTCCATGAATAACCTAAATTCGGCTCCGGGTCCCCTAATGGTATTGAGCCGGATTTCCCTGGCGAAAAATGATGCAACCTTGGCCATTAAGCTATTATTAAAAGCCTGCAAAGCCTCGCCACACGACCCCCGTCCACACTTGGAGATGCACAAAACGCTGACAACACTGGGCCAGCCGGAAGCGGCGACCAACTCGCTGGCCGCCGCCCTCAGGCTGGCTCCAGGCTGGGAAGACGCCTTGCTTTTGATGAATTAGCCACTGAACAAGGCTATCATCCGCCACAATCTCACAATAGTGAAAATCCCAGCAAAAGTTTTCCATACCTCATTTGCAAGAAGACTCACCTCAGTATATCTTATCGGCCATATATACCCCCAAACAGACACCAAACCCCACACGGAGGAAACCATGTCCGAGAGCACCAAGCCACAGAAGCACGAATTCCAAACAGAAGTTCGTGTACTTCTTCAACTAATGATTCACTCCCTGTACAGCAACCAGGAAATTTTCATTCGCGAGCTGATCAGCAACGGTGCCGATGCTCTGGATAAAGTTCGGTTTGAAGGAATCACCAAACCTGAACTTCTTGATGGCGACTCAGATCTGCGCATCGACCTTCATGTTGATGAAGAAGCCAGAAAAATTGTCATCAGTGACAACGGTATCGGCATGAACGAAGAAGATCTGCTCAATGGTCTGGGCACCATTGCCCGCAGCGGCACCCGCGACTTCATGAAAAATCTGACCGGCGACTCCAAAGATGACATGAGTCTGATTGGCCAATTTGGTGTTGGTTTTTATTCTGTGTTCATGGTGGCGCGCAATGTGGAAGTTCTGACCCGTAAAGCCGGTGAAGAAAAAGCCTACCTGTGGTCCAGCACCGGCGATGGTGAATTCCAGTTGTCTGAATCCAGTAAAGACAGCCGCGGAACAATTATCACTATCGAATTAAAAGACGATGAAGACGCCACACCTTTTGCCTCCGAGTGGAAAGTAAAAGAAGTTGTCAATAAATACTCCGAGTTCATTGCTCACCCCATCTGGATGACGGTCCTGCCTAAACCTGAAAAAGATGATGACGGCGAACTGAAACCGTCCGAAGAAAAAGAAGCCGCCCGGCTGAATGAAAAAACAGCCATCTGGCGCCGCCCGGCCAAAGATGTGACCGATGAAAATCATAAGGAATTCTACCAGCAAATCAGTAACGATTTCGCCGGTGAACCTTTGACCCACACCATGCAGCACATTGAAGGCATGCAGGAGTTCTGGTCGTTGGTTTATGTTCCCACCAAAGCACCCTTCGGACTGTTTAATCAGGACCGGGGACACGGTTTGAAGCTGTATGTCAAACGCATCTTCATTATGGATGATTGCAAAGACCTGCTGCCCACTTGGCTGCGGTTTGTCAGCGGTGTGGTTGACAGTGAAGACCTGCCACTGAATGTGAGTCGGGAAATTCTGCAGGACAACCGCATCATTGCCAGCATTCGCAAACACGTGGTCAAGAAAACCCTGGCCTCCCTGCAAAAAATGGCCGACGACAAGCCCGAACAATACACTGGTTTCTGGAAAGAAATGGGTGTGGTTCTCAAAGAGGGCTTCTACATGAACTACGAGTGGCTGGACGAGCTGAAAAGCCTGATGCGCTTCAACTCCACGTCATCGGGAACCGACGAAGTCATCAGCCTTAAAGACTATGTCAGTGGCATGAAAGATGACCAGGAAGTCATCTATTACATTACGGGTGAAAACCTGAAAACCCTGACCAGCTCTCCCTTGTTGGAGAACTTCCGAGCCAAGGGTTACGAAGTTCTTTACATGGCCGACCATGTGGATGAATTCATGATGGGCGGCCTGACTGAATTTGATGGCAAGCAGTTTAAGGACATCAGTCGCGGCGATGTGGAACTGGAAAAAACCGACGAAGAAAAAAAGGTTGAAGAAGAGCAACAAACCAGCTACCAGAAACTCTGTGAGTCTCTTCAGAACACCCTTAACGAAACCGTGGAGACGGTTCGTGTGACCAGCCGGTTGAAAGACAGCCCCTGTGTCCTGGTGAACAAAGAAGATGCCATGAGCGCACATATGGAGCGTCTAATGAAACAAATGGGGCAGGACAATATGCCTACCTCAAAACGCATTCTGGAGATCAACCCGGAACACACCATTTGTCAGACTCTGCAAAGTAAAGCTGAAGCCGGAGATGAGCTGGGTGACTGGCCCACTGTATTGCTGGGGCAGGCCTTGCTCGCAGAAGGTTCTCCTTTGCCAGATACCAATGCTTATGTGCAGGCAGTAAATAAATTGTTGAGCTAAATATTCAATAACAATGCCTGATTAGCCCCGCGGTTTTTTAAAACTGCGGGGCTGTTTTTCCCTTCAGCCACGGTTTTTCTTCAGGAATGTGGCTGGCTCTCAATCAAAGACTCAGTCCCTTCTCCATCCGGTCACAGGCTTCGACCAGCAAAGATCGGGAACAACCAAAATTAAGTCTCAAAAATCCAGCCCCGGAGAATTCACGGCCATCGGACAACCCCACTCCAAAACTTTCAAAATGAGCGGCCGCATCTTTAATATCCAGAGAACGTACATCTAACCATGCTAAAAATGTAGCTTCCACCTCAGACATACTCACACCGGGCCAATGGGCCACACGAGATGCCAGATAATCCCGATTTGCACGCAAATATTCAATAAGTTCGGCATGCCAGGAGGATCCGTGCCGCCAGCAAGCCTCCGCTGCAGCCAGACCCAGAACATTCACATGCGGAACAATACCCATGGCTGCATGAGTGAAACGACGCCGAATACTGGCATCGGGGATTATGGCCAGAGAGCAACCCAATCCAGGAACATTAAAAGTTTTGCTTGGTGCCATCAGAGTGATGGTCCGGGAAGCAACCTCAGGGCCCAAAGTGGCAATGGGCCTGTGCTTTCGGTTGGCATCAAGCACCAATTGATTGTGAATTTCATCGCTGCAAATGATGACCCGGTTTTCAATGCAAACCTCAGCCATCATGGCCAATTCATCTTCAGTCCAGAGGCGGCCCACCGGGTTGTGAGGGTGGCACAACAGGAAAAGCGAAGGAGAATCATTCATTCCCAACTCAAACCTGCGACGGTCAAGAGACCAGCCCTGTTCGTTATCGCCCACCAAGGGAACCGTCTCCAAATTACGGTCCATCAGGTCGGGAATTTTCAAAAAAGGAGGATACACAGGTGTATTAACCAGCACGCCATCACCAGATTTCCCCACCGACCGGCAGGTAACCGACAAGCCGGAAACCAGACCAGGTAGCCAGACCAGCCACTCGGGGTCTACTTCCCAACTGAACTCACGCTGGAGCATTTCAATGGCAGCCTCAATTTGGCTCTTTGACGGTCCTCCATAGCCAAACACACCCTTTTCGATGCGGTTTTTTAACCCTTCCAGAACAGCGGGTGGGCACAGGAAATCCATATCGGCGACCCACATGGGTAAAACATCTCGACCTGAATACTTGTCCCATTTCAGGCTGTCGTGCAGGTCCTTTGGTGCAATTGTCTCGAAATCAAAAGCCATGAATTATCGCCCCAGTTCTTTCAAATATTCAGCAACCTGTTTGGCTGCTTTTTCGGGTGTATCGACCAGACTGTATTTTACTTCCTCAGCCCCACAATCCAGGAAATCGCGCCCCGGATTAAAGTCCAACAGTACTACCGGTTTTCCAAAACGCAAAGCCAAAGCAATTTCACTGGTGGTACCGCCGGTGCCTTTACAGGCCACAACCACATCACTACTGAGAATGTTGATTACGTTTCGGCCAGCTCCCATTCCTGTGGGCAGGACAATATCCAAACCATGGGAAGCCAGTGCGGGGTCTTCGTCATAAAGAACGCCGATAGTCAACCCCCCAGCTTCATGAGCCCCTGTTACAGAAGCCTGCATAACACCCGTCTGCCGCCCACCGGACAACAGAGTCCAACCGTTTTCGGCTATGAGGCGGCCCATTTCCCTGGCGTTATTGAGGGTTGTTTCGTCCGCTGAAGAACCACCCATTACGCCAATAATTGTTTTGCGCATCAATATCCTTCTTTCCGGAATTCTTCGGGGTCGGCCAGAATGTTTTCCAAATAAGAGGTATCCACTTCAGGGTGAAAATCTCCGGCGGGCATAAAGTCGAAATCAACTCGACCAGCTCCCAGCCCCTGAGCCAGCATGCTTAATGTGACCGTGGCTGAACGCTGGGCTTCGCCGGTTGTTTTGGTAACCAGATCAGCAGCAAAGCCGCTGGCCTGAGTTTTGGTCTCGCTGATGAGTTTGTTTTTGGCTTCAACACTGAAACCACCGGTAAAGACCCGGCCAATAACCTCAGGCATGAGCCAGGGCAAAAGCTCCGTTTTATCTTCGCTGTGGATGCGCATGTCACGAATGCGGACTTCATGGTTACAAGGCGGCATGGTGATCTGAAAACCACCTTCACCGATTTTCATAATTTTGAACCGCGGATCGTTCAAATCGTATTTAAAATCCACATCAAATTCAATGACCAGAGTGATGCGTTGTTCTGATAGAAGCCAGTTCAGGTATTTTTTCCCGAACTGACCCAACCAATGATCGCTCGCGGTGATGACTTCTTTGGTCATTATGCGAAAAGCATTCAATTCACCCATGGCACGCATGCTGGTGATAAAGCTTTCGTGAGTCAGGGTATCGGCCACCTGATTGTTTTTCCCTTTTCCCCGGCGGGCAAATTTCCACACACCCAATGAAACCAGAACGGTAACCACACCACCGGCAAAACCAATAATCCAATAGTCCATAATAAGGATGCTCCTAATTTGGGCCTGATCGAAGATGAGGACAGAGAATGACAAAAAACCCACCACCAATCAAGTAATGATCAGCTGATGGGTCAAAAGTTAGCTTGAAACTGGATACCAGGAACCTATTGCAGACCTGACCGTTCTGGCTACTACGCTAGCGGGCAGGTTGCAGTTTCAACAACTGAGCCAATTGATCCTGACAAAAAAGATAATTCAGAGTTGGCCAGTTGGAAACACAATCCGGTATGGTTGTTTCCCTATCAGCCAAAACACCCATATTGGCACCCTGATCATCCAGATAGATGGTCAAACGGTCAATTTGATCTCGGCTCAGAGATTGAGGATCCACCAGGACCAGCCCAATGTCGCTGCTGCCGGCTTCCTGATTGAAATAGCGTTCCATGGGGTAGGTTTCGTGCCCAAACTGAATCAACAATTGGGTAACTAATTCCCGGCGGGTTGCCTCGGTGCATACCACCACACAGGTCATTTTGGGAACTTCGGCAGATTCCGGACTGAAAGAAATACCGGCCCCGGCAATTTTCATAAAATCTGCCATCTCTGCAATTTTTTCATCAAGAGTGTTCAAAGCAGCAAAGAGATTTTCGGTCTTGATCCCCGCAGCACTTTGCAAACGTTGCAGGTCAGTCTCCGAGGCGTTGGTTTCAAAATCACCGCCATTAATGCAAGCAAGAATATCGGCCAGTGCCACCAGATTGGTTAAAGGTTGCTCTCCCCCGGCTGCAACATCAACATCGTGATGGTAACGCGCGGCATTGGAAAAGGCGTCGGGAAGTTCCCAGAATTTCAGCAACCCCTGCCCCACATGGGCATGGGTGAAACCGGTTAATTCATGCTCCACCTGAAGGCGATCAGCGGCTGGAGTTTCCAGAATTGTTTTGCTCGCATCCGGCACTGCAGCGGCAAAAACATAAGTTCCAATGTCATGCAACAGTCCGGCAATAAAGGCTTCTTCGGGGTCAGTCCGACGGTCCACAAAAGGGGCTAACGATTGGGCAGCGACAGCTGTGGCCATAGCATGAGACCAGTAGCTACTCATATCCTGTTCGGAATCCATTCCCGAAAGAGCTTCAACGGTGCCAAATCCCAGAGCCAGATTTCTGATACCCGTAAAGCCTAAAATGACTACAGCCCGGCTGATGGTGGAAACCTCGGTGGGAACTCCGTAAAAGGAACTGTTGACTAATTTGAGCACCTTGCCTGCCAGTATTCCGTCGCCGGAGAGCACTTTTGTCACATCGTCGGCTGAAGAATCTTCATCGCGCATTACAGCCATCAGCTGCTGAGTTACCGCGGGCAATGGCGGCAAATTACGCATTACAGTCAATATTCTGGATTTCACCAAATCGTTGGACATCAACAACTCCCTGAATACGGGGCCTTTTAGCACAGACACTTATTCATGTGTTTTTTCGGCAGGTGATGGCAGGACTTTACCGATGCGGGTCTTTGTCGGGCTTCAGGCCACGGGAAATCATGTCGCCGTATTTGTCGTGGACCTGATCCATCAGTTGATCCAGTTTGCGATTTTTTACTTTTTCAGGATCGACAAAAAGTTGCCCCTGGGCCTGACCCGAAGCCAGCAGATTGGATGCAGTGACTCCAACAAGCCGTAAGGCCCGGTCGCGACGGCCTAATTTTTCCACCAGCAGGTTCCTGGCTGTGTTGCGAATTTCGACCGAACTGTCGGTGGGCACAGCCAGGCTTTCACTGCGTGTGTAGGTGGAAAAATCGCTGTATCTGGCTTTCAAAGTAATGGTTCTGGCCTGGAAGCCCTGACTGCGCACCCTGCGACCGACTTTGTCGGCCAAATGGTCAACAATTCCCTGCAAATGAAGAGCGTCGGCAATGTCTTCACCAAAGGTAATTTCATTGCCAATGGATTTGGCTTCGTGAGAGGGAATAACCGGCCGGGTATCGTATCCTATGGCCAATTGACGCAAATGCCGGGCGTGATCGCCAAACTGAACCACGGCCAAATCTTCGGGAATGGCTAAAAAGTCTTTTACCGTTCGGATTCCATAACGGGCCATTTCCTTCTGAGAAACCTTGCCCACACCCCACAATTTTCCAATAGGTAAGGCTGCCAGAATTTCCCGGGCTTTGGCCTCAGGTATGACCACAAAACCCCGGGGTTTTTCCAAATCACTGGCCAGCTTGGCCAGAAATTTATTCCCGGCTACTCCCACTGAAGCCACCAGTTTCACTTCATCGGCAATACGGTCTTGAATGAGGTGACCGATATTCTCGGCACTGCCAAATAGGCGGCGGCAACCTGTCACATCGAGAAAGGCTTCGTCAATGCTCAAAGGCTCTACCAAAGGAGTGAAATCTCGAAAAATTGAGGCAATTTGGCGACTGATTTCCACATACCGGTCCATGCGTCCGCGAAGAAAGACACCCTCGGGACAAAGCTTGATGGCCCGGGCCGCGCTCATGGCACTGTGCACGCCAAAAGCCCTGGCTTCGTAGCTGGCTGCTGAGACCACTCCCCTGCCTTCGGGAGTGCCACCAACGATGACAGGCTTACCTCTTAGGGATGGGTCGTCCAGAACTTCGACAGAAGCGAAAAATGCATCCATATCCACATGGAGAATGCCTCGGGAGCCAATAATTTCATGGTCAGTATTCATATCTGTTAATTTCGCATTTTTTTCGTCAAAATGCACGAAAAAAACCACCGGAGCGTGAGCCCCGGTGGTTTGTCACCAGTTAATAGCGTGGACTAATTAGCCAGATCTTTGTCAATCCAACCAATCACCCGTTTGATGCATTGAAGGTAGTTGATGTTTTCGCAGTCAGTGAGACCAACATCTTCCATTGTCTTCAAAATATCATCCAACTCGGTGCTTTCCGAGTTGATAGTCATTACCATGGCCCCGTTGATGGTCACGTTGCCCACTTCGCAAATGGTATCGTTAACCATGTATCCAAACCGTTGTTTGTTGACTTTTACAGCCTGCAAATCTGGGTGACTGTCAATCATTGCCAGAAACTCTTCAAGGGTGTAGGAATCCTTTTCAAAGTTGGGAGTTTCCACCTGGAATGCAGGATAAACTTCGTCTTTGAGAGTGGCGGCAGGAATGGGGAATTCGGCCTTCATCAGTGGATTCCACTGTTCGAGGCCTTTGTCTTCGGTGATAAAAGTTTTGATGTCCATTTTACCATCACGAATTTTTGTATTGTTGTTGTCGTTGGTGCGGCTCATGATGTAGATCTCATCACTGCTGCGCTCCCAAACTTTTTCAGGAACCGGAACCGACAGGCGGCTCATGCGGAATTCCTGTTCAGAAAAATCTTGTCCAAAGGTGCGAAATTCGAAGCGGGGTTTGCTGATTTCGCCAATTTTCATTTCTTTTTTTGCCATGATTTTGCTCACTTTTGGGTTGGGCTGTTACCAGTCTGCAACAGGCTGACCCTGTTTGTATTTTCCTTCAGACTATGGGCTGGAAGATTCAGAATTCGCATGATAGGTGCTTAACGTGGCCTGGCTGTCACTGACCAGAAAGATTTTGTTAAGAACCGAACTGAAAGCAACCCCTTCACCTTTATCCAGATGAGTGTACAGGGTTTTAAGTTTCTGTCCCTCAAGAGTGCACCAGTTGAGGGTTGCCGATTGGTCACTTAGAATCATCAGTTGATTATTGTCTGTGTCAAAACTCAAACCGGAAAAATCTCCAGCGAAACCCAGGTCATTGATGGCCAGAACATCTCCCGCAGGATTCAATTCAACCAACAATCCTGGATTTTTTTCCTTGAGCAAAAAGATATGTCCGTTAGCAGGATTGATGGTAATCCCCTCCAGACCGCTGTTACCCATGGATGGAAGACCCTCAACGGTTATTCTCTGCAGAAGATTCCCTTCGCGGTCGAAATTCAATACCTGTCCCAGACTTTCTTCGACCACAAATATGGAACCATCGGCAGGATTGACGGCAATGCCTTCCAGGTCTTCACCATCAAGATCGATTTCCTCAACAAGGTTGCCGCTCATAGTCAGACGATACATAAATCCGGTCTGGTCACTGACAGTCCACAAATGTTCGCCGTCCTGATCCAGTACCAAGCCCGAGGGTTCGGGCACACCGGATAATTCAACCTCCTGAATTTCAACCAGGCTGGGCCCCAGAGGGGCTGCGACAGGTTCCATGTCGCAGCCTCCCTGAAGAATCATCAGCAACACAAAGGCTGCCGTTTTTTTCACGCTACTTGCCACTGTCGTTGCTGGCCCCAGGTGTTGGAGTTGTAAAAGTGGTCCAGTCTTCATGACCATCGGACTCACGGCCTTCGGAAACATCGAGAGTTCCCACGGTGTAAGTGTAACCATCGGCCATCAGAATGTGGCCGGCACCATCGTCGGCAAACAAGCCAACATCTTCACCGTTGCTGCTGAGTTTTATTTCAACATGCAGAACACCGCGTTCGGATTCTTTATCGGCAAAAAGCACCAGATAGCCACCGGCGGCAATGGTTGTGGAATCAGGCTGAGTGGTAGGAATTTGCCATTCCTGATTGCTGCTCAGATCATCGGTAATGTACATGCCGCCAATGTCAATGGCTTCGTCACCAGGATTATAAATTTCAATCCAGTCGGTGTAAGCATCGGCAGGATCTTCGTATTCACCCGGAGACATCAGACCTGTGGAGTTGTCAGCCAGAAACTCATTGATGTATAGGGTGAAAGGCAACTGATAAACAGGTGTGTAGGATTCCACTTCTGTTGGGGCACCTTCAGGTTCCACTGTTGTTTCAGCATCTGTGTCGGTGGCCAGAATGTAATAGTTAACCACTGTGTCGACCAGTTGGCCAGGAATGGTGGCAGTGTAGTTGCCAGTTACCTTGGTCACTTCAGTCATGGCCACTTCAACCCAGTCACCACCGTCGATGTTGTAATAAAGGATGACTGAGAACAAGCCATTGTCATCAAATACTTCGGCGTTCACAGTAACGTCAGCTTCGGGAACTGGAGAAACCGGGTCAATGTCCAGATCGCTCACAACTGGAGGCAGGTTTCCGGAGGCGGCTCCGTTGGCAGCGCCAGGAGTGGAAGTTGCCAGAAAGACCATGGGTTCAAGGGATCCGTCAGGAGACAGCCCCATGGAGATATCGGTAGTCTGTTGTTCGTATTCAAAGGCGGTGATGACCACTTCGTTGGCATCGGCCAGACCAATGGATTCGCCGCTTCCGCTCAGGCTAAAGTCCACATGCAAAGGACCAAGGTCCGGGTCTTTGTCACAGAAAATAACCAACCAGCCACCAGCCGGAACAATGGTTTCTGCAAAACCAATGGGAATTTGCTCCCATTCAGAAACATCATCTTCAATACCGTCGGTTACAAAATAACCGGCAATATCAATATCAGCGTCAGTGGTATTGTAAATTTCGAACCAGTCGGGGAAGTTACCCGTTCCGTCGACATCATGAGAATCGTTGCTGGCCATGAACTCGTTGATCATCAGATCAGTTTGTTCTGGCTCAGGTTCAGGTTCGGTTGTATCGGAATCGCAGGCAGCCAGAGCGAGCAAAGGCAGCAGCAAAAGGATTTGCCAGATTTTCAATTTCATCATTGTTATCTCCTTGATGAGGAATCATCCCCAGTGGTGAAAAGGGGCCGGTTTGACCGACCCCATGAGCGATTTAGAATGCAGCGAGAAACCGCATCTGCACATAACTGAAATCATCGTCGCCAACCAGTGAATCATCTTTGGCTGTGGCATTTTCGTTATTATTAACCATACCGTAGTTCAAGTACATACGGATGTTGGCGTTGGCGTAATAGTTAACACCAACGGACATGGCGGTGGCGCCACCAGCCAGAATTTCCTGATCATCCATATCGACAGTACTATAACGGGCAGTCAATTCCCAGGCACCACTTTTTGAGCTGGGCTTGACCCGACCAAATTCAGCAGTGTCGTTATTGTACGGATGGGTATCATCAGTCAGGAAGTATCCTGCATAAACATACCCGCCCCCAAAAGTGAGGCTTTCAAGGTCGTTCATCCGGGTTACATTGGTGGTCATGTATTCTGCCTGGCTGTAGAACTTCTTGTTCATATAGGCCAGCTCACCACCAAAAACATTGTATTTATCAACATCGGTGATGTTCCCGGTATCAACAAATTTGACATCAGCCACATTGGATTGAGGCTTGGTCTTGAACCGGACTTTGCCATTGTCGAAGTCGGTACTGCGCAAAGCACCACTGGCACCAAGAAGCAGAACACTTTCCTGAGTTTGAATGGGAGTGTAATTCAATCGAGCTGCAAAGTTGATGGTTTCGTCTTCGGATTTTTCGAAGTCTTCCACATCGGCACCAAATACTGATGCGGCAACCCGGAAGTTCTCACCCCAACGGGCAAATTCCAGTCCCATACGACGGCCTACAGCAAAAGCATCGGTACCAAGGCTGCGTTCCATGAACATAAGATTGCGACTCGTGGTGTTTTCTTCCAGACCAAATGGCTGGCGGAAATTACCAATGCGCACATACCCCTGACCGCCACAAATGCCGCGATAGGAAATGTAAGCGTCTTTCAACTCTGTTGATTCTTCAGCAAAATCAAAATCAACTTCAGCATACCAATCGTGCCAGAGCAGGGTTTTCATGGCCCAGCGTGCACGACGCACATAGAAGCCATTTGAGAGGGCGTTTTTGTCTTCAATGTAACCGGCTACATCAAGATAAATACGAGCATCCCACCACCATTTGAATTGTTCATCTTCGGTTTGAAATACCAGAATCCCGTTTTCGGAAACCGCTTTCAAGCTTTCGTTGGAGGCCTGGGCAGTTACCGGAACTATCACAGCCATCAGAGTGAGTACAGCCACCGTGGCAAACAATCCGGATTTGAGCATTTTGAACATCAGATGTTCTCCTTTTCAGGGTTTGTTGAAGTTGCATCCACCTTGAACAACCTTCCAAGATATTTCAACTTCTTCTTCATTTCCTTATTGGTCAATTTGTTCACAGTCATATCGGGCAAAAGTTTCCATTCGGCGGAAGCCTCAGCTAACGCCCTGTTAAATCTCCATTGATGATTGAATTGGCGGTCTGTGAGAGACCGCACGGCTTCCATTTGGCCAGTAGTCAGCCAATGACTGTCCAATTCGGTCGCAATAACCGATTCACTGACTTCCCACAATCCAAGACGGGCAAATTCCATAGCCTTGGAGGCATCATCTGCACTCAGACCACCGGTCTTTTGCAGGTCATCGTTAAATTTCACCGCGTTGGTGAAAATTTCTGAATTCATTTCAGCCAATCCGTCAACAACCAGCCCCTGGACCTGCAGTTCTTCAATAACAACAGCATCGATGCGGTATTCCACTGTTCGGCTGACCTGCTGATCGAAAACATTCTCCACAAAAAAGAGCAGGAAGAAAGAAACCACCCCCGCGGCCAGTGGAGTTGCCACCCAGCCCAGAGAAATTTCGCCAAGTACGTTAAAACGAATGGCCGCCCCTTTAAATAGACTGATTCCCAGAATGGCACCAACCACTGCCTGGCTACTGCTTACCGGAACCAGTGGAAAGGTTGGCAGGCCATGACTGGCCAGGAAGTGTTCCAGGCTTGTTGATGCAAAGAGGAAAAGAGTGATGGACTGGGCCAGCACAATAACCAGAGCCGGTACGGGAGAAATGTTAACCAATCCTCCGCCAACAGTACCCATTACACGTTCCGAGTAAGTAAAAACACCCACACCAATGGCCAAAGCACCCAGGAAGAACAACTGCTGCACACCGGTCAATGTGAACAAACCGAAAACAGAAAGATCGGTAAACGGATTGTCGGGAACAAAAACACCCATAACATTGGCAATGTTATTGGCCCCCAGGCTGTAGGAACCAAAAGCCCCCACGGCCAACAATCCAATGCGGGTTCCGGCATCCAGACGCAACATATGAGGCTTGGTCAACTGAATCATTTTGCGGATAAGAATAAACATGGTTACCGCAACGAAGGCGCTGATCAGAGGACAGGCCACCCAGGTGAGCATGATTTTTGTCAGCGAGGCCGTATCGGTAACAGAAGAACTGTAGACATTCCAACCAATAATTGCTCCCACAATGGCCTGACTGGTGGAGACGGGTATTTTTAACCGCGTCATCCAGAAGGTGGTTAATGCCGCAGCCAGAGCCACGGTAAAAGAACCAGCCAAGGCGTTAACCGCTCCCAGTTTGCCAAGGGTGTGAGCGGCACCAGCACCACTGATGGTCGCGCCAAGAATGACAAAAACAGAACAAACAATTGCTGCAGTCCGAAAGGAAATCATACGCGTGCCCACGGCAGTTCCAAATACATTGGCCGCATCGTTTGCACCCAGACTCCAGCCCAGGAACAATCCACTCGATAAAAACAAGAGTATTTCCACGTTGCAGCCCCTAAATATTTCTCTTGATTGCGTAGATAGCCAAGCGGT
This sequence comes from bacterium, assembly GCA_024223715.1. Classification (GTDB taxonomy): domain Bacteria; phylum Krumholzibacteriota; class Krumholzibacteriia; order LZORAL124-64-63; family LZORAL124-64-63; genus LZORAL124-64-63. The sequence goes on along the minus strand of JAAEOA010000258.1, from coordinate 22,759 downwards.
CGGCCACTGATTCGGCCTTGTCACTAACTTTCTCTACATTCAAAGCGAAGTACCGCAAGTGAATTTTGTGAGCCAGATCCAGGTCGCCGGCAAAAATAGATCGCTTCAAAGCATCACTGATTTGGTCAGCCTCTTTTTCGTAATGATGAACTTTGTAAAGATTGTCTTTAACAGCGGCAGCATCTCTGAAAAAAGCCCGAGCCGAGACGATAACCGCTTCCACAGCCTGAAAACAGGCTTCAGCCAATTTCAAATACTGGGAATCGAATTCATCGGGAATGTTGGGCTGCTCAACAGAGAACTGATACAAACTGGTTTTTGCAGTATCAATAATGTTATCAGTATTTTCCAGGAGCCCAAGCACATCGCCCCGGTGCTCTGGAATCAGAGAATGACTGTACAGGTCAGACTCCACCTCTTTACTCAGCTTGTCGGCCCTCGACTCAAGTTTGTCGATAGCCACAATTCTGGCTTCAAATTCTTCAGTATCACCTTCAAGGTAAGCTTTGACTCCTTCGCGGTAGACAAGAGCCCCTTCGGCTACAACATCAAGAAATTCATCAATTTGGTTTTCAATGGCTTTACTGGCTCGAAACAATGGCATTTTCTCTCGGCTTTCCCAATCAGGTTAATAAAGTGCTGGCTAGAACCGAATCGTCCAGAACAAACACCAGAAAGATGGTAATAAGTGATATCACAGTCACCATCATCAGCAAGGTTACTTTTTTTGTTGTCATGATTTACCACTCTCAATTATCTGTCTTTTTCCTCGCTGGTGACCTACCAGGTGGAATAAGGATTGGCAATCAAATTGGAATTGTAAAACCGGGGATCACCCGTAACTTCCTCACCCACCCAGGAGGGTTTGTCAATTGTTTGGTCTTCAGATTCCAGCTCGCATTCAGCAACAACCAAACCTTCGTTGACACCGTGAAATTCATCCACTTCCCAAACCAGGCCTTCGAATTCAATCTTGTATCTGGTTTTTTCGATCAAAGGCTGCTCGCACAATTCCAGCAATTTTTCGCAGTCTTCAAAAGGAATGTCATATTCAAATTCCAAGCGTGTGGCACCCACGGTTATTCCCTTAATTGTTAAAGCTGCTTTGTCACCCATGGTTCGGGTCCGCACAACACGCTCTTTCTGGGAATTCAGATAACCCTGACGAAAAAGAGTTCCTTCGCCCAGACTTTTCCACTCGTCGCCAATCAACAGATATTTTCGTTCTATTTCTTTGCCCATTTTTTTCTCCCATTTTATCTGGTAATTCTGAAAAATCAGCCAGCCAGATGGATTTACAATTCAGGGTTAATTTTTTCACCACAACACAGGCAACTATTATGCCCAGCCTGGAGGATCCAGATTAGTCTTTAGTAGCAACAAGTTAGCATTTATGCGATAGCACCAAAGATCATCAGGTGGCGAAATTTCGCTGGACACGCCACCAATAGAAGCGGATCTTGGTTATGATGAATGTCCCCCAATCGTGAAAGGCAGAAAATTGTCCTCCGGAAAATCGACGCAACACCGAATTTTGGCTTTTGCTGCTGCTCTCCTGCTATCTGCAGGGTTGATTTGGGGAAATTTCCTGGTTTTTAACCGCCTGGTGAATATCCGCCATGAAAGCGCCCCCCTGCCCCATTCCCTTTCGCCTTTGGAAACCACAATAAACCAGAGAGATGAAAATACCATTCGGGTTGGAGTTATTTCCCGCTTTGCCCCCAATGTGATATACCGTCTTTATCAGCCCATCATGGATTATTTAAACAGTCACAGTGAAAATCATTATGAATTGAGCCTGAGCAAAAGCTACCAGGACGCTTCAGCCCAGTTGCAGCAAAATAAAGTGGAAGCTTCTTTCCTGGGAGCGTGGATGTGCTCCAATCTGGATGAAAACTCTGATCTGGTTCCAGTTGCCATGCCGGTAAACGCCCAGGGCAAGTCTCAGTTTCATGCTGTTTTGGTGGTGCCTGAAAACTCAACAATAAACTCTCTTTCAGACTTAAAAAATCAGCGCGTGGCCGTGCCTTCTACTCAAGCTTACTCTGGAAACTGGTTGCAACAAAGAGGGCTTGCGACCGTGGGGTTATCTGTTTCTGATCTGGATACAATTCAACACTTCAAACACCATGAAACCGTTATTTGGCAGGTTTTGCGGGGTAACTTTGCTGCCGGAGTGGTCAAAGAAAGCCTCGCCCTGCGCAACCGGGACCGGGGCCTGAGAACGGTTCATGTTTCTCATGCTTTTCCTGGTCCACCTCTGGTTATTAAAGGTAATGATCCGCAACCTGAAATTTTGGAAATGATCGAGCTGTTATTAGCCTTGGACCGCACCAAAAAAGAAGACCAGGCTCTGATGCATCATTGGACACCGGAATTTTCTTATGGTTTTGTTCCTGTTGATCGTGATTTTTTTATCGACGCTTTTAACACACCTGAACCGGCGCCGGAGGTCTCCCAATGATTCTATCATTGGCCTTACCAGGCGGTCTTCGAACCCGAATTCTTCTTATTGTGGGAGCCACAACCGTTCTGGTAATGATGCTTATGTCCTGGGGTATTCTCTATCGCTGGCGACAGGGTCAGTTGCAAAGAGAAGAAGTGACCGCTCTGGCTGTAAGCCGGGCCTTTTCCATTGCCGTCATCGATGCTATGGTTTATTCCGAACAGGGGTTTGACCAACCGGAAGGGTTGCTCGACAACTATATTGAGTTGTTCATGAATCAAAATCCCCGTTTGCGCTCCATCACCATTCTGGACCCTGATGGAACCATTGTGGCCCAGAGCTGGGAGCACCGGTCAGGGACCAAACTCTCTGAAGATTTGCCGATGATAATGGCCCTGCCTGTTCCCCGGGCCATCATCGACCGAACTGATGACCAATCCTGGGCTCTGGATACAATTATGCCCATGCATTCAGGCAATCACCAATGGGGTGTTCTGGTCCTTTCCTTTGAAGCGAATTCCATTCGATCCAGAATTACTCAGGGCTTTTTTCTTCTTCTGGTTTTCTCTTCATCGGTTATTTCCATATTGCTGATGCTTTTGTGGCTCATGCTGGGGCGCGTGCTCGGCTCTTTGCGCACTCTGGTTGTGGCTATGGATGAAGTTGATTTCGACCGGGGATTTGTTCCCCCACTTCCCCAGCGAAAAGATGAAATCGGGCAGCTTCATCAGGGTTTTCGCCAAATGGGGCAGCGGATCCAACAATCCAGAAACGATTTGCTGAAAGCAGAAAAACAAGTCTGGCATGCTGAACGGCTGGCAGCCATTGGGCGACTGGCTTCTGGTCTCGCCCATGAAATCAACAACCCAATTAATGGTGTCCGGAATTGCATTTATGCCATCAAAGCTGACCCGGAAAACAAAGAGCAAACTCAGGAATACCTGGAAATGATGGACGAAGGCCTGACCCACGCCACCAATGTTATCGAAAAGTTGCTGGGTTTTGCTCGCAAGCAGCAATCGGTCATGGCCCCCCTGAATTTGAATGACTCCGTTGAATCGGTTTTGCGCCTGGTTCACTTCAAACTGGGCAGAAAAAACATCACTCTGAAAACCGACATTCAACCCAATCTTCCTGCCATCAATGCCGATGGTCAGCTCATCCAGGAAGTGATCATGAATTTGTTGATCAACGCCGCCGATGCTTCTCCGGAAAACAGCAGCATCCGATTAATAACTCAGGTCACGGAAAATCACCTTCAGCTGTTGGTGTGCGATCAGGGTCAGGGCATTGATGAAGCCCTGCAGAGTAAAATATTTGATCCGTTTTTTACAACCAAAAAACCCGGGGAAGGAACAGGTCTGGGGTTGTCAATCAGCCTCGGAATTGTCCAAGCCCACGGCGGCAGTATCCAGGTGAATAGCACGGCACAAGAGGGCACAACCTTCACCGTTCAACTGCCAATAAATAACACGGGAAAAGCTGAGGAATAGTTATGAAAATTCTAATGGTTGAAGACGAACGCATGACCCGCATCGCCTTAACCGGAACCCTGCGAAAAGAAGGCCACGAAGTCACACCCTGTCCCGATGGTGACACCGCTTTGGCTGCTTTGGACAATCAAAAATTTGACGTCGTTTTGACCGACTTGAATATGCCCGGTCCCGATGGAATTGAAGTCTTGCGCCGCGCCGTGGAAAACGATCCGGAAACAAAAGTCATCATTATGACTGCCTATGCCTCAACCGAGACCGCAGTGGAAGCCTTACGTATTGGTGCTTACGATTATCTGAGCAAACCCTTCCAACCCGATGAACTGCTGGCTCGCATCGGGCACATTGAACAACTTCTTTCGGTACAGAAGGAGAACAAAAAACTCAAACGTCGCATCGCCAAAATCAGCGATCATAATATTGTTGGCAATTCCCCACTCATGACCCGCCTTGTGGAGACTATCGATACCATTGCTCAGGGTGAGTACAATGTTCTGGTTCAGGGCCCCAGCGGAACAGGTAAGGAACTGGTGGCCCGGGCCATTCACCAGCGCAGCGAACGGCAGGATAACCCAATGGTGGCCATCAACTGTACGGCCATTCCCGAAAGCCTGTTGGAAAGTGAATTATTTGGCTACCGTAAAGGAGCCTTCACCGGTGCGGACCGCGACCACGACGGGTACTTTAGAAGGGCCAACGGAGGCTCACTATTTATCGATGATATCGATGACCTTCCCCTCTCAGTTCAAGTGAAACTGCTGCGTGTTATTCAGGAAAAGGAAATTGAACCGGTCGGTGGTCGTGAAACCATTCCCGTCGACTTCAGGCTAATTAGCGCCACCAAAGTCAACCTTCAGGATCTTGTGGCTGAAGGCAAATTCCGCGAAGATCTTTACTATCGCCTGAATGTCATTCCCCTGGTTTTGCCCACTCTTTCCGAACGAAAAGAAGATATTCCCGCTTTGGTGCGTCATTTCAGTCAGCAACGACAAAACGGAAAGCAACTCGAACTAAAAGAAGATCAATTTCAGGTTCTGATGAACCATCACTGGCCAGGCAATGTTCGTGAATTGCAAAACGTGGTGGAAAGAATGATGGCCCTTCCCCACATTCCGGTGCAGGATTTATTTGATGGCCCTCTTGAAGGAAATAGCCAGGCCGCCGATTCGAGCCACCGCCTCTCTCCCAGCAATTTTTCCAGCTATCGCCAATACATGCAAAAATGTGAAGACCGCATCATTCAGTGGGCTCTTAGGGAAGCAGATGGGAATATCAGTACCGCAGCACGTATCCTGGATTTACCCCGAAGCACCTTGAGGAGCAAACTTGAGAAACGTTGATTCCGCTGAACTCCGGGCCAAACAGGTTGCTTTCACAGTTGCATTATTCGTTGACAGACAAAGGTAGTCTTCTTTAGAGTGTTCGCATTAGATTAACTCTCACCCCTTCAGGGAGGATCTCCAAAATGAAAAAGATTTTTTTGACGAGCCTAGTCCTTGTTTTCGCTGTATGCCTGATCAGCGTTCCTGGCGATGCACATGCCGCCAAAAAATTTAAAGGCAAAATTGGTGGTGGTCCAACCGGAGGAACTTTTAATACTTTCGCCAATGCCATGGCTGTTTTTGTGCCCAAGAATATGGATAACATCAAACTGTCCGCTGTTGGGTCCGGTGGCAGTGTGGAAAATGTGAAACGTGTCAGCGCCGGTGAAAGCGATTTCGGCATGTGCTATGCCGTAGATAGTGCCCTCGGTCGTGGTGGACAACTTCCCAAAGACCCAACCAAGTACGACAAAACTATGGCCATGGGTTTCCTGTACGGCGCTCCTGCTCAACTGGTTGTTCGTGCCGACAGCGGTATTAAATCCGCCAAAGACTTGAAAGGCAAACGAGTAGCTGTTGGTAACGCCGGCAGCGGCGCCGCGGCCAGTGCCGAACGCTTCTTTCGTCATTTGGACGTCTGGGACAATTTCAAACATCAGTTTCTGGGGTACAGCGCTGCTGCCAGTGCCTTCAAAGATGGTAAAATTGACGCCTTCTGGGTGCTTGTGGGTTACCCCAACCGCTCCATTATTGAAGCCAGTGTTCAAGTGGATATTCGCCTGATCGATGTGGGTGCCGACGCTGAAAAATACGGTTTCTACGATGCCTACGCTTACATTCCTGTTGAAATCCCCGCCGGGACCTACGGTGATGCCATGCCTGCCTGCAGCACTTTCCAGGATGCAACGTTCCTGTGTGCCAACAGCGGCGTTCCGGCCGACGTAGTATACAACGTCATGAAAACCCTATGGAGTAAAAAGGGAATGACCGCCATGGTCGCCGCTAAAAAAACCTTCAAAAGCATGACCCTGGAAAATGGTTTTGACGGGGCCTCTGTTCCTTTGCACCCGGGAGCTGTAAAATTCTGGGAAGAAAATGGAAAAACAGTGCCCTCCAATCTGAAGTAATTGTTTTTCAGAAACAATAACGCATTCGGGGAGGGGGCTTTAGGCTCCCTCCGTGTTTTATAGGAAAGGGTAATTGATGAATGAGAAGGAACATCCCGCGCAAGATACAGCGAATCAGGAAGTCCTTGACGAATTAATGGAAAAAGATGCGAAGTCTGGCCGGGAGTTGAAGAATTTCTGGTACTGGCTTACTTCGGCTCTGGGCATTTTTATGGTTCTGTTTTACGTCTACAACGCCGGCATTCTCCCCGTGGACACTCAGTACTTTTTAGGCGTTTACGTTTTACTGACCTTCGTTCTTGTATTCCTGACTTACCCCATGTCCAACAAGTCACGCTTCGACCAACCCAGTATATCCGATATGGTCATGGCTCTTATTTCCATTGGAGTTGTCGGTTACTGGATTCTTGAATACGAAAATCTCAATTACCGGGCCGGAAGCTATACTCAAACCGATACCCTTGTAGCTGTAGTGGGAATTCTGGTTTCCCTGGAAGCGGCCCGCCGTGTCCTGGGAATGGCCATGACCATGGCCGGTGTCGGTTTTCTGGTCTACTTGTTCTGGGGCAATCTCATGGAAGACGTACCCGTACTCGACGCCTTCGCCCACGATGGCTTCAGCCTGACCCGTTCCCTGAATTTCTTATTCTACAATCAGGATGGGATTTTTGGCATCATGGCCAACGTTCTGGTGACCTACGTCATCCTGTTTATTTTCTTCGGGGCTTTCCTGAAAGCCAGCGGAGCCAGTAAGTTTTTTATCGACGTTCCTTTGGCCATTGCCGGAAAAAGCGTGGGCGGTCCAGCTAAAGTCGCCGTCATTGCTTCCGGGTTTTTTGGATCCGTTTCCGGTTCCGCCATTGCCAACACAGTTTCCACCGGCGCTTTCACCATTCCCATGATGAAAAAAGCCGGGTTCCGCCCCCACGTGGCCGGTGCAATTGAACCGTCAGCTTCCATTGGCGGCATGTTCATGCCTCCCATTATGGGCGCAGGCGGTTTCCTCATGGCCGAAATGACAGAAATTCCCTACGTAGACATAATGAAAATGGCAATTTTCCCCGCGGTCATGTACTTCCTGTCCGTGTTTGTGATGATTCACTTTGAAGCCAAACGCCACGGGCTTTATGGAGTCGAGGACCCGGATGCTCCAACAGCAGGTCAGATTCTAAAAAAAGAATGGTTCCTGATCACACCTCTTGTTTTGATTGTGGTTTTGATGCTGGTGGGCAAGTCTGCTGGATTTTCTGCTGTGGCCGCTATTGTAAGCTGTGTTGTTGTCAGCTGGTTCACTCCGGAAAATAAAATGGGTTGGCGTGAAATTTGTGATGCCATGATTGAAGGCAGCCGCAATACCCTCATTATTGGAGCCACCGTCGGTGTCATCGGTATCATCGTGGGCACCATCAGCCTTTCGGGTATTGGACTGAAGTTTTCCGACATCATTATCAGCCTTTCCGGCGGATATCTGCCGGTGGCTATTCTCCTTATTGGGCTGGCCTCCCTGGTTCTGGGAATGGGCGTCCCGGTGACCGCAGCCTATCTGATTACTGCCGTGCTTACCGTGGGCTCTGTATCCAACATGATTGCCCTGCAGCACTTTGGCGTTTCTTTTGCGGAGCTGACCAATCCGGCCATGGGAGATTTATCCATTGCGGATTATAAAATACTGATACAAACCTCCGCGGCCTCCGCTTCCTGGGTACTGATTTCCAGCCACATGATTGTGTACTGGTTCAGTCAGGACTCGAACATTACCCCTCCGGTTTGTGTGGCTGCTTATGCCGGAGCCGCCATTGCCGGAGCCGACCCATGGAAGACAGGTTGGACCAGTTTTAAATTTGCAAAATTCCTTTACATCGGGCCTTTCCTTTTTGCCTACAGTCGCGGCTTTCTCCTCGATGGAACAGCTATGGAAATCATCATGACTTTCTTAACGATTACCCTGGCTACAGTTGCCTTTGGCAGTCTGACCATGGGGTATTTGTCTTGTGGAATGAGCATTCCCGAATGGATTATCATGGCCCTGGCTACGGCCATTCTTTTCTTTCCCGGCTTGGTTCACAAAGTGGGCATTAACCTGCCGGATCTGGTGGTTGATGGTCTGGGCATTGTTTTGTGGGGAACCGTATTCCTGTTGCAAAAAGTTAGAATTCGTAAAGATCCCACTTTGACCCTGCCCATCCATGAAAGGAAGCAGTTGCAGGGAACTTGATGCGAAGGTAAAGTATGGCAGTGATTTTCACCTTTGTTAAGGATGTGCCATGCTCAAAATACCCGCCCGCAGCCGCCACATATCTTTGGAGTCCCATGTCATTGCCAAGCCGTTGCTTGGGACTCCTTTGGCTACTTTCCGTCGCCGATTCTGGGCTTTCTTTCTGGACAATCTGGTATTTGGAATTCTGATTGGCGCCCTCTTTCTTGGGGGAACGTACCTGGCCTTCAGTCATGAAGACTCAACTTTCTTTACCCGGCTTTTTTCTCAATCCACATTGGACAATGAATCTGAATCATCACCCAAAAGCAGCCAGGCCACCAGGGATTTGCTGAAAATCATTGACCGGCGCTGCCCTGAGGCCTTGCCACTGCATATCAAGGAAGAACTAGCCCAACCGCAAAGTGACGCTATTGATAATTTGTCAATGGGAGACCACCTCACCATTGGATTTGGATCTGGCGAAACACATTTGGAACAAACTGGTGAGAACAGCACTTTAGTTTTGGGAATGGATTTTCTTTTGGGTCCGTATTCCGGGGTTTTCAGCTGGGGAGCCTTTTTTGTTGCCTGGTTCACCGCCTGGGTGCGCTGGGGGCATGGCCGTACTTTGGGCAAACGAATATTGGGAATAAAAATCATACGGCTGGATGGAAAACCGTTAACCTGGTGGGATTCATTCAGTCGTGCCGGTGGTTACGGAGCCAGTGCGGCCACTTTGTTTCTGGGATTTCTGGAAGCCATTTTTCATCCCAACCGACAGGCCATTCACGATAGAATTTCCAATACCGTGGTAATTCGAATTTCAAAAAAATGAGGATCAATTAGCGGGAAATGTTCATTCGGCAAAGCTGAGTTGTAGTGTCTGTTTTTAGCAGCAGGAAGTAGGCTCCACCAGCAACTGGCAGGCCTTGTTTGTTGCAACCATCCCATTGAGTTTTATGCAATCCACTGGTTTTAATTTCATCGACCAGACTGACCACCTCTTCTCCCTGTTGATCATAAATGCAAATATCCACTTCCTGGGCTTCAGCATTCAGGTAGAAAATGCAGCCTTGTTTTTCGCTAAGAGGTGTGACTATCGAAAGTAGCCTGGTTGTGGGCAAGCCGATGCGGCCTGGGTATGACTCGGTCAAATCGGAACCGAGTTGATCATTAACCCGATAATGAAGATTGAGATTATCCCAGGCAAAGCTACTTGAAGAAATGCAGGAAAATACTAACAGTGTGAACAGAAAACAGGTCATGAGAATCCAGGGTTGCCGGTGGTTGGTGTTTGATTGAAAAATGATTGTACAGAAAAATGCTCTTTTTGTCAAATGGGACACAACTGCCTATTGCGCGGTTCCCGAACATATAGTCTTAGAGCCTGGCAGGCGATAATCGATTTGGTCCGCCTGGCTGTTTTCTTAAACTCTTAGCAAAACCTGGAAGGCCAAAACCAAGTCAAAACCTCATATAAACCCAGTAGCTTGCTTTTTCTGGCCTGATCAGTTCATTCGAATGGATAACAAATAAACCACTCGGGACAACAGGAACATGAGCTAACCCTTGCATTTCAGTGGCCAATATGTAAACTTAGTTCGGAAACAGAACAAACCAGTCGTATTGGTTATTCCCAAGCCCTCTTTGGGAACCCAGCGAAAGGAAGCCAAATGTCTAAAGGTTACCGTGATGCATTTCCTGTGGATTCGCGCTCGAGTGCTAATCTCATGGGAAGACCGGATTTCTTTACTTCGCCCCCCGAAGTGTTTGCCGGAACCAATTTTACAGATGTACCACGCCTGGAACGGTTTAATCTTTTCCGTGAGATCCTCTCCCGGGGGATCCATGGCATCGCCTACAGCCCATATATGGACGGTCAATCCCCAGGGACACAAATATCCGAAAAGCAGATTTTAGACCGGCTCAGGATCATCGAGCCCTATACGCGCTGGATACGTACTTTCTCTTGCATTGAGGGCAATCAGGAAACTGCGCGCATCGCCCACGATATCGGCTTGAAAACCATGGTCGGCATTGGGATCGGGGATGATCATGAGAAAAACGAGCTGGAATTTGCCAACGGTGTGGACGTTGCAAAACAGGGTCATGCGGATATCCTTGCCGTGGGTAACGAAATTCTGCTGAGAGGTGACCTCACCGAAGACGAGCTATTGGAATACATCAGCCGAGCCAAAGAAGCGGCTCCCGGGGTGCCCATTGGTTACGTGGATGCCTACTTCCTATTTGAGAAACATCCCCGGATTGTCGAAGCGTGTGACGTGCTTCTCATAAACTGTTACCCCTTTTGGGAATATTGCTCCATCGAGTATTCCCAACACTATATGCAGGAGATGTACCAAAGAATCCAGCGAGTGGCGGGCGGTAAAAAAATCATCATCAGCGAAACCGGCTGGCCAAGCCAGGGCTCACCATACGGTGGTGCGGTTCCCGGTTTGGACAACGCCTTGAACTACTTCCTCAACACTTATCTGTGGGCCGAAAAAGAAGGGATTGAGATATTCTATTTCTCATCTTTCGACGAGGTCTGGAAGGTGGGAGACGAGGGCGATGTAGGAGCGTACTGGGGATTGTGGAACAAAGACGGTAATTTAAAATACAGTCAGGATTGACAACACATGAAACCGAACATTATCCCCCGTGTGGAGTACGGAAATGCAATCTGCTACTCGGGATACCGGGAAGGCCAGTCGCCCGTTGGCAATGCCTTCCCTTCCAGGCAGCAGGTACTGGAAGATCTCAGGATACTGTCTTTGAACTGGAAGTATTTGCGGATGTACGATTGCAGCCCCCACGTCGAAATGGTGTTGGAGATAATCAGAACCGAGGGCCTCGATTTCCGGATGATGCTGGGGGCCAATCTGCGCGCTGAGGAGAGTAACCCCAACTGCCCGTGGGGTGCGCATTATGATAATGTCCGCCTGGCTGAAAACAGGCAAGACAACGATGCGGAAATCAGCCATATGATGGAGCTGGCCCGCGAATATTCCGACGAAGTGTTTGCCGTTTCCATCGGTAATGAAGCCTCTGTCGACTGGTCCGACCACCTGGTCTCCGTCGAGCGGTTGGTAGCCTTCGCCAGGCAGCTGAAGGTTGGTATCAGGCAACCGGTTACTTTCTGCGAAAACTACGTTCCCTGGGCCGGGAAGCTGGCACCCCTGGTTGCCGAACTGGACTTTCTTTCGGTCCACACCTACCCGGTATGGGAATACCAATCCATTGACAACGCACTTAACTATACTCGGGATAACTATTTTGCCGTGGCCAGTCACTACCCCGACAAACCGGTCATAATAACGGAAGCCGGCTGGACAACCCGATCCAACGGGCGCGGCATCGAACCAGACAAAGTTTCCCAGGAATTACAGGCCCGATATTATGAAGAGCTAATGGAGTGGACCCAGCGGCAACGCATTCTGACTTTCGTATTCGAAGCATTTGATGAACCCTGGAAAGGATCGGATCATCCCGATGAACCCGAGAAACACTGGGGACTGTTCACCGTGAACCGACGGCCCAAACTGGTGATGCAGGATACTTTCTCTCACCTAACGAAACCATAACCAGAAGGAGCCCCCCTTGAGTGCAACCACACATCAGACAGCCCCTGAAGATCGCATTTCGTTACAGCAGAAATCTGCCTATGCGGTCGGTATGTTGGTCAACAACCTGCAAGCCGCAGCTCTTCCAGCCATGGCTGTTATTCTAAATCTTGGCCTGGGCATGGATGTGCTCTGGGTTGGCCTGATCGGTGCCATCCCCCGGGTGTTCGATGCCATTTCCGACCCCTTGCTGGGTTATATTTCCGATAATACCAACTCCCGCTGGGGACGCCGTCGTCCGTTCATTTTTGTGGGTGCAATAGTTGCAGGTCTTATCTTTGCTTTGATGTGGCAGCTCCCCTCAGGTTATGTCGACCTGGTGGCCGAAAAGCCGATCAGCGAGCACCAGACCCTGTACCCGGTAGCGGCGCCAGCTGAATTCAACGATGGCGGGGGAATTATCCTGGACTGTGAGCCTGCCATCCAGGCCGATGTGGGTTTCGTCATCCATGGTCCCGAGCTTATGGCTTTGGTCGATGGCCCTGCAGGCGCAACCAATCTTGACGGTTTTCCCCAGGTCGAAGTGAATATGGATATTCCGCCAGCGAGTTCCATGCGGATCGTATTTGATGAAGCCGGTGCCGAAGGGGAGTCCTTTTCTTATGCCCTGACCCGGGATCAAGCAGATGACGAACGGGGAAACCTCTTCAAATTCAAGCTGAGCGACCTGGAACTCGACCCGACCGGTGGCAAGCAAACCGGCAACAGTAAACTGGATGTTCAGTCGCTGGGAAGCATTACCCTGCTGATCTCCGGCCTCCAGCAGTCCGGTACAGCAACCATCCACTCGGTCAAGTTGCGAAAAAGCGAGAGCTTCTTCATCAAGTACTTCTGGTACTTCCTGTTCATGTCGATCCTCTTCTTCCTGGCATACACTGTTTACGCCACCCCATTTGTTGCCTTCGGGTATGAGATGACGCCCGACTACCATGAACGCACCCGGCTGCATGCCTTTGCAAATACGGTGGGTCAGCTTGCCTGGTTGGGAGTTCCCTGGTTTTACGCCATCATGGCCAGTGATTTGTTCCAGAACAAAGTTCACGGAGCCCGCACCCTGGCCATCGTCGTGGGACTGATCGTGGCCCTGTTCGGTATCGTTCCCGCCATTTTCTGCCGGGAAAGAATTAAGCCAATTCCAAAGCCCGTAAAAGAGGCCAAAAAAAGTCTCTTGCAAAACATGACCGAATTCTGGAAGGGCATCCTGATAACCTTCAAGTGCAAGCCATTCGTCAAAATCTGTGGCGCCACTTTCCTGGTCTTCAACGGTTTTCAGCTCGGAGTATCCTTTTCCATCTATGTCATGATCTACTACCTGTTCAACGGCAGTGATGCAAGCGCAGGGAAACTAATGGGATGGTTCGGGATGTTGACTTCCGTGGCAACCCTGCTTGTGATTCCCCTGACCGCCTGGATCGCCACTCACGTTGGTAAGCGGAAAACCTTCCTGATAACCATCTCGCTTTCTTTGCTTGGCTACTGTGTCAAATGGGTGGGGTACAATCCGGATCACCCCTACTGGCTTCTCGCTGCCGCACCACTGGTGGCCTTTGGTACGGGCTCCCTGTTTACTCTGATGGGATCCATGATCTCTGATGTCTGCGATTACGACGAGCTGCAAACTAATCAACGCAGAGAAGGTGTGTTTGGAGCCATCTACTGGTGGATGGTCAAGGTTGGCATGGCATTGGCCGGTTTGCTGACCGGTGTTCTGCTTAAGTTTTCGGGTTTCGACCAGGCCCTTGGTGCAGGCCAGGCGGACCAGACCCTGTTCCTGTTACGTATTTTCGATGTGGGGATTCCCCTGATCACTTCGGCGATTGCCCTGACAATCATTGCCCGCTATTCAATTTCTGAGGAGAAGGCTCATGAAATTCGTACTGAGCTGGAAAACCGGCGCGGGAAAATTTCAGCCTAGGCCGCGTTGAAAGGACTGCCTCTGAAGGAGACAAGCATGTTCAACAGATCGATTATTCTGGGCTCCCTGCTGGTGCTCTGTGTGACCATATTTCTGGTTTCTTGTGCCGGGGAGCAATCCCAATCGACGTCCAACTCAATTCTCGGGAACGGTCAGAAATTGCTGGGAAACAATAACTATCCGGCCATTGCCTATTCAGGGCATCGAAAGGCTGTCCGGTCGGTGGAAAACACACCCGACCTCGAAGAGACCAAGGAAGACCTCCTAATTCTGGCGGCCTCGGGCGTTAGGTTATTGCGTACCTATAACACTACAATTTTCCCCCACAGTGAACGCATTCTCCAGGCTATCAGAGAACTCAAAACAGAGGATCCCGGCTTCGAAATGTATGTGATGCTGGGGGCATGGATTCAATGCCAAAATGCATATGGTGAAGGAGTGGATCATACCGTCGAGGATGAGGATTTCAATCGCCGGGAAATCGCCAGAGCCATTGAGTTGGCTCAGGAATATCCCGACCTGGTCAGAGTCGTGGCCGTTGGGAATGAAGCCATGGTGACCTGGCAGGCCCATTTCGTACCCGCTGCAACTATTTTGAAGTATGTTCAGGTTCTCAAGGCGGCCCGGGTGGAATCTCGTCTGCCTGAAACCACTCTGGTTACGACATCTGACAATTGGGCTGCCCTTGGTGGTGAGGAATCCTACCATGGCCCCAACCTGACTGAGTTATTGCAGGAGATCGATTTCCTTTCTCTGCACACATATGCGTTTCACGACTCCTATTACAACCCCAAGCTGGAATGGGCCCCGCTTGCCGAAGAAGCAGGTCTGCCCAAGGCGGACCAGGCAGAAATGGCTATTGAACGATCCATTGCCTTGCAGGTGAGCCAGTATGAGGCTGTAAAAAACTACTTGCAGGAACTGGGTATCGAGAAAGATATTCACATTGGTGAAACTGGCTGGGCAAGTCTGGACAATTCCCATTATGGGAACGAAGGAACCTGTGCCGCCAGCGAATATATCGCCAAGCTTTTTTACGATGCCACCAGGAAATGGACCTCGGAAAACAATCTGACCTGTTTCTTTTTTGAAGCTTTCGATGAGCCATGGAAGAGCAATAACACAGCTGGTTCAGAAGGTCATTTCGGACTGTTTACCGTGGACGGAAAAGCCAAATATGCATTATGGGATCTCGTTGATTCAGGAGCCTTTGCAGGTTTGAGCCGAGGTGGAAATCCAATCAGTAAGACTCATCATGGGGACGTCTCCGTTTTACAGGAAAAACTAAAAGCTCCCAGGCACCTGAAGTTCAATCAGCCTTGATTTTATTTGGATTTTCTAGTCCAACAGATTTTTCACCATTTGCCCAGGCGGAACACCAAACATCCGCTTAAATTCCCGGCTGAATTGTGACGGATTTCCATAACCAACCCGGTAGCCAGCTTCCCTCGCATTCAACCCCTTCTCCACCATGGCCGCCCGGGCATTATGCAAACGAATTCTCTTCAGGTATTGCAGGGGTGACAGCCCGGTCACGTCTCGAAATTTCTGGTGCAGGGAAGACGGGCTCATTCCTGCCTGAGTAGCAATATCTTCAATGGTCAGCTTCTCACCAAAATTAGCATTGAGAAAACGAACCAACCCGGCAATGCGGTGCCCATTGCTCCCACTTTGAACCAGCTGTCGTAAATGCCCACCCTGTTCGCTTTGCAGTAATCGGTAAAAAATCTCTTTGGTGATGGCCGGCCCCAGGACTCGCAAATCGGTTGGATTGTCCAGCAATTTCAATAATCGAATAAGTCCATCCTGAATGTGACTGGTTGTCGGAGAGACAAAAATTGCTTTGGGGCATTTCATGGCAGCCTCTTCGTCAGGAATGGGCTCATCCATGCTGATTAACAAATCGGCAATCATTTTCAGATCCAGCTCAAGACCCAACCCCAGCATGGGGTTTGTCGCCGAAGCCTGCGATATTTCCATTTCCAAAGGCATGGCCAAAGGCACAATCAAATGGTTCAGGGGATTGTAAGTGTAAGTGTCTGGACCCACAAAAATTCGTTTTTGACCCTGAACAACAATACAAAGACTGGGTTGGTATGGCATGGGTGTTCGTTGCATGGGGACAGAAGTCCGGGAAACCACCAGCCCCGGGCATTGCGTGGGAAACAAACCATCTTCATGAACCTGTTTACTGACCAATTGGGCAAGTTCTTCACTTTGGTTTAACTGGCCTGAGTCGCACTTGAAACCCATTCCCTGCTCCCTGACTAATGGTGTCAATTCAACGATTAATTAGAGAATAATATAACGATTTTGAGCCCTTATGGGTAATAACAAGTAAATTTTGTACGATTGTGCAATCATCAAGGAGGAACCGTCTACCATTTCTCCCACAAATCACATATAATGTTTGAGTATTACAATTAATCACGCTGTTCTGGTTACTTTGCGAGAGGAAAAACTCATGAACATTCTTATCATTAACGCCCACCAGCGATACGAAGGTTTTGCCGAGGGAAAATTGAACCAAAGCCTGGTCGACATAGCCAAAGACAAATTCACCGCTGAAAATCACCAGGTTAAAACCACAATTGTTGACCAGGGTTACGACATCCCCGCCGAGTTGGAAAAATTCACCTGGGCAGACACCATTATTGTTCAAACTCCCGTATACTGGATGAGCGTTCCCTATTTGTTTAAAAAATACATCGATGAAGTCTTCACTTCAGGTCTGGGAAATGTGATGTGCAAAGACGACGGACGCACTCGCTCGGACCTGAGCAAGAAGTATGGCTCCGGTGGTTTGCTGCATGGTAAAAAATACATGATTTCCACAACATGGAACGCACCCCTGGAAGCCTTTGAAGACCCGGATCAATTCTTCGAAGGACGCGGTGTGGACGGCGTTTTCATGTGGCTGCACAAGAATTTTCAGTTCTGCGACATGAAGCCCCTGCCCACTTTCAGTTGTTATGATGTCCTGAAAACCCCTAACATTGAAATTGATTTGAAACGCTGGAACGATCACCTGACCCGTGCATTTCAGGAATAATCTGGAACAATGATATTTTTGACAATTGGCCTGCTGGATTCCAGTGGGCTAATTTTTTGGTTTCTTCCCAAAATTTTTACAAACAATTAAACCTGCAGCCAACAGTTGAGTTATATACAAATTCCGTCTTTTTTGGTATGCTATACAAAAGATTTTCAATTTCATTTTCTTCCAGAACAGGCCATTGTGAAAAACTCAGATTTCAATTCTCCGAGGTGTGCCCTGATCAATTGCCTTTTTCTGCACACATTTTTCCTTTTATGCATTTCCTTATCTGCCACCCCTGTTCTGGCCCAAACCCGCATTCACCGCAATTTGACTCCTGCCGAGGGTTTGGTCCAGTCTCAAGTCATTAGTCTGCATGAAGATTCCCAGGGTTATTTGTGGATTGGAACTTATGGTGGTTTAAGCCGCTGGGATGGTCTTAATTTCCGCAACTATTCCACCGCAGACGGTATGGGTCACAAAGAGGTTCAGGATATAGCCGAGTCACCCGACGGCACTCTATTCTTCGCCACAAAAGGCGGCGGTGTCTCCATTTTAAAAGACGGACAGTTCTCTGTTCTCAATGAAAATGATGGCCTGCCCAGCAGTGTCTCACGCTCAATAGCGGTCCTGCCCAATGGCGATGTCGCCGTAGGTACCGATGCAGGCCTCTGCCTCATTCGCAACGGCAAGGTCATTGCCCCGGAAAAAGACAGTGGATTGAACAACATTCTGGTAGTGGGTGTCGCTTCCACCAGCGATGGCAAAGTTTATGTAGCCACCTGGGGAGATGGCTTATTGGAAGCGGCGGGAAATCCTCTGAAAGTTATCAACAGGGTTGCGGATCTGCCCATCGAAAAAATCCGGGCGTTGGCCACGGGAGTTCAGGATCAGATTTATTTTGTTCCCGCTGGTGAAGGAATTTATTCTCTCAACAACCAGCAGGGTCAGCCGCTTGCCGCGGATCCAACATACGGCGGACTCGACTTCATTTCTTTGGCCGTTCGCCAGAATGGAACCATCATGGCTGGTACTGAAAACCAAGGGCTACTGATGATCCAAGGTGCCACAACCGACCATCTTGATTCCACCAACGGTCTGGCCAGCAACTCTGTTTATGCATTTTCCGAAGGCCGGGACGGACTGTTGTTTTTGGGCACTTGGGGCGGTGTCTCCATTTATAATCAGGACCGAATCATCACCGTGGGTTCGCAAGATGGTTTGAACCAATCCATTGTCACCAGCATCAACTTTTCCCAACGAGACAACAGTATATATTTTGGTTTTCCAGATCAGGGAATCCAAAAATACCAGCATCAGAAACTCACTACGCTAAAAGGTACTGATAACGATGCCCTGCATATGGTTTGGGACGTGCACGAAAACCCTGACGGCAGTTTACTACTCGGCTCAGACTATGGTGTCCACCGTTATCTTTCCGGCAAACTTGAAGAAATCCCTGCGGGTGACGGATCTCAATTGCGGTCTGTGCAATCACTCATGGAAACGCCAAACGGTGATCTGATAGTGATGGATATGCATTCGGTATATCAGTGGGAAAATCAAACTCTCAACCCCCTGCTCTCTAAAGCCGAAGACCGCATCCAAAAAGCCAACGACATTCTGGATATGGGTTCCAACCACTATCTGCTGGCAACCACCACTGGGGTTTTTGAAATTTCAGGAACATTCCCTGCCAAAGTCAGTCCCTACCATCCGTTGAAAGATTTACAGGACAATACTATTTGGGATTTGCATCAACTTGCCGACGGGCGCCTCCTCATGGGAACCAACGAAAAAGGGCTGGCTGTTTACACTCCGGAAACTTCTGATCTGAGGTTTTTAAATACCGAAACCGGCCTATCGGACAATACGGTTCTGGCCATTGTGGAAGACTCGGATGGCCAGGTTTATTTATCCACCAATCGGGGTGTGAATATTCTTAATTCACATGGCGACAACTGGCAGGTCAAACATCTGAGCCATCGCGACGGCTTGGGTAGCGATGAATGCGTACAAGGGGCTCTTGCCCTTTCCCCGGACGGATATTTATGGGTGGGCACCATTGGCGGAGCCAGCCGCTATGATAAAAATCGCGATAACGCCAATGCAACAAATCCTTTACTAAAAATCAACAAGTTCAGTATTTTTGACCGGGAAATTTCTCAGGAAGAATTTGCCTCACAACCCTCTTTTTCTCATCGGGACAACTATTTGAAAATTGAATTCACGGGCATTCACCTGCCCCACCCGGAAAATGTTTTTTATCGTTATCGGTTGTCGTCTGTCGATCAGGATTGGGTTCAGTCGCAACGCCAGTACGTTCAGTACACCAGTCTGACTCCGGGAAGATACAAATTTGAAATTTCTGCCAATTTACCCAACGGCAGCCATAGTCCGGTGCAAGTCTGGCAATTCACCATTACTCCTCCCTTCTGGCGCACTTGGTGGTTCCTTGCTTTGAGTATTCTTGTTGTCGGGGGCAGTGTGGGACTCATTATCCTGTTCAGGGTGCGCCAGTTGCTTGCCTTGGAGCGGCTACGCACCCGCATTGCCGCCGATTTGCACGACGACATTGGAGCCGGACTGACTGAAATCTCCATCGTCAGCTCTCTCATTCCTCATAAATTACCGACACCCGAAAGTCAAAAAATTGAACCGGACGTGGACCGCATTGCAGAAACTTCTCAGCGTCTGATTTCCAGCATGAGCGACATTGTCTGGCTGGTGAATCCAAAGCTGGATTCTCTTTTTGACCTGCTGGCAAAACTGGGTGAAAGTAATTCCGAAATGCTGGCCGAATCGGGCATACGTTTTGAAGACGTAAATCTTGATTCTCTTAAAAAAGTTAAATTGCGCATGGAATATAGGCGCCAGTTGCTGATGATTTTTAAGGAAGCCATCAGCAACGCCATCAAATACAGCGAAGCCAATCATATTCGATTGGAAGCCCGCTTCAGTCGGGGCAATTTGAGTATTATTCTCACCGACAACGGCACTGGGTTTGAGCCTGCCAATAACAAACCCAGAGGTGGCGGCAATGGCTTGGTCAATATGCAATCGCGGGCCCACACCCTTGGCGGCAATCTGAGTATTGAATCAGCGCCAGGGAAAGGCACAAAAATCACTTTCCAGGGGCCGGCAAATTAAGCCCGGGGTCGCAGCCTAAATCCAGCCCTTGCGTAAAGCTTTGGTCACCGCTTCGGATTGGGAATGCACCTGCATTTTTCGATAAATATTCCGAATATGATGCCGCACTGTATCCACACTTATAAACAGCGTATCGCCAACTTGCTGGTAGCTGCACCCACGCGACATTTCGGTCAGAATTTCCCGCTCCCGCTCGGTTATCTTGATTTTTTCCTCTTCGGTATTCGTTTTCGATTTGTGAAAATACCCCACCACTTTGCGGGCAATGTTGGCACTCATGGGTGATCCCCCATTAACCGCTTCAACAATGGCTTCAACCAATCTGGCAGGCTTGGTATTTTTGACTAAATAGCCACCCGCACCAGCACAAAGGGCATCAAATACTTTTTCATTGTCTTCGTAAACTGTCAGCATGAGAGCCAACGCTTCAGGCAAAAGTTTACGCAATTGCCGCACACCTTCAATTCCGTCCATGCCTGGTAATCCGATGTCCATCAAGACCAGGTCAGGCATTAAGTTTTCCACTTTACTGAGCATGTCTTCACAATTGTCAAAAGTAGCGGGGCATTCCAAATGAGGACTGGAATCGATCAACAGAGTTAATCCTTCGCGAATGGTTTCGTTGTCTTCAACGATGATGACTTTAATAATTTTGTCAGTCATGGAAACTCTTCTTTTTAAAAAGTGACTAGTGAGAAGGTTAGTGAAGCAATTATACACTTTTCTTGTGGGGATACAACCGCATGACTATGCGGTTTAGAATAAAAACTAAAAGTCAAAATTTTCTTTGTACGGCAACCGAACTTAGTGTATAATGGGAAACGCTCCCAGGGGTCTGTCGTGTGACATTCAACTTTTTGCCTTTTCCCCGTTTTTGAACGGAAAAGTCCATGCGTTATTTATTGGTTTTGTCTGTCACCTTGCTCATGGGGTTTTCCACCTCCCCTGCAGGGGCCACTTGGTCATTGGTCTGGTCCGATGAGTTCAACGGCACCTCACTGGATACAAATGACTGGAATTACGCCATAGGAACTGGTTGTCCGGACCTGTGCGGTTGGGGCAATAATGAGTTGGAATATTACCGCTCCCAAAATGTCAGCCTTGAAAACGGCAATTTAAAAATTACGGCCAAAAATGAGTATTATGGTGGAATGAGCTTCACTTCAGGCCGCATCAATACCCAATACAAACATAGTTTCCTGTACGGCCGATTTGAGGCTCGCGCCAAAATCCCCACGGGCAACGGAATGTGGCCAGCCTTCTGGATGATGCCCGAGGACGATGTTTATGGTGGCTGGGCCGCCAGCGGCGAAATTGACATTATGGAGTCGGCTAACAACACCACTTCCGTGGGCGGAGCCCTGCATTTTGGCGGAAACTGGCCCAACAATACTCATACCAGCGAGTCATACAGTCTGGGTGGCGCGAACTTTGCCGATGAGTTCCATATTTACGCTGTAGAGTGGGAAGCCGATGAAATTCGCTGGTATGTAGACGATGTATTGTTCATGACCCGACACAGTTCACAATGGTACTCCGATGCAGCGCCAGGCAACCCTCAAGCCCCTTTTGATCAGGAATTCTATATTATTCTCAATACTGCAGTTGGTGGGAATTATACCGGTTGCCTTGAACCGGGTTGCATAACCGACAATTTGCCCCAGGATTTTCTACTGGACTACGTTCGGGTCTATGAAAATATAGAAAATCAACTGCCAACCGTTGTTATCACCACACCGGTTTCAGGAAGCACTCTTCCTGCCGGAAACATCCACATTCAGGCTGACGCTTCCGATGCAGATGGTTCTGTTGAACGTGTTGAGTTTTACAATGGGAGCACGCTCCTGGGCCAGGACGACGCCCCACCCTATGAAATCATCTGGCAAAATGCAGATAATGGCTGTTATGAACTCAAAGCCAGAGTCATCGACAATCAAGGCGGAACAGCCGAATCCACAGTGGATGTCACTGTTGGGTCAGGCTGTGGCCAGGCGCCCTATTTTGGGCAACCTATTACCCTTCCCGCTGTGGTTCAAGCTGAGAACTATGACCTCGGTGGTCAGGGTGTCGCTTACCAGGACTCAGATCCAGGCAACAACGGTGGTCAGTACCGACTCAGCGAAGATGTGGATATTGAATCATGTTCCGATGCTGGCTCCGGCTACAATGTAGGCTGGACCATGCCGGGAGAATGGGTTGAATACACTATTGAGGTGCCTGTCAGCGGTCAATACGATCTGGATATCCGGTTAGCCTCGATGTTCCCCAACCGTAACTTCCACCTGGAATTCAACCGGGTCGATAAAACCGGTGAGTTGGAAGTTCCGCACACAGGTTCATGGCAAAACTGGGAAACTCTTTCCGTAACCGTAGATTTGGATGCTGGCCTGCAAACCATGCGCTTTGTTCCCGGAACAGAACACATAAACCTTAATTATTTTGAATTTTT
>JAAEOA010000257.1 GCA_024223715.1 bacterium | reverse complement strand
TCCAGGGCAACTATCCATCGTCGGCGTCGGTTTTTCATGTTCATGCGGAGCGTCGCATCAACTTTTAGCTGCCAACCCATACTCCTGGAAATGGCCTCATGGCTGTGAGTTTTAAAAAGCCCAAAGATTCGGGCTTTTCATAACTTTTTTTTGCGGGGGTATAATATGAAGCTGCATTCCATTCTTATCATTTTATCACTTCTGGTTTGCCTTTAAACACAGGCTTTAACCTGAATATTTCATGAAAATTTTTTAGTAACTTGTTAAATATCCAAATTAGTTGATTTACTATATAATTCTTCTGGACATAATGATGCCTGGTATGGATGGTTAAGAACTCTGACGCCGCCTCATGGCCGTTCATCAAAAAGAGTTAGGAGGGAAGGTGTAGCCGATGAAAGCATTAAGTCTTTTAATAAAAGGTGCAATCCAACTAATCGTCGCTCACGTGATGGTTGTGGGATTGCTGGCCGGTGCCCAAGCCAAAAGTCTGACCTTCACCCTTGATGCTCCACCTTACAGGCACCTGGAAGCCAATCTCATTGCCGAACAATTAAGGAAGATTGGTGTGCAGGTGGAAGTTCAGATTTTTGAAAGAACGGACCTTAGCTCAAAAGTCAAGAGAGGAAATCGCAGTGCCTACCTGACCGATTGGGGGAGTGCGTATTTTGATCCCTATGACCTGGCACAGCCCAAAGTAACAACCGGTGGACGGGGCAATTACTCCTTCTACTCAAATCCGAAAGTGGATGAATTGATGAATCTTGCTGCTTCCTCAGATGTCCCTCCGGTTCGCAGGAAGGCCTACTATAAGATTCAGGATAATATTTACATAGACGTGCCCTGGGTCTTCGGCTATATCCTTCCCAATTTTGAGGCCGCCGGGCTTGATGTGGTTAACTTCAGTCCTTCCATGGACAACCGGGTGAACCTGCATGATGTGAGTCTCAAACAAGGTGACACAATCATTGTGGGTATGAATACCAATGCCTTTATTTCCCTCGACCCATTGATGTACCGCAGCCGGGAGACGGACACGATGATGCGCAATATGTTTGATGGTCTGGTTACACGCACTCATGAGGGCAAAGTGGTGCCTGAGCTGGCGGAATCATGGCAGCAAACTGAGGCAACCACCTACATCTTCACTCTGCGCAATGGTTCCAAGTTCCACAACAGCGACCCGGTTACAGTCGACGATGTTGTCTTTACCTTTGAACGGGTGCTGAAGCCCAATGCCATTAACGGCAAATCCAGTCCGCGCCGAGGCCTGTTG
>JAAEOA010000256.1 GCA_024223715.1 bacterium | reverse complement strand
ACTCTTGCTAACATCAAGCCCCTTGAAGCCGTTGAAATGGCCCTTGCGGAGAGTAACGGTTTTATATCCGCTGAAAAATTGCAGGCACTTGTCGATTCTCCCTCGGTCGATGTGTCAATGAAAGACGGCTATGCGGTAAATTCGTTGGATGTTTCAGGGGCAACACCGGAAAATCCGGTTTGTCTTAGGCTTATTGGAATTTCTGGTGCGGGCCAGAAGGATAGGTTTATTGTCGATCCAGGAACCACGCTTCGCATACTAACTGGCGCAAGGATTCCGGAAGGTGCCGATTCGATTGTCGCCGAAGAATTCACGACAAATTCCTCTAAAACAGTCAATATATACAAACATGCAGAACCAGGGCGTAATATACTTGCCAAGGGTAATGACATCTCACGGGGTGAAATTATTGTTCAGGATGGCTGCTTTCTGTCGCCAGGCAAGATTGGGCTGCTGGCTGCTGGAGGGATTGAGAAAGTTCACGTGTATCGCCGACCGCGTGTGGCATTGATAGCCACGGGTGATGAGTTAGTTTTCCCGGGACAACCGTTATCGGAAGGCAATATATATGCCAGTAACCTGTTGACTTTGCATGCCTGGTGCCGGCGGTTCGGAATGATCACCGGACTTGAAATAGTGCCTGACAGTAAAGATATGCTCAAAGAGAAGCTGTTCCAGATGACCTTGAGCCATGACGCTCTAATTACCAGTGGTGGTGCATGGACAGGAGATCGGGACCTTATGGAAAAGGTCCTGAAGGCGCTGGGCTGGAAAAAGGCATATCATCACGTTCGGCTAGGGCCGGGTAAAGCCGTTGGCTTCGGGATGCTAAACGGGAAACCCGTATTCATCCTTCCCGGCGGCCCGCCCTCCAACCTGGTGGCCTTTCTTCAACTGGCTCTGCCGGGATTACTCAAGCTTTCCGGATATCTTGAACCAGGCCTGCCTCAGGTGACGGCAATGCTTGACGAGACGCTTGAAGGGCAAAGTGATTGGACTCAGGCAATTT
The DNA here is from genome assembly GCA_024223715.1 of bacterium. Classification (GTDB taxonomy): domain Bacteria; phylum Krumholzibacteriota; class Krumholzibacteriia; order LZORAL124-64-63; family LZORAL124-64-63; genus LZORAL124-64-63. Next base: position 159 of record JAAEOA010000256.1, on the reverse strand, counting down.
TCGGTTACCTGCAAAATAAACGTAAGGATCCAATTTTTCGCCCCACAAACAGTTTCAGCCGTTTAAAAAAGATGGCTGATGCCAAAGCCCTTCTTCTGATCCCGGAAGGTGTCTCCAGGTACCTAAAGGGAGAAGTTGTTTCCGTTCAAATGCTGAGTT
>JAAEOA010000255.1 GCA_024223715.1 bacterium | reverse complement strand
GTCTACGGAATTATCAAGCAAAATGGTGGCAATATAAATATTTATAGCGAACGGGGACTGGGAACCACCACAAAGGTGTATTTGCCTCTTTATTTGGGTGATATGCCAGAAGTTGAGGTGGTCGAAATTCGAGAAGATGCAGGTTTTGGTTCGGAGACTATTTTACTTGTTGAAGATGAAGAGGCTATTCTTGAAATGACCACCAGAATTTTGACTAACAAAGGTTACAATGTGCTGGCTGCCTCATTGCCAAAAACAGCCATTGAGCTGGCAAAACAAAACGAAACGGAGATTCATCTGCTTCTTTCAGATGTGGTCATGCCGGGTGCCAGTGGGCCGGAATTGGAAGCCGGTCTGCTGAGTTTTCTGCCGGATCTAAAAAGTGTTTTTATGTCCGGTTATACTGCAAACGTTATTGCTCAGGATGGTATTTTGGATGAAGACATGAACTTCCTTCAAAAACCCTTTTCCATGGTCGATTTGCTAACCAAAGTGCGCCTTGTCCTGGATGAAGACTAACCTGCTCCTTGAGGGGCGAATGCCCTTTTGGGCTGTACCTTCAGGTACGCAATTTTACCATTACTGGGCATACTGACTGGGGCAAAACCACTGAGTTCTCTCAACTTGTTTAAAAACAACTATTTAGCATAGACAGTGGTGCGAGCCTTTTGTGGCACGCACCCTGCACTGGATGCGACATAACAAGGCCAGGGCGTCCGCCTCTTTGATTTTGGAAGGTTTGAAATGAATTTATTACTACCGAAAAACACAATACGCCTGCAGGGCAGAAATTTCATAATTTTCTGGGGTTTGTTGTTTGTCCTGATCGGTATTATGAATGCCCCCGATTCCCAGGCCCAAACTCCTCAATACGACCTGATCGCAGAATATATTGAACGCAATACTGAGCTGTTGGAATGGTCTTACGAAGTGGTACGGGAAACTGAAAATGTCCCTGCCCGTCAAGTCCTGAAAGAAGCTCAAAATCTCCACTTGAGATCCATACGTCTGTTGGATGAGAACCATCCTTTGATGGCTTCAAATACCGCCAAAAGTGCTCGCACGGCCATGCGAAACGCGGTTCGTCTCGCTCGCGAATCCATGGGTTACGAAGAGCGGCTGCTTTTGCGGGTGGAAAGATTTCGCGATCAGCATTCTCATCTTCTGGAACAGGCTCGAGAAGCGCATCACAAGCCGGCTCTGGAGTTTTTGCGCCGGAGTGAAACCATGGCTCTGCGGGCCCAGGAGCAGTATCAGCAGGGCGACGCTCGTTTGGCGTTCAAAATGTTGAAACAGGCTGAAGAGTTAATGCATCGTGCGGCACGCCAGCTGGCAAACGATGGCGGTGGAGAGAAATTGGACCGAAAAATTGAAATGGCCCGCACTTCTTTGGAACGCGCCCAGGAAAAATTGCAGAACAGCGACGATCCGGCTGCCCTGAAAATGTTGACCAAGTCTGACGAAGCCCTGGATCAGGCTTTGGTTTTCAGAGATCAGGGTCAGCCGGGCCGCGCTTTGCAAATGGCTAATTTGTGTCAACGTCTGGCTCGCCAAGCCATGAATGGGGCGTCAACAGCTCCCAATAGCGAAGCGGTGGAACGACAGATCGAACGCTGGGATGAACGCCACAATCTGGTGACGGAAAAAGTTTTGAATTCCAAGCTTGAGGCTGCCCGTCGTTTGCTGGAACGGGCCCGTCAGCAGCGTTTCGATTCTGAACGCAGCCTCGGTGAGAATGAAATTGAGACGGCCCTGCGCAGAATTCGCGCCGCACACGATTTGCTGACTCAGGCCGAAGACCTGATCCGGTGAGGTTAGTTTGACAGGCAGAACCCACATTCTGTTCCTGGTGGGAGCGCTTATGGCAGCGCTCCCCTTCTTGTGCCTGGCTCAGAGTGCTGACATGGCTTTTGCTTTGGAAGATTCTCTTTCCGATGATAATTTCCTGGCTGGTTTTGAAAGTTTCAAACCCCGGCCCGACAATAGCGAATGGTCTCCGGTATTCAGCGCCGGTTACGATGCCCTGATGCATTCCTATCCGTTAGCAACCACCGATACCACTGAAACCATCAGCGAATATGTTCTCACTGCCGGGATTGAAGGGCGCAGCCCACGCAAGGCCACGCACAAATGGCGCCTGCGGGCTGAGGCGGCGGTTGGCAGTGAACTTTACCGTCAGCTTTTGGAAGCTCAGTATAAATATCATGATAATAACCGGCAGGTTCGCTGGCGAATGGATGGACGATTTTATGGTCGCCAATACAAAGATGCCACCGAATATTCCCTGAGCAGTGACAATATTGAAGGCCGTTTCGATTTGCGGGCTTATCCCTGGATAGCCTCCCGAAGCAAGTTGGAATTACGCGGCTGGAGCAGTGCCACCGATTTCAGGAATCCATCGAGCCTGGAAGTTGATGCCCGTGATTTGGGGGCTGGGGCCTTTCTGCGCAGCAGCCACCTTGGTGATAAAATGTGGAGCGTGGGGTATCGCTACTCAAAAAGGTCTTATCCGGATACAGTAGAAATTAATCGAAAAATTCATCGAATAGAAGGCGATCTCGATTTTCATGACGAAAACGGCCAGGGCTTGCGTCTTTTTCATAAAAGTGGCCGCCGCCTTATAAAAGATGAAACCGTTCGTCCTTCGGCCTGGGCCCACTGGACAGATTTTAACGGTTTGGTCAGTGCCGGCAATGGTTTCGTTTTTCTTGATGTGCAAAATGAAATATGGCAATACGATGAAGAAACCAGTGTTTATTTCGATTCCTGGCGCATTGAATCGGCCCTGGGTTATCGCTGGGGTGATGTGTTGAAAGCCAACTGGCAGCTGGGCCTGGCCGGTGAGCGTCTGGATGCTGGATCTTCTCCTGAAACATACACCCAATTCGGGTTTCGATCCGGAGTGGAGTCATATGCTTCGGATGTCAGCGGTTCACTGATGGTGGAAGTTGGCAGGAGAATTTACAGCCAAAACTCCACATCAACCTCAGGCGATGTTTTTGATGACGACTATCTGACCTCTTTTTATTCCGATTTTAATTATTGGGAGATTTGGCTGATGGCCAATTGGCACATCAATAAAAATTTCAGTCTGGATTTATTGGCTAACTACGAACCGGAAAGCCATACCGAAAGTGATGACGATTCCAGTATTGGCTTTGCAAGTTTGCGGCTGGTCTGGCGTCCTTAGCAGGTGTGGATTGTGGTTTTGCCCGAAAAGTCGCCAAACTCCATCCTTGCTCAATTTTTTCACCCTGTTATCATTCCCCGGAATTGCTTCAGGTAAACGAACTTGGGCCGATAACCCCAAGGTCGCACCCCAATTCCCTGTATGTCCGGCCGGAGGAAACCTTGCCAGCTCTAAAATTTGTGACCGATACACTTTTTAATATCCATTCACCGGCCTGTTTTTGGAAGCACCCGATTATGGCGGCAAAGGTAGTGGGCGGAGCCGTAGATAATATGCTACTGCCCCTGAGCGAAAAGCTTATTCCGGCCAAGAGGCGTGAGTGTACGGTTTGCAACTGGCAGGGACGAAATTTCCGAACCTTCCTTTCTTCCGATGAAGTCATTGCCCATTGCATTTGCCCCGGTTGCGGATCGTTTGATCGCCACCGCCAATTGGTGCTCGGTGTGCGTGATGAATTAGCCAGTCGGCCGGGTTGGAACCCGGGTGTCATGGTGGGCTTTTCTCTTTCCACAGCCATGCGTTTTGTCTTGGAGCATGAAGGTCTGGCCCGTTGTTTCCGTTGCGATGTCGATGCCGACGACCAACGCTTTTCCCCTGATTTTGTTTCTGATTTGCGCCAAACTCCGGTTGTTGATGGGGCGGTGGACTGGGTTTTCTGCAGCCATGTTCTGGAGCACATTCCCGAGTTGGATGATTGCATTGACGAAATTCTTCGCATTTTAAAACCCGGTGGAACCGCCTGGTTGCAGGTTCCTTTTGAACCGGGTCAGGCTCACAGTCACCGCATTGAAATTGATCCGCACCGGGCCCATGCTCATGCCTGGCAATTTGCCCCCGATTTTGGCAATCTTATTCTTCGCCCCGAGTGGGAAGTCAAAGAAGTAATTGCCGGCGAGTCTGTTTCTATTGCCGATCGCCAGCGATACGGCATTGATCCTCTGGAGCGGTTCTGGTTGGCGCGCAAACACGATTGATCAAGGTTCTGATTTTTTAGCCGATAAAATAGGGTATCAAAAGCCGGTTGTCGGGTTGATATCACCCTTTTTCGGAGAAAAGACTATGAACAGCGCCGATGTTTTTGAACAGATTGAACTGATGGGCGAATTGCCCAGCCTTCCCCAGTCTCTGCTGAAAATCCAAAAAGTAGCCACCGATGACCGCAGCTGTGCCGATGACCTGGCCAATTGCATTCTTAAAGATCAGGCCCTGACCATGCGGGTTCTGAAAGTGGTTAACAGCGCTTTGTACCAACGTCGGGGACAGGAAAAAGTACGCACTGTTCGGCGCGCGGTAATTGTCATGGGTTTTGAAACGGTCCGGAAACTGGCTCTGGGACTTTCGGTGTTCGACATGATGAGTAAATTGTCGCGTTCTCCCTGGTTGGCAGTCATTACCCGGCATAGTTTAATCACCGCGGCCTTTGCCCAAATCCTTGCTGAAAGCACAACAACGGTTCACGCCGAAGAGGCTTTTGTTACGGCCTTAATTCACGATATTGGCAAAGTGGTTCTTCTGGAATGCTCACCCGCGGCCATGGACGAAGTGCTTGCTGACTTGTCCGGTGGCATTCCCGCCCTGGAAGCCGAGCGACGTCATTTTGGCATTACTCATGACCGGGCTGGCCGACGATTGTCAGCACGGTGGGGTCTGCCGGTTCAATTACAGAATGTGATCGGCGACCATCACGACATCGATCCTCTCTCACCACCAAAAAATCTGGATCCACTGCTGGCCTGTATCGTTTTTGCGAATGCCATGAGTCGATTTACTTTCGAAGGGAAAGAACAGAGTCAGGAATACAAAATCCTGCGCAAAGCCGGCCGCAGTCTGGGCATTCCATCAAACAAGTTGGACCAGGTGTATTCACGGGTAGTAGCGGAAGTTGAAAACCTTGCTGACTGTTTGGGAATGGACATGGGTGATCTGGAAGAATTTGGTGCCGTGGTCAATAAAGACGGCAGTATTGATGTCGCCCCGCGAAGCATGAGTGAGGAAGAAATTTCCGCTCGTACGGCCCAGCAATTGAAACTATATCGGCAAGTTGGTCAGGGGCTTGCTTCAGGGCAGGAACCTCAGCAATTGGTTAACTTAATTCTCGAAGGTGCGGTGGAAATTCTGGGATTTGAACGTGTGGTTCTGCTTGAGGCGGATAGGGAAAATCACAACCTGGTTTCACGATATTGGGCTGGGTTTGCTGCCGAAGAGCTGGCGCACTTCCTGGATTTACCTTTGAAACGGAGCAGCGGAGCTCTGGCCTTAACAATTTTAGAGCATAGAGATTTCCACGTTCCCGACGCTTTGAACCCCGCTTATGGACCTTTGGCCGGGGAAGAGCTTTTGCGACTGGCTCAATGCAGGGGTTACGGCACGGCTGCCATCAGGACAACCGATAATAATGTCTGGGGAGTCATCTATGCAGATGGCGGGGCCAAAGGCCAGGACGTGAGTGCAGAACAGGCTCATGAGTTGTCGGGTCTGGCCCAGCAAATCGGACTCATTTTTACCATGTCCCGGAAATCTCCGGTCTAATATCGGGTTTTGTCAGCTTCTTCGGTGCATTTTCTTTCGCCTTGGGGCGTTATCTGCTATCTTCCCTTTCTAATTACTAAATACCGCTGTTTTTATTGAGCAATCCGAGGAAGGCCTATTATGGGTGAGATCACCAAACGAAGCAAAGACTACAGCCGCTGGTACCAGGACGTTATCGCCGAAGCCGAAATGGCGGAAAACAGCCCCGTGCGCGGTTGCATGGTCATCCGGCCCAACGGTTATGCCATCTGGGAAAATATCCAACGCACTCTGGACGATAAATTTAAGGAACTGGGCCATGTAAATGCCTATTTCCCTTTGCTGATTCCCAAAAGTTTTCTGGCTAAGGAAGCTCAGCACGTAGAAGGTTTTGCCAAAGAGTGCGCCATTGTGACTCACCATCGCCTCAAGCAGGTGGAAAGAAATGGCAAGGTCGATGTTATTCCCGATCCGGAAAGCAAGCTGGAAGAGGAATACATTATTCGTCCCACCAGCGAGACCATTATTTGGGATCAGTATCGTAAGTGGATTCAAAGCTACCGCGATTTACCCCTGTTGATTAACCAGTGGGCCAACGTTATGCGTTGGGAAATGCGCACCCGCATGTTCCTGCGAACCACCGAGTTTTTGTGGCAGGAAGGGCACACCGCTCACGCAACTAAAGAAGAGGGCCGCGAAGAAACTCTGCAAATGCTGGAAGTTTATCGCTGGTTTGCTGAAGATATTCTGGCCATGCCTGTTATTTGCGGTGCCAAAACCGAGAACGAGCGTTTTGCCGGAGCTCAGGAAACCTACTCCATTGAAGCAATGATGCAGGATCGCAAAGCTCTTCAGGCAGCCACCAGCCACGATCTTGGCCAGAACTTCGCCAAAGCTTTCGACGTGAAGTACCAGAACGCCGAAGGAAAAGTTGAACATGTTTGGGCCACAAGCTGGGGTATGTCCACCCGTATTATGGGTGCTTTGATAATGACTCACAGCGACGACGACGGACTGGTTCTGCCTCCCAAAATTGCCGGAACCAAAGCGGTTATTATTCCTATTTGGCGCAAAGATGAAGAGATGGTCGATGTGGTTGCCGCGGCGGAAAAAATTGCTGCTGAATTGCGCCCCATTGTTGGTGCCGTACATGTGGACAAACGCGACAACATGCGACCAGGCTGGAAGTACGGCGAGTGGGAACGCAAGGGTGTGCCTTTGCGCATGGAAATTGGTCCTCGCGATTTGAAAGACGACCAGGTGATGATGGCTGCCCGGCATGATCGCAAAAAGCAGCCCGTAAAATTTGCCGATTTGGCCGAGGCGGTGCCTGCCGAGCTGGACCGCATTCAGAATGATCTTTTCCAAGCCGCCAAACAGCGTCTGGAAGAAGCTACCACTGAATTAAATACCTGGGATGAATTCACCGAGCTGTTTAAAGGTGATGGCGGCTTTGCCCACTGTCACTGGTGCGGCGAGGGTGATTGCGAGAAAGAAATTCAGGATCTTACCAAAGTTACCATTCGGAACATTCCTTTTGAAAGGGATGAAGCCGAGGGTGAATGTATTAAATGTGGTAAGAAGAGTATTGGCAGGGTTCTGTTCTCACAGTCTTATTAAACTGATTTCTCGCCCGGTGGTTCTTCTGCCGGGCGAGGTGTTGAATGGGTCAATCCCAATAAAAAATTTATGTTGTGCCGCGGAGAATGTTGTTTGCTGGGAAATGGATTTAATTTGCCCAAAAGCAATGCTCGATGGTCGAAATTTCACATTATTCTTAAGATTTGTTAGTTGTTCTACCTCCAGCAACATTCTCCGCGGCACAACTAAAAATTTAAAAACACATCCAGCGCATAACCTCCCAAGTGAGACGAGCCTGTATTATCGACTCTGTGAGACACATGTTTTAATTGAGAACGGATCCCGATATATACTGGCATTATGATACCCGCAATTTTTTTTGCTCCCAAAGTGATTGGGATGAAAATTCCGGACAAAGACGCAGATTTTGTGGTCGTTTGAATTAGTTAGTGTAGTTCACGTTCTTGGAGTTCAACCGACCGCGCTTTGCGCAAACATTTACCCCTTGGGTATAAACGATTTTTGCTCCATCTCATCCCGTTCATTAGCCTCTCTGGCTACTCCACAATCCTACCTGATCCTTAAACCAGGTTCGGCGGGTGGGACTATTTCAAGGAAAGCAATATTTTATTACATTAGTGGGAATAATGAGCGTTCCGATAGTTGTTTCTTGAAATGGGGTCCCCTTAATCAAGATCGGCCAGGAAGGTTTGGCGTGTGGATACCGTTTATTTCGGCCAGCTTTGTTGGCTGCCGTTCCGCCATTGCAGATTACCGTAATACCAAACTGGCCAGCGAAACTGCCGGTTAATACCTTGGATACTTGGACCAAATTCGGAATCGGAATCAAACCCATTGCGTAAGAAGGAACAGTCCTGGAATTTGGCCTGGGCATATTCCAGGTAGGCGCCCCCTCCGAATTCGTACCCTCTTGTCCACGATAAATTCGCATCTAGTGAAAATGGCGTCCGAGTCTTCTTGGCAGACTACTGCCTCTGTCCCAGCCATTCATTCCATCCAAAGAAATTTTAGCACAACGGTACCCCATACCATGGTTTTTGGGAAAACCGATATTGTGCGTTGAGTTTTCCTCACCTGACTAACGCCAAGCGTTTGGTTGTTGTGTGGTTGCCTATGGTCAATCGTGCCATGTAAACTCCACTGGGCACCGACCGGCCCTGAGTGTCCTTGGCTTGCCAGGTAATCTGATGTTCACCGGACTCGTAGTAGCCATCGGCAATTACCGCCACCCTCTGTCCCGAGACATTAAAAACCACCAGTTCCATTAACCCTGGTTCGGTAAGAGTGAAACTAAAATCTGTGCGTGGATTGAACGGGTTGGGAGTTGCCTTCAGATTACTTACCAACACACCTTGGGGTGATCCCTCAACCGCAGAAAGCGTGCCGGTTTGTGGAGCGCGCCACTTGGTCACCGTTCCTCCGGATTTAAAAAACCAGCCGTCGTGGACAGTCAACGAATTGAAAGGCCAGGCCGATTGAGGCAGGTCGTGCGTGAAGTTCTCCCATTCAACCAAATCATTGCTGAGCCAGATACTGGCCAACTCCGGATAACCTCCCGAAGCACCCACTGCAAGGCGACCATCGTCCATAATAGCAAGGCCGTTAAAGTTGCTGGTTGTGGGCATCGTCAAAACCTGCTGCCAGGTTTCACCGAAATCTGGTGAAGACCAGAAAGTTCCGTCCCCGCCCATATGGTAAACACAGAGTAAAAATTGATCTTGCCAGTGGATTTCGGAACATATGTAAGATGAGGTGAGAGAGGTTCCGATTGGTACCCAGCTTTCCCCTAAATTATCGGACCGGTAGATCTGGCCCCCATTGATCTGTTGTTGGCTGGTGAAAAGATGCCCCTCATGTGAAAAGACCTTTCCAACCTGATGTGATTCCGGAGCCGTAACCGCGGCCCAGGTCATCCCCAGATCATCGGAGCGGTTGACGATGCCACCGCTAAAAACCGCAAACAAGATCCCATCTATTGACGTAAGGGATCGGATTTCGCCATCCTGATATCCGATGGGTTCCCAATCAGACCAGTCAGCACCATTGAAATGGGAACGGTGATTGAAGACTCCGAAATAACTTCGGCTCATAAAAAGCCAATCTCCAACCTGCAACAATGATACGACCGGAGCGCAATCTGTACCAATATCGTTGGCCACAAGTTCCCAGGTATCGCCTCGATTTATACTGCTGTAAACCAGTCCCCGAAAACTTCCGGTAAACAGCTGATTATCGCCGGAGAGGAAAACTTCGTGGCCGTCAAAGTCGCCTGGCTGGCCCGGACTAGGTACTGACTCCCAAACCCCCAGGGTAACAGAGGGTACAAAGAGAACAAAAATAAGGTGCAGTAGAATTCTTTTCATAATAAACCTCCTGTTATAGAAAAAAGCTAGAATATCAGCATAGAACAATTACTGCTCTATGGCACTGGATCTCCCCAACGGAAGGAAGCCCTCAAATCTCAAAAATGCCTGACAGGCCCCGAATTCTAAGGGTTTTCTTGGGAAACTAGATAAAGAAAATTCAGACGAAATCAGTCTTATTTTGCCTTGCCAAAAACATCCTGCGTTCCGGTTTGCTCCTATTTTGCCAGTAAAGTTGCTTACCTGTTCGATGCTTGCGGGCAAGTGAATCTGGCTGAACGATGGTTAATCAGGTAAAGAAAAAAGTTGTGCCGCGGAGAATGTTGCTGGAAGGTGAACAACTAACAAATCTTAAGAATAATGTGAAATTTTGACCATCGAGCATTGCTTTTGGGCAAATTAAATCCACTTCCCAGCAAACAACATTCTCCGCGGCACAACGAAAAATTTAAGTCATTAATAGGAAAATTGAACAAACAGGCGATTCTCGTCACAATGCACTCTCCGCTTTCCCTTTCGAAACTCCCTTCAATGAATTATCTTTCCTGCCTGAATCAATTCACAACCGGATCACATCCGGATTCCCGTACGCATACCTGGAATGCCAATAAGGAGGCCGAGTCATGGAGACTCCCTGGGGCAACAAAGAAATGATGGAAAACTTCAAACACAAAATCGGCCTGGCCGAAATGCTCAAAGGCGGCGTCATCATGGACGTGACCAACGCCGAGCAGGCCAAAATTGCTGAAGAAGCCGGTGCTGTGGCTGTTATGGCCCTCGAACGCATCCCTTCAGATATTCGCAAAGAAGGTGGCATCAGTCGTATGTCCGCCCCTGGCATGATCAAGGAAATCCAGGAAACTGTTTCCATTCCCGTGATGGCCAAAGTTCGCATCGGTCACTTCGCCGAAGCTCAAATTTTGCAGGCTCTGGATGTTGACTTCATTGACGAGAGCGAAGTCCTGACCCCTGCCGACAATGCCAACCACGTTTACAAACACGATTTCAAAGTTCCTTTTGTTTGCGGTTGTCGCAACCTGGGTGAAGCCCTGCGTCGCATTGGTGAAGGTGCAGCCATGATGCGCACCAAAGGCGAAGCCGGCAGTGGCGACATCGTTGAAGCCGTCACTCACATGCGTGAAGTGACCGAAGGCATTCGCCGTCTGCAACTGATGCGCGACGACGAACTCATGGCCGAAGCCAAACGCCTGGGTGCTCCTTACCATATTTTGGTGGAGACTGCTGAACTGGGCAAACTGCCGGTTCCCAACTTTGCCGCCGGTGGAGTGGCCACTCCTGCCGATGCCGCACTGATGATGCAACTCGGTGCTGAAACTGTCTTTGTTGGCAGTGGTATTTTCGCCAGTGACGATCCTGCTCCACGGGCCAAAGCCGTGGTCGATGCCGTCACCTTCCACGACGATCCTGCCAAACTGATGGAAATCAGCATGAACCTCGGCGAAGCCATGAAAGGCCGTGCTGTTAACGAGATGGACGAAAGCGAGAAAATGGCTGGCCGCGGCTGGTAGTTTTCTGCTGGAACATAACGACGGCCCGGCGCAAATTACCGTAATTCGCCGGGCCGTTTTTTGAGGATGTTATGAATAAACCTGTTGGCCTGCTCACATTGCAGGGTGATTACGAAAAGCACCAGAAGGCGTTCACCGCCCTGGGTGTGGAAACACGCTCCGTGCGGCGACCTGCTGAATTGAATGAAGTCTCCGCGCTGGTTATTCCTGGTGGCGAGAGCACAACTCTGACCCGTCTGATGGATCGCATCGGCTTGCGGCAACCTTTGCTCGATTTTGCCGTAACAAATCCTGTTATGGGAACCTGCGCGGGCCTGATTATGATGTCCAGCGGCCTGGTAGATGAAAAAAACAGCGATTTTGGAGTGGAACCCCTTGGCCTGCTCGATTGTCAGGTCAGGCGCAACGGTTATGGTCGGCAAATCGATTCTTTCACCGCAGAAGTGGGAATCGATGTCCTGGACAATTCAGATGTGGCTTTCGATGCTGTTTTTATTCGTGCACCCCGAATCATCAGTGTGGGACCGAATGCCGAAACAGTTGCCATGCACAACGGTGAACCGGTGGCGGTGCGCCAGGGGCACTTGCTGGGAATGACTTTTCATCCCGAACTGACTGCCGATACCCGCATTCATCAGGCTTTTGTGGACCTGATCTGATTTTTGACCAGATTGATCCGCTTTCAGGGTTCCCAGGCAAGTGTTTATTTTGTATTTTCAGTGGGGCACAAAAAGAGTGGTTTTTCCGCTGCAACAAAGGAATTCAAAATGAAAAAGCATGGGGCATTCATTCGCTTTGCGCTACTGGCAATTGTTCTTTCGATTGTAACTACAGTTTTTTGGGGATGTGGATCTGATGATGATCCGGTCGATCCTCCCGCCGCTGATTGCGCCATTTCGTTGATCAGTCCCAACGCGGGCGAGAGTTTTATTCCCGGCGATGCAGATCACCAGACGGTGAATATTCGCTGGTCAGAAGAGGGCGATTCCCCCACCGTAAATATTGAATTGCTCAAAGGTGGCAATTTGGTGGGTCTCATCAGTTCGAGTGTTGTTAACAGCGGTGGCTTTTATCGCTGGGTGGCTAACAATATGGGAGCCGACAATGGTGACGATTTCTCAATCCGGGTTACCGCCAACGACGACAATACCTGTTTCGGTACCAGCGGTGAATTTTCCCTGACCAGTATTATCGGCTGCAGCATGAGCATCACCAGTTCCTTTGTAGATGAACATGAAGAACCCCTTGTTTTCCAGGCCGGTGAACATTATGAACTGACCTGGGACCATGCCAATACCACGGGATCAGTCAGTATTGAGTTGTGGAAACAAGACCAGAATTTGGGTTACGTGACTGAAACTCCCATTGCCAATACCGGAACATTCGATTGGCTCATCGATTCTTTACATAATGGGACTTATTCGTATTATGTGCTTAAAGTTCGCGATTCTGAGGTCAGTGAATGTGTTGCTGAAAGCCCAATGTTCCCAATGGTCGATTCTCAGGTATGCAGCATAACTATTTCTAATCCTGGTTCCGATGAAGTATGGATCGAAGGCACAAGCGAAGACATCGACATGACATTTTCGCCTGATGTTTCAATGGTTGACCTGCGAATGTATGTGGGGAATATTTATTTGGGGACCATCATGACCAATGTTTTAGTCGAAGACTTTCCATTTACGTGGTTAAGCGTAAACGACTACGGTAATACGCAAGGCAGCAGTTTCTATCGAATCCGAGCTGTAAATACGGAGGACCAATATTGCGTGGGCATTTCCGAAGCTTTTACCATTATCTCTCAATAAATTTCCTGGCGCAGTGTGGGGAATATTTTTGGTCGGGGATCACAACAGTGGTCCTCGTCCTTCTGTTAATCTCAGGTTCCGGTTTTTCTCAAACTCAGGAAACGGAATTGTGGGAAGACGATGTCCTGGATTTTAATCCCCGGAAAGCTGATGAAACTAACGATGAACTTCCACCAGATGAAATTAGAGAGCCGTTCTTTTCCCTGGTAATGAATTGGGCCGCTGAGGATTCCCTTGGTACCTGGTCCGCGGCAGATGTGACAGCTTATGCGAAGGCTCTGGGCCGTGAATCGAAATTGCCTGTCGACAAGTTGGTTTCGTTCAGTCGCCAGCACCCAACCGAGGCCCAGAGGGCTAACTGGCCCAATGTCGAGATACGAGCCATTTGGAATGTAGATCTGGGCCAAAACCAGGCCCCACCCATGCCTTACAGTATTTTGGGATATCACCCGGGCACGCTTCGAATTTCCGGTATTTTGCAACTGGCAGAAATTCAGATATCTGAAATGGACTTGGTGGTTGATGGGATAAATACTCGGGTAACCGAGGTGCAAATGTTTCGATTGCAAAAGGGCACCATGGTTCTGGACGTAGATGGCTGGCTGGATATTTTGCTGGGATCAAAGTTGGACGATGCGGCTGTGGTCGCTTTTGTTGCCGGCCGTGAAAATGGCAGCCGTGTCAGTCTGGCTGTTTCTCTGGGCAAAAAAGGCCGCAACATTTATGGTGAGTTTGATCTAAATAAAGACAAGGCCCTGGCCAATGGCCGGCCGTTTATGACCTCGTTCAGCGCGGTCAGCAGAGAGATTTTGTACCGTGGAGTTGTTGATCCTCTCACTCAATACTGGGGCAAAAAATGATCATTGCCGTCGACATTGATGGAACTCTGTTAAACACTGAGTTCGACGATCTTTTGGCCACCCGGGAAATTGAAGCTATGAAAGCCGTGCGCCGGGCGGGTCATGAATTGGTTTTGTGCACTGGCCGGAATTTGAAATCAGTTCGCGGCCTGCTTCAGGGGTCGGGGTGGTTCCCGGACGATTTGCCCCTGGTGCTTTTGAATGGTGCCTCGGTGTGGGCGCAATACCCAGGTCAGTGTCTGGTAAATAAGGTAATCGGAAAACGAGATATTGATCAACTGGTGCGTCTGTACCGTCAGTACGATGTGGTACCCATGGTTTACGGAACCGATGCCGACGGTGGAATTCTTCATTTTGAAAAGAGCCATATTAATAAGGTTCTGGCTAATTACATCGACAAAAGGAAGATGGCCGTGGGGGCCATTCACGAAGTGGACGATCTGCTGGAAGTGGGTCTTATTGAAGCCTTGGAAGTGGGCAGCATAGATGTTGAAGAGAAAATAATGGCTCTTTCAACGGCCATAAAAAAAGAACTGTCCCATTGTGTGAAGGTAATCAATACACGCAGTCTGATGGGCGGCGGGCTTTACTATTGGGCCGAAGTGTTCCATCGTTCCTGTGACAAGGGTTCGGGTCTGGCTCTTCTACGTAAGCACCTTCCGGAAATTGAAGGCCCTTTGGTGGCTATTGGCGACAACTATAACGATCTTGACCTGTTTAAGGTGGCCGATTTCAGCGTGGCCATGGGAAACGCTCCTGAAGATGTGGCCAGTGAGGCCGACTTGGTTACCTGCCCGGTCTCTGAAGGCGGGGCTGGCAAAATTTTGTTGCAATTGGCTCAAGGTATTTTTCCCCCGGTGGGGAATTGAATTAGAGAGGGAAATATCGTGCAATCGGGCAGAAAAAATGATCCGGTCAATCCAAAAGGCTTTCGTGCGGGCTCGGCTCCGGAAGAAGCTCAGGACGATTCTCTGGTCAAAGCCTCCGGCGAACATGGCCTCGATGAAAATATGGTCCGGGAAATGGGTTACCAGTTTGTCGATATGATTGTCGAATAC
The DNA here is from genome assembly GCA_024223715.1 of bacterium. Taxonomy (GTDB): domain Bacteria; phylum Krumholzibacteriota; class Krumholzibacteriia; order LZORAL124-64-63; family LZORAL124-64-63; genus LZORAL124-64-63. Next base: position 9,574 of record JAAEOA010000255.1, on the reverse strand, counting down.
TGGAAAGGCCTGGAGGGTCGTCGTGTTTATGGCCCGCTTTCGCCTGTGGGGCTGGATGAAATGTTCGAAGAACCTCTTCCCGAACATGGTGAACCCCTGGCCGATGTGCTGCAGGAATGCAGAACCCAGGTTTTTCCAAATACAATGGCCATTGGCAGCCGTCGTTATTTTGGCATGATGAATCCGGCACCCATGCCGGTGGCTGTTTTTGCCGACGCTTTGGCTTCGGCCATGAATCAGAATGTGGCTTCCTGGCGCCATGCCCCCAGTGGCACGGCCATTGAAAAACGGGTCATTCGTTGGTTGTGCGATTTGTTTGGCTTGCCCGATACCAGCTTTGGCACCCTGGCTTCCGGAGGGTCATTGTCCAACATCACAGCTTTGAAACTGGCGATCAACAAAGCTTTGGGCCGGGATCTTTCCCAGGTGGAAAACCTTGCCGGCCCGGGCAGTGAAATTTCCAAGCTAATTTTTTATGTGTCCAGCCAGGGCCATTACAGTTTCGATAAAGCTGTGGATGTTTTGGGTCTGGGTCGTGGGCAGTTGAGAAAAATTCCTCAGGATGATATTTTTAGAGTGGATTTGAAAGCACTTGAACAATGCATTCAGGATGATATTAATGCGGGCCTGAAACCTGCCTGCATTATCGGTATTGCCGGCAATACCAATACCGGTAGCATCGACAAATTGGACAAACTGGCGGAAATTGCCAAGAATTACAATTGTTGGTTCCACGTGGACGCTGCTTACGGTGGGGCGGTTGTCCTTTCGGAAATGTACGGTCTCATGCTGCGAGGCATTGACCAGGCCGACAGCATTACCGTTGATCCGCACAAATGGTTTTATATGCCATTTTCAGCTGGTGGTATTTTGGTTCGTGATGGCGATTTTCTGCGCCGGAGCTTTTTGGTGCATCCGGAATACTATATGGAGAAAGTTCTCTCCGAAGAGGATACTCCTGAAAAAGATTCACGGAGTTTTCACCAGGGCGATAAGGTTAACTTTTTTCAGTACGGCGTGCAGGGCAGCCGCCGTCTGAACGCTTTGAAGCTGTGGATGACTTTCAAGATGGTAGGCCGTAAACAGTATGCCGCCTGGGTTGAAAAGGACATCGAATTGGCCCGAATCATGGCCGCTCGTATGCGTCGGCAGGATGATTTCCGGATTTTGGGGCCCAATACGTTGGGAATCTGTAATTTCCGCTGGGAACCTAAACGTCCCGATGGAGTAAAAGATTATTCCGCCACTGAAATTGATAGTTTAAATCGTGAATTACAGGAAATGGTGGAAAACGAAGGCGATACCTGGTTCAGTTATACAATACTGAATGGCCAGGTGGCCTTGCGGGTGAATGTTGAAAATAGAATGATGGAACAGAGTGATATAGAGAGGCTTGTGCTGGTGATTCGCCGTACCGCCAACCGAATTCTGGCCCGAAAAGAATGAAACGAACCGAAAGGACGACCCCGATGAAACGTTTGACAATAATGATGGTACTGGTAGCTATTCTGGCTGCCGGCAGTGCCATGGCCCAATATGGAACCGATGCGGTTGTAAAAGTCAGCCCGGCTCCTGCAGCTCTTGAAGGCGCCGCCGGCGATACCCTCAGTTTTGATGTGAATATTGATATTTCCAAAAAATGGCACCTGTATGCTCATGGGGTTGAAGACTTCATTGGCGTGGATTTGGTTCCTGAAGAAAAATTCATTCTTGAAGGATTGAAAGCCGAATACCCTCATGGTCATGAAGGTGTTTTCTTTGGCGAAAAAGTAATGATGATTGAAGGCAAGGATACCATCAAAGCTACCGCCGTTATTCCTGCAGGCCTGAAAGCCGGCGAATATAAATTCAATTTGTCCGTGACTGCTCAGGCTTGTGATGACAAGACCTGTCGCCCACCGGCAGACCTGCCTGTTAGCTTCAAACTGACTGTGAAGTAGGGTGTTTTGAAAAAAATCTATGTGGGAAATTTGCCTTTGAGCGCCACTACCGACCAAGTGGTGGCGCTTTTTGAACAGCATGGCACAGTCGACGATGTTACGGTCATGGTTCGTGAAGATGGAGTGACCAGGGGGTTTGCGTTTGTGATGATGCCTGATGATGACGCCCGGGTGGCTGTTGCTGAGTTGGATGGTTATGATTTTATGGGGCAGTCTTTGCGGGTGAATGAAAGCCGGGATCGTGGTGCCAAGGCGCCAAGAAGGGCTTGGTAGTTTTGTAGGAAATGGTCATGTTTCAGCACCATTTTGAAGGTGACAAATCTGATCAAAAGGATGAACAATGATTTTTGTACGAAATCTACTAACCCTTTTAAGTGTATTAATTGTTGTTTTTTTGAGTGCCTGCAGCGAAGAAGATGTCACTCAACCTCCTGAAATAATTCTTGATGAACATTCGGTTCTGGCTCATGAATACCTGAATCACCGATTTTTTAAACTTGATCTGCCTGCAAATTCTTTTTCTCCATTGCACGATACACCCGGGCGAAATACCAACTCACAGTTTATCGAAGTAGAATCCATCAGAGTTTTTCAGCTGGCTGAACCGGGTTTGGCTCAACCGCAGGATGTACCTCGTATCGCTGTTTACCAGGATTCAACCGGTGTCTTTTGGGATGGGGCCAACAGTCCGGATGCCAATTTTTCTGAACCCTATATTTATGGCCCCGTTTGGAGGCAAGTGGACTTTGAATTGTTATTGAATGTGATGGGGGATTTTATTGCTATAGATATGGGGCAGGAAATGTCCGATGAATCAGTTCTGGCAGTTACCTACCAGGTTGTCGACAGTGGGAATAATTTCCTATTTAAGGTGGGAGACCGACCAGGATTTGATGAAGACTCCAGAATTCAGTTGCCCAACGAAGGCGACGATCTTTATTACCGTTTAAAGTTGCTCAAAGCTCCGGTCAATCAAATCGAAGTGCGTTCTTTTTATTATGTATTGCGAAATATTTATTCTATTGGGTTTCAAAATATTGATTCGGACTATTTTGAAATGAATATTTTCCCCATGGGACCGGGCCTGCCGGGTATTGCCACCGATGAACAGGGTATTTCCTATTTGCGAATCTTTGGTCTGGATCAAACGGACAATCTGGATTTGCCAGAACCTGATGGTCTGGTGGATTTGAATTACTCCGGATTGGATCTTGCACGTGGATTGTTGAAGTATCCCTTGGATTTTCCCCATCCGTTTAGTGCAGGAGAACAGGCATACACTTCTCATGCCGATGATCCCAACTTCGTTTGGGATGAAACTTACCTGCAATTGTACCAAAGTCCTCAATTATACGACCCGTGGGTAAATCCCACAGAATATGCCAGCTATTCGTTCTTCCGTATGGAATTTAAAGCCAGAACCTCCAGTGAATAATTCGGCATACACGGCTTCCTGGGTGTTTCGTCAAACTCATTTCAGCACGATTTATCCAACGGTTTTTCGTGCTGTTCCTCCAATTCCTTTCTCAAGAGAACGATTGCCCACGCCTGACGGTGATTTTCTGGATGTAGATTTCCTTTTGAGGGACTTCGACAAAGTAGTGGTTCTTTGCCACGGTCTTGAAGGCAGCACCCAGGGGAAATACATGCGTGGCATGGCTCGGCATTTCCATAACCACGGTTGGGATGTGGCGGCCATGAATTTTCGTGGCTGCAGTGGTGAGCCCAACCTAAGGCCCAGGACTTATCATAGCGGGGCCACTGATGATTTAAAGACAGTGCTTCAGAATGTGGCGGACAAAGGTTATAAAAAAGCTGCTTTGGTTGGTTTCAGTCTTGGTGGAAATCTGATTTTAAAATATTTGGGTGAAAACGCCGGGGAAGTCTGGTCCAAAATTATTGGGGCAGTAACGTTTTCTGTTCCTGTGGATTTAGGTGATGCGGGAAGGGAAATTTCCAGCCCCAAAAACTGGATTTATAATCAGAGATTTTTACGACGTTTAAAGAAAAAAGTTATCATCAAAGCTGGCCAGTTTCCTGATGAAATTGAAGCAGGTTCTCTAAGATCCATCAAAACTCTTACCGATTTTGACAATATTTTTACAGGGCCTTTGCATGGATTTGATGGAGCACAGGATTATTATCGTCAATGCAGCTCTCGTCAGTTTTTATCAAATATCCGTATCCCCACACTTTTGGTCAGTGCTCAGAATGATCCATTTCTCGGTGAGCAGTGTTATCCACATCAAGAGGCGGCGAATTCAAATTATTTTAAGTTTGAAAATCCGAAACACGGGGGACATGTGGGATTTTATTCACCGGGCTCCATCTATTGGAGTGAAGCCCGGGCATTGGAGTTCATTCAGGAACAACTGTAAAAATGGTATTGGGTGCAGCCATTCTATTTGGCCAACGTAATGCGTAAACTCTCGGCTTTTCCTTCAGTTTGCACTTTGACAAAATAGACTGCACTGGCACATGAGGCCCCGTCTGCAGCTCGGCCATCCCAATTCAACTCATGGCTGCCAGCAGACAACTGTCCCGAATACAGACTGCGAATTTGGCGCCCGGCAAGATCAAAGATTCCCACCTGAACCTGGCTGCTGTTTTGGATGTTGAAGCGAATGGTGGTCAGAGGGTTGAATGGGTTGGGATAGTTCTCCAATGCAAATGCAGAAATCTCAGGCGCATTGTAATCGACACCGGAAAGTGGGGAAGTCACGTCGAAATCCCAGATTCCCCGACCATAGGTCCCGAAACGAATCAACTGATCGGCGGGTACACTTTCCACGCTCCAATAAGTGGTTAATGGAGCTTCGGTTCCTCCAATGTAATCCCAGAGTTCGGTGTCTGGATCGAGCCGGTAGGGACCGGCCTCGGTGGCTGCATATAATACCTCGTTTTCAGCACTTTCGATGGCCAGATCGTAGACCAGAGTTGAAGGCAGGTTGTCACTCATGATGGTCCAGCTTAATCCGCCATCACGTGTCTCGTAAACGGCAGGACCACTGTACCCGGAGCCGCCCACCCAGGCCACTCGCTCATCAACCGGGGAATGCACCAGAGCCGTGCCGTAAAAATAATGTGCGGAAGGTCCGGAGAAACCGGAGTCAGTCCAGTGATTGCCACCATCGACTGAGAACCACAAGCGACCAATATTGGTCACTGCCAGTCGGTAATCGTGATCGACCGCAGAGATGGAAACCGCTGTGAGATAATTACTGCCTCCCACCGCAAAATTCTGGGCCGAAGCCGTGTAGGTTACATTATTGCCGCCGTTCCAACTCCCTTTGTGGAGACGAGATGCACAAATGTAGAATTCGTTGTTATTCTCGGGATTTGCCAAAGTATAAGGGATCCAGGAGTGGTTCTCACCGCTGGGGAAATCAAGCATTCCAGGCAAACCAGGGTTTAACTCACCAGTCTGAACCAGCACAAAACCCGGATACACCGAATACACAAGATCGTGGGTGCCGTCACCACTGGTAATGTGGCCGTAATCGCCGCTGATCAGTTGTTCAAATTCACGGGTCAGGTTTCCATTCGAACGGTCGCTGCGCTGATAACCCTGATCCTGGGCTCCAGCCAGAATTAAATCAGGGTTGTTGATGCTTGTATGGGTGTCGTAGTACTGACTGACGCCCAAGCCGGTGAGAGAAATGTTGGTCACTGTGGCCACCGCATCGTCACTGCGGTACAATCCGCCATCCGTGGCAATATAAAAAGACTCTCCGGAATCAGTCATCAGACAATCAAGGCCTGGAAGATCGGCATGAAGTTTGTTCAGCGGATCGTCGTAATAGGCCCACCAGTTATTGACGAGGGTAAAACTTATGCCTCCATCAACCGATCGCCACAATTCCACTCCACCAAAAAGCACCACATTTCTATTGCTGATTGAAGCACAAAGAGTACCCCAGAAATCATGGATGTCGTACTTGAATGCCCAGTCAATTCCCGCGTTAACCGAACTGTGCAGTTTCCAGGAGTTACCGGTTTTCAAGGCAGCATAAAATGTTGGAGCGCCATTTTCGCTGGCAGTCAGAACAACCTGAGCAACATTGTATTGAGGGATGGTTCCAACGACGGTCCAGTTATTTCCCTGGTCGGTACTGACAGACAGCTGGTTGCCACGAATGACATAAATGTCGCCACCGTTAACCCGGTCAATCCAGAAATCGCCAGCTGATAAGTTCAAGGGGAAAACTGGAGCGTAGGATAGACCGGCGTCGTCAGATCGGTAGAGTACCATTGTACCGGAGGGCCGTATCATTAGATAAACCCGGTCCTGATCAGATCGATCAAGAGCCACACGCTTGGCTTCGTTAATTGATGCAGGCAGTCCGGCTGGTTTTTGCCAGGAGGCTCCACCATCATCGGAATAATTGACCAATCCGTTGTCGGTAATTGAGGTGATAATTTCCGGGGACCCGTCAAGGCCACCGGCAACCGCCAAACCGTGAGATCCGCCATAAAGGTTGTCAGAAAGGGGACGCCATGGCTCTCCCCAGAGTGATCCTTTCCAAACGCCTCCGAGGGAGCTTCCTCCGTAGAGACTGTCTCCCGACGCGGATAGTGCTACAGCATGCATGCGGCCGGCCTGGTTGCGACTTCCGGTTTCAGTCCAGAGTGGCGGATTATTCCGGTTATTTGGGGTCATTAACTCATTACGCAATTGTTGGCGTTCTTTGCCGTTGTTTTTTTCGATGGCTCGCCAATCCACACCGGGGGCGGCGCGGTGCATTTCCTGGATCCATTGCTTCCGGGCCAGTTTGTTGTTGCTTTCAGCATCTTCATCCAGGCGGTGTTCTGTAGGGAAAGGAATGGGGAATTCCTTTTCGGCATGGCTGCAAGTGCGTTCAATTGTGAAATAACAAAGCGCTACTATGCCAAGTGCAACGCCAGATGCAATTGCTATGCGTTGGAGAGGGAGCATCCTTGGGCCTTTCAATGGACTGATCAATGAGAAGGACGTGGTGAAATAGCGGATATCTTCCAGAAACTATCCAGTATTATTCTCCTCATTATAACATATTTCACCCAAAATGGGGCCAAAACCGGGGTTCTAAAAAAATCGAGGTCCTGGAGTCTTTGCGATCTGAATTGGAACAAGATTCCTCTTGAATGGCTTCTGAAATCCAACTCATATTTATTCATTCTGGCCACAACAAATCTTGATTCTGACCCAAAAAAACCGCACTTTTGAGGCACTCGAAAGGATGCCCATGAAACGCATGATTACCTTGTTGTTGTTGATTGCAACTTTGCTCAATCTGGCCCCGGCAACAGCCGAAGAAGCAACACTGAAATTCACGCCCACTTTCGACCTGCGCGTCCGCCAGGAAATTCTCGACGGTGTGCTTTTTTTTGCTCCGGACCCGGATCGAAATTGGGTGCGGTTTCGCACCCGTCTGGGCTTGAAAGCTGAGTCAGGGAATCACGAATTCTCTTTGCGCCTGGCCAATGAACACCGGCACATTTTCGAACCGGAAAATTCGGATTTCGATTGGGATGAATTGATCATCGATCAGGCCTTGTGGAACTGGCATCCTCATGACGAAACCACTGTTACAATAGGCCGGCAGGACATCATCTGGGACCGGGGGTTTCTTGTTCTTGAAGGTCACCCCCTGGATGGTAGCCGAAGCATCTACATGAACGGTATTCGTTTGCGAACCAATCAGGAAAACACCGGCTGGGATGTGTTCGCGGTTCGCAACTGGAAATACGACCCTATTGTTCTGGCCGGAGACAGCGAACGGGTTCTCAGCGATATGGACGAAATTGGTGTGGCCGCCAAATTTAATTACAAAAAACACAGTCTGGCTTTCATTTGGAAAAATGAAAATGACCCGGACCGCCATCTGCCGGAACTGAATACCTACACCCTGAGCAGTCGCATCAAATGGGGTAAAAAGAGCACCTTGCAGCCTATGTTTGAAGTCGCTATTCAATATCTTGACGGTCTGCCGCTAAGCGAGGACCCGTTGATCAAGGACCATGGTTTGGCTTTGGCGATGCAGGGCCAGCTGGACAAAAAACTGGCCCAAGATCTTGAAGGCGACTTGGGTTTCTTTTATTACAGCGGAGATGACAACGGCATGAAATCTTTCCGCACTCCGTGGGGTCGCTGGCCCAAATGGAGTGACCTATACATTTACACTCTGCTGGGTGAGGGTGATGATGGTCGGGTTCATGTCGCATCCTGGGAAAACATTTCTGCAGCCCGCATGAACTTGCATTACCAAATCAACGAAGACCTGAAAGCCCGCTGGGGATTGTCCTACCTGCTGGCTCCGGCCAACGATTGGCAAAGCCGTGGTTTGCTGATGCAATCTGAACTAAAATTCAATTTGCATAAAAAAATCAAAGGGCACCTGCTATGGGAAATGCTCAACCCAGGCAGTTATCAGGATTCTCTGAGCAACACCAATGAAGTTGTTCATTTTCTGCGCTGGCAATTAACCTACGCCTTTTAACCTGGTTCGAAGCAAAGGATTTCACATGGCTCCATTTCATCTTCCCTGGTCAACTTTCGGTGCCTTTCTGGTACTGGGTGGAACCATTTTGCTGGCTCTGGTCTGGGCTCTGATCGATAAAATTAATGAAGGAGATGATGAATCATGATGATTTACATCATTGTCCTTGTTCTATATCTCGGATTGCTGGCCACCATTGGGGCTGTTCTGAGCAGTCGCAGTAAAAGCGCCGGCGATTTTGCTCTGGGTGGACGCTCGGTTGGCCCCTGGGTGACAGCTTTGTCTTTTGTCGCCGCCTATTATTCCAGTGTTGTTATCATTGGTGGTGGAGCGTTCGGTTGGAAGTTTGGCTTGTCCACTTTGTGGGTGGGAGCGGGAAATGTTCTGGTGGGTACAACTCTAGCCTGGATTGTTCTGGGCAAGCGAGTGCGCAGGTTCACAGCCAATCTAGATTCCATGACCCTACCCGGTTTTTTTGGTAGTCGTTATGGTTCTCCTGAAACCCGAATTTTCAGTGCCGCAGCAACCGCTCTTTTCCTGATTATTTACAATGTCAGTGTGCTTAAAGGCATGGCCAATGCTTTTGAAGTTCTGATGGAACTTCCTTATTGGTCTGGTGTGGTTATCAGTGGAGTGGTCATTCTGTTTTATACCTCCATGGGAGGATATCTGGCCGTGGTTTGGACCAGCTTTGTGCAGGCGATTGTCATGATTGCCGCTCTTTGTCTGCTCACCTTTATGTCTTTGCAAAAAGTTGGTGGCATGACCGAACTGGTAGATCGTTTAAACAGCATTGATCCGGGTCTGGTCAATACTCCCGGCACCTGGGGGTGGGCTGGCCTGATCAGCTTCACAATTATTGTGAGTTTGGGAACCTGGGGAATGCCTCAGCTCCTGGTTCGGTTTTATTCCATTAAGAGCGACAAAATGCTGCGCATGGGGACCATCATTGTCACCGTGGGGGCTTCCATTGCCTTGTTGCCATATTTGACGGGTGCCATTTCAAGAGTTTTGGTTCCGGAATTGGATAGCGCCGACCAAGCCATTCCCGCCCTGACGGCCTTGGTTTTGAATGACTGGGGAGGGGCCCTCTTTCTGGCTGGTGTTGTTGCCGCAGGCATGAGCACTTTTGCCGGTGTATTGATTATTATTTCC